>JAFWQC010000069.1 GCA_017509245.1 Clostridiales bacterium | reverse complement strand
CTACAAGACAGGCGAGCTCAAGGAACTCTCCAGAACATGCTACTCAAAGAACGCTGATTCTCCGAGAGCAAAGGTCAACTGCTATGGTGCAGACGACGTTCAGGAAGGCGTTGCTATCCTCTGGAAGGAGAACGTTGACGTCTCCATCACAGGTAACTCCACCAACCCTACAAGATTCCAGCACCCTGTTGCAGGTACATACAAGAAGGAGCGCCTCGAGGCAGGCAAGAAGTACTTCTCCGTTGCTTCCGGCGGTGGTACAGGCCGTACACTTCACCCTGATAACATGGCTGCAGGTCCTGCTTCCTATGGTATGACAGATACTATGGGCCGTATGCACTCTGACGCTCAGTTCGCAGGTTCTTCTTCAGTTCCTGCTCACGTTGAGATGATGGGTCTTATCGGTGCAGGTAACAACCCGATGGTTGGTATGACTGTTTCCACAGCAGTATCCGTTGAGGAAGCTGCTAAGGCAGGCAAGTTCTGATCTGACTTATAAAGATTGTTTATTTCAAGAGAGGCTGTCATATGGCAGCCTCTTTTTGTGTGATGCTTCATTTGGACACGTTTTGTAACATTAGCGTGTCCAAAATCAGCACTTGGCTGTGGAGAGGTTCATTTCGAGCGCCGGGCGGAGAGTCAGCGGCACTATAGAGCTTTTTTTCGCGCGCCCGAAAAGATGACAATCAGCAGATTGCCGACATAAAAGACCTTATTTTATTGCTTTTGCGGTTTGAGGGGACAAAACCCCAGTGTTATTATGAACTTATCCTATTCCCGGAGGTTTGTTTATGGAAGCAGAATTTGTTCCAATCGTGTACGGCACCATTGTGGCTCTTGTGCCGCCTCTTGTGGCAATCATACTGGCGCTTATCACAAAAGAGGTATACAGTTCGATCTTTGTGGGTATCTTAGCCGGAGGTGTGCTTTACTCACTTCAGGGAACTCTGCCTCATGTTTATGTCCAGCCGGTAGATGTATTAACGGCTGTATTTGACAAAGGCATTGTTAGTTGCCTTACGGAACCGGATAAAGTAGGCGTATTGGTATTCCTTGTTTTCCTTGGAATAATAGTCGCCCTGATGAATAAGGCCGGCGGCTCGGCGGCGTTCGGAAAGTGGGCTTCAGACCATGTTCATTCCAGAGTCGGAGCACAGATCGCAACGATCGGTTTGGGCGCTTTGATCTTCATCGATGACTATTTCAACTGCCTTACCGTTGGTTCTGTCATGAGACCTGTAACAGACAGACAGAAGATATCCAGAGCAAAGCTCGCGTATCTCATAGACGCTACTGCAGCTCCTATCTGCATTATCGCGCCTGTATCTTCCTGGGCAGCAGCCGTATCGGATTATGCTCCCGATGGAACAAACGGAATCCTGCTTTTCGTAAAGACGATACCGTTTAATTACTATGCACTTCTCACTATCCTCATGATGGTCCTCATGGCCGTATTTAAGCTTGAGTATGGTCCAATGGCGCGTCACGAGATAAATGCGAAGAGCGGCGACCTTTTTACGGTTAAGCCTCCGGTTAAAGACGAAGAAGAGAGTGTTCAGAAGAAGGGTAAGGTAATAGACCTTGTTCTCCCTGTAATCGCTCTCATTATCTTCTGTGTCATCGGCATGATCTATACCGGCGGATTCTTCGGTGGTAAGAATGACAAGGATTTCGTAGAAGCATTTGCTGCCAGCAGCGCGCCTGTCGGTCTTACTTACGGAGCATTTGGCGGTATTGTGTTTATCCTGCTGCTCTATCTCATCAGAAGAATTCTGTCGTTTAAGGAATTCATGTCCTGCATTGAGGAAGGCTTCAAGGCAATGGTATCTCCGATCATCATCCTTACGCTTGCCTGGACATTAAATGCAATGACGTCAAAGCTTGGTGCTGATAAATATGTTGAGGCACTTGTTACAGCTAAAGAAGGATCATTTATTTACATTCTGCCTGCAATAATATTCCTTATTGCCTGCGGTCTGTCTTTTGCAACCGGTACTTCATGGGGTACATTCGGTATCCTTATCCCGATCACGCTTAATGTGTTCTCACTTAGCGATCCTAATCCTGATAAGGCCACTCTTGCCATTATCTGCGTATCCGCTTGTATGGCAGGTGCGGTATGCGGAGACCACTGCTCGCCGATCTCGGATACAACGATCATGAGCTCGGCAGGTGCGCAGTGCAATCACATTGCTCACGTGTCGACACAGCTTCCGTATGCTCTTACATGTGCAGCGGTATCGTTCGTCACATACCTTATTGCCGGTTTCGTAAAGAATGCGGCAATATCCCTTATCATAGGAATCATTCTTATGGTAGGTACGGTCCTCTTGCTTAAGAAGATACTTCCGACGCCTGACTCTGCTTCTTTGCAGAAAGAGTCTCAGAAACCTGTGACAGAATGATCGCGCCGAACATGATGAGGCACCCTGCCAGCTCTCTGGGCAGCATGCTCTCGTGAAGGATGATCGCAGCAGTGATAACTGCGAAGACTGACTCGAGACACATTAACAGAGAGGCAACAACGGGACTTGCTTTTTTCTGTCCCAATATCTGAAAAGTATATGCAATGCCGCAGCTCATTATTCCCGAATAAAGAAGGGAAGGGGCTGCGGTTTTTATGTCTGATAATACCGGGTTCTCGAAAATAAACATTGCGGCAATGGAAAGGACTGCGGCGACAAGAAACTGCATGAATGACAGCTGCACGCCGCTTGTCTTTCCGTCTTCAACGAACTTATCTATGAGCATTATCTGTACAGCGTAAAAGACCGCGCAGATCAGTGCCAGGATATCGCCGAGATTGATATTTGTAAGTTCAGCGGGATTGATACAGAGAAGGAACAGACCGATAAGGCCGATGAAGATCGATACCCATGTAAGTACGGCGATCTTTTTCTTCAAGAACATGACCGAGAAGAGCGGCACAAAGAACATATAGAAAGCCGTGATGAATGCGATCTTTCCTGATGTCGAATAATAAAAAGCGAACTGCTGGAAGTTCTGTGCGAATGAGAAAACGACGCCAAGGATAAGACCTTTTTTGAGCATATTCCTGCTTAGGTCAAAACCTTTGTTGATCACGAGCGTGAAGGGCAGAAGGAAGAGCATTCCCAAAGCCGTTCTGATTCCCGTGAAAGTAAATGCGTCGATGCTCTGCATGCCGATCGACTGGGCAACGAAAGACGATCCCCAGATGATGGCGGTGATTAAAAGCAGTATGACTCCCTGTGGTCTGGTCTTGCGCATCTGAATTCCTTTCTTTTAAGCAAGAGAAATATATATTACCGCGGTGGGTTTTGCAAGAAAAACTTGACGTATACCCCGAGGGGGTATATAGTTATTCAAGATAAGGATACCCCTAGGGGGTATATGACCGGAGGTGACACGATGGCTGAGAAGAAGTGCCCGCATTGCAGAACCAAAGTGAGATCTGATGAGGAGATAAAAGATCTCATTACGCGTTTAAACCGTATTGAGGGACAGATCAGAGGCATCAGGAAGATGGTCGAGGAAGATGCGTACTGTGTCGATGTTTTGACTCAGGTAAGCGCTGCGAAGTGCTCGCTGAACAGCTTCTCGAAGACCCTTCTGGGAAGCCATATAAGGACCTGTGTAGCTGAAGATATCCGTAACGGTTCGGAAGAGAAGACTGAAGAGCTGGTTGAACTCTTACAGAAACTTATGAAATAAATATCAACCTTAGAATGCGTATTCCTTATGGAAAACAATGAAGTAAGAACAGATAAGTACCTGGTAACGGGCATGAGCTGTGCCGCCTGCCAGTCACATGTCGAAAAGGCTGTGAACGGCGTTGAAGGCGTAAGCTCATGCAGCGTATCGCTGCTCACGAATTCGATGAGCGTCTCAGGTTCGGCTGATCCTCAGGCTGTTATTAAGGCTGTGGAAGATGCCGGATATGGCGCTTCGCTTGAAGGAGGCAGGGAGAAAGCCAAGGGACAGATTTTCGAGAGCATGGAAGAGCAGCTCGGAAATAAGGAGATCCCGCTTCTTAAAAAGAGGCTGATCAGTTCTGTAATATTCCTGCTGGTGCTTATGTATTTCTCCATGGGAGTATCCATGTGGGGATGGCCTGCGCCTGAGTTCCTGGAACACAATATGGTGGGGATAGGCATCATCGAGATGCTCTTGTCCTTCATCGTGATGGTGATCAATAACAAGTTCTTCGTGAACGGATTTAAGGCGCTCATTCATAAGAGTACAAATATGGATACGCTGGTCGCGATGGGATCAGGAGTTTCCTTCATTTATAGTTTTGTAACATTGTTACACATGACAACTGTGGGCTCTCACGAGGCTCAGATGGCATTGATGGATGAGCTTTATTTCGAGTCCGCAGCCATGATCGTGACGCTGATAACGATCGGAAAACTCTTAGAAGCCATATCAAAAGGACGTACCACGAATGCTCTTAAGGGACTCCTTAATCTCCGTCCCAAGACAGCTGTCCTGATAAGAAACGGAGAGGAAGTAACGGTTCCTGTAGATGAAGTATCAGTCGGAGATATCTATGCAGTAAGGCCTGGCGGATCTGTCCCTGTGGACGGAATGATCGTCGAAGGCGAGTGCGCAGTTGATGAATCAGCTCTCACAGGAGAATCGGTGCCTGTTGATAAGACAGCCGGAGATATGGTGTCTGCAGGAACCATTAACAGATCAGGTTATATCAGATGCCGCGCCGAGAAGGTCGGAGAGGATACGACTCTCGCGCAGATAATCAAGATGGTTAGCGATTCTTCTGCAACGAAGGCGCCCATCGCGAGGATCGCGGATAAAGTATCAGGCATATTCGTTCCCGCTGTGCTCATTATCGCGGCAATAGTATTCGTTATCTGGCTCATTACGGGTGCAGGCACAGGCTATTCACTTACAAGAGCTATCTCAGTTCTTGTTGTAAGCTGCCCGTGCGCGCTTGGACTTGCGACACCTGTTGCGATAATGGTCGGCAACGGTGTATCTGCAAAGAACGGGATCCTCTTTAAGACTTCAACTTCGCTCGAGCAGACAGGCAAGGCGGAGATAATAGTTCTTGATAAGACAGGAACTATCACGGGCGGTGTTCCCGTGGTTACAGACATTATTCCCGTAACAAATGAGGCAGAGCTTCTTAAGTATGCCTATGCGCTCGAAAATAAGAGCGAGCATCCTCTCGGAAAAGCTGTTGCCGATTACTGCAGAACGCATGGAGTCGCGCTTGAAGATGCGGATAACTTCCGCGTTCATGCAGGAAACGGTCTTGAAGGAACAGTAAACGGAAAGAACGTAAGAGGCGGAAACAGCAAGTTTATAGAGTCTGTTGATGCAGTTTTCGATGACAGGGCAAAAGAACTTGCATCAAAGGGAAAGACACCTCTGTTCTTTGAATCCGAAGGCAAGCTTATGGGCATTATCGCCGTTGCAGATACGATAAGGGAAGACTCATCTGAAGCTGTAAATGAATTGAAGAAACTCGGCCTTTATACGGTCATGCTGACAGGCGATAACAAAAGGACCGCAGACAGCATCGGTAAGCTCTCCGGCGTTGATATGACCGTTGCTGACGTGCTTCCCGGAGACAAGGAAAAGATCGTCAAAAAGCTTAAGGAATACGGCAAGGTGATAATGGTCGGCGACGGCATAAATGATGCTCCTGCGCTTACCTCAGCAGATATTGGAATAGCGATAGGAGCAGGAACAGATATCGCAATCGATGCGGCAGATGTTGTGCTCATGAAATCAAGCCTGAAAGATGCTGCGGCCGCCATAAGGATTTCCAGAAGAACGATAAGAAATATCCACGAGAACTTGTTCTGGGCATTCATCTACAATGTTGCGCTTATACCGGTTGCAGCAGGCGCGTATGCGGCTTTGGGCGTAACAATGACACCGATGTTCGGTGCGGCTGCAATGAGCCTGTCGAGCTTTACGGTATGCATGAACGCGTTAAGGTTAAATCTCGTAAAGCCATATAACAGCGAGCGCGACAGGGCAAAGAGCGATATCAGGAACAGACTTAATGAGATTAAAAATGAAATTGAAAAAATAAACACAAAGGAGACTACAACTATGGTAAAGACGATCTCTATTGAAGGTATGATGTGCGGACACTGCGAGGCAACAGTCAAGAAGGCTCTCGAGGCATTAGACGGCGTTGTATCTGCCGAAGTATCTCACGATAAGGGCACAGCAGTAGTGACGCTTGAAAAAGACGTTGATGACGGCGTCCTGACCAAGGCTGTCGAAGACAAGGATTTCAAGGTCACGGGAATAGCCTGATCAGTAAAAACAGATTATTGGGAATGATCCGACGGATGCGGTTTTCAGGAGAAGGTTTTCCTGAGAAGTGTTCTGCCGCAGTTTTTGCAAATAACAGCCATATCATTCCCTCCCTTATCCCATTAATTTATCTTATATCATGGCATGCTCAAAACAATTTAATTGAGGGAAACTGATGAACGAAAACGTGCGGCATCGTGAAGAACAAAAATAATTAATACCGTAATTCCGCTCTTAAATGTATAATTGTATCTGAAGAGGTGGGGCTAATGATACACATTCTAATAGTAGAAGACGAAAAACCTATATCTAACCTGATCAGGATGAGCCTTACAAAGGCCGGTTATTCATGCACATGCGCGTATGACGGTGAAGAGGCTTTCGATCTTATCAGGAACAATCCGTACGATCTGATCTTGCTTGACGTAATGATCCCGAAGATCGACGGTTTCTCATTGATGCAATATATACGTCCGATGAAGGTTCCGGTCATATTCTTAACGGCCAAGAATATGGTCGAGGACAGGGTAAGAGGACTTGAACTCGGTGCAGAGGATTATCTTCCGAAGCCGTTTGAGATCATTGAATTGCTCGCAAGAGTAAATGTTGTTTTGCGCCGTTATAACAAGACTGATACTGAAATCAATATCGCAGGTCTCGTAATCGATACGAAGGCTATGATCGTATACAAGAACGGATACCAGATCGCGCTGACGCCGAAGGAGTATGAACTGCTTCTTCTTTTCGCGAGAAATCCGGGAATTGCGATGTACAGAGAGACTATCTATGAGCGTGTCTGGAATGAGCCTTTCCCTTACGGAAGCAAGACAGTTGATCTTCACGTTCAGAGACTGCGTAAAAAACTCGGATGGGATGATGTCATCCACTCCGTGCCTAAGGTCGGTTACAGACTGGAGGCATAATAATGCGGTTCAGGCAGAAGATGCTCCTCGTTATGGTATGGCTTCTCACGTTGAGTTATGGCGTGGGAGGAGTTCTTCTTATCAGGCAGAATTTTACGAGCAGTTTATATCAGGTTGAGAACAGTGCACGGGAATCTTATGAGATGATCCTACAGACTGTTCAGCTCGTTAACGCTGTCGACATCCAGCAGGATTTCTCGAGCATAAGTAATGCTCTTAACAGACTTAATGTTGTTGACAGTCTTATCGGCATGAAGCTTTCAAGAGGCGATAAGGTCCTTTATGCAAACGGTGAGACGGTTGCTGACATTGACAGCAATGTTGAATTTGAATCGGTTCTTTTTTCGAGAGACACAAGGCATCTTTATCAGATAAAGGGCCTGGTTACTACTAACGGCAAGCCTTTGGAACTTGTGGTGCTATACGATATTTCGCCGATCTATCAGGCAAGAGATGCGCAGGTCAACACTTACCACCGGGTTTTTATCGTTCTGATCATTGCGGGAGGATTTGCTGCGTGGATCACCACCTATCTCATGACCAAGCCGCTTGCAAAGGTCTCAAGGACCGCGAGAGCTTTGGCGTTGGGGCAGCTCGATGCAAGGGTCAACTCCAAGACAAGTGATGAGATCGGGCAGCTCGGATCGGACTTCGATAACATGGCCGACAGACTGTCAGAGAACATAAACGAGTTGAGGATGTCCATGGTTCATCAGGAACAGTTTATGGGAAGCTTTGCGCATGAGCTCAAGACACCTATGACTTCCATTATCGGATATGCCGACCTTTTGAGAAGCCAGTCCCTGTCGGGTGAGGAAGCGCAGGAGGCTGCAAACTACATCTTCTCCGAAGGCAAGCGACTTGAATCTTTGTCCTTTAAACTTCTGGATCTCCTCATGATGAAAAAGGAGGATATCAATCTTGTGCCTACTGACATGAAGAGCATCATCGAAAATCTTACGATGCATCTTCAGCCGGTATACAGGAAGAATAATATTTCGCTTCAGTGCCGCTGCGCGCCCGGATATTGTTTGACAGAACCGGATCTCTTCCGTTCGGTGCTCAACAACCTTTTGGATAATGCGAGAAAGGCTCTTGATAACGGAGGCAACATACTGATCCTTGGTGAGCGCGTTAAGGGCTATTACAGGATCCGTGTTTTCGATAACGGAAGAGGCATGCCGGAAGAGGCGATCAAGCACATTACCGAAGCTTTCTACCGTGTTGACAAATCGCGTTCGAGAGCTCAGGGCGGCGTAGGTCTCGGACTTGCTCTTTGTAAGGAGATCATCGATATTCATAAAGGAACGATATCGTTTGCTTCGAGAGAAGGAAACGGAACCTGTGTCACTGTCGTTCTTAAGGAGACCGAAGCATGAAAAAGTTCAGAATGGTAATTGTTGCGGTCTTTTTCCTTATGGCGGTTGCGCTCGGCTGGTTCCTGCCTTTGGCTTCGTTTAATTTCTATGACAGTATCAATGAAGGAAAGACTGAGGAATTGGAGATCCAGAAGATCAATCTCAATTACAGGGATGACCTGCTTATCAATCAAAAGATAAGTATCGTTAATTATGATTTTTATATAGATGAAAATATCAGAATCGATAAGGGAATATATATCCAGGAAAAAGATGTAAAAAGGATCGTCAGCGATTTCCTGGCTGATTTCACCGGATTAAGATACGATCTCGAAAATGATTTTTTCGCGGAACCGTGGCTTATCAATCTGTCAAACAACAGAGGAACCATCGTTATCTGGGTGGTGGAGTGTATGCTGCCCAGCGGTTGGAGCTTCCAGTGTTTTGTGGACGATAAGAGCGGTGCAATACTTAAATGCGGATTCTACGGCGGCCTGTGTGACTGGGCTGATCTGGTCACCGGATTCTATGATTTCGAAGCGCCCGAAAAAGGTGTAACCGAGAAATTCTGTAATGCGCTCTACAAACATTATTCCGGTCAGATCAGTGCGAAGCTGGTTAACCATTTTGCGGTTGATGACTGGGAAGGTTATGACAGCAAATACAGGCTGGTCTTCAGAGATGAAAAGAATTATACATTTGAAGTTACTGTAACTGTGTCTCTTGACGGAACTACCATTGAAACTACTTAAAATTTTTCAATTGATGCCGTTTTGATGCCGATTTAGTACTTTTTTGATTTTTCCCTTTGCAATAATACACTCAGAAAGTTAAGCAAAGGAGGAAAAAACATGTTTCCGGATTTAGCTATGAAAGTAAAAGGATATGCCGCAAATATGGGGAGCGGATTCGTAGTGATTGCGGGCTTCCTGCTCGCAATCGCGATGGTTTTCATAATCGTGTTCGCACGTTGGAATCAGGTAGAGAATAGTTCTTCCGTGTATAGCATGAATTCCGATAAACCAAAGATAGAATCTTCAGTTGATGAATCAGGATATGTGGCGGTAGTACTGCCTGACAGAATCGACTAAAGGTCAAGTTCAATCTTCACCGACGAAAATATTCCAAGATGCAATCTCCGTATCACTTATGGTCTTCATAACGAGTTTTGCATTGTCGAGAAGATAGTCGCTGTAGCCCGAAGACCAACCGCGATTAACCAGTTCCTTGATAATCAGACCGCTTATCTCTTCTATAAGACCGATCTTACTTGCACTCTCTCCTTCGCTCATTTGAGATAGCTCAATAAGCGGTTCTACGACACAGTTCAAGGTGGTAAGCTCCTTCATCGCTCTGAAACGCCATTTGTAATATGGCATATATCGACCGTTAATAAGGAACAAAAGTGCAGAGACCTTATATATGAATTCTGTTGCACAATAATATGCGGCCCCGATATCACCGCGCTTAATAGAGCGAACATAATTAAATTGCCCGGTTTTACCCGCCATGGCAAGGTCTGCAGCGACTTTCTTCTTTTTTATATCTTCAGGATAATATCCTTCCCAAACACTGCGAATAGCAGAAAACTCACCCGAAGGGTCACGGAAAACCCTTCCGTTGACCGCTTCGGCTAAATGCATCTGCGGTGTTGCAAGCCAGTCTTGCGTTGTTACCGGAGCATGAGTCATTCCGGTATGTTCATAATAGAATTCCTCGATGCTGTGCACGCCTACTCTGTGGCGTCTTGCGCCGGTCATTACGGGTGACGGCTCAGCCATTCCGACATCGCTTCTGTGATTTAATATGAATTCCTGAACAGGAAGATTTTCATAAGCTTTCTGGAGATCATCGCCGATCTTTTTCTTTAGTTCTTCGGGAAGCCACAGACAAAACCCCGGCGCGTAGTCGTGATCTCTTGAGATGTAGTCATCGTAGCCGAAACACTCTGATGTCTGGCCGGCAAGGCCCGCTGCGATCTGATCCTTGTATCCGGGAAATTCTCTCTCAAGCATCGGAAGACCATACTCTTCGAAAAACACTTCAGATATCTTAAGTCCGTTCCACATAATCCGCTCCTTTGATGGGGTCTGACCCCATCAAAAATATTATACAAAATTACGCGGGAAGCCCAAAGCAATCTTCATTAATATCGTTTTGAATCGCCGTTTCCTCTTCGGTATGCGATAGTTTGTCCAGCACAAAAGCTGTGTATTGATCAGGATCATTCTCAAATGAACCGAGTATTCTGTCAGTGCATATCATAGTTCTCATTATGTGATCGATCGTCATTTCAGTTTTATCAAATCTGTTAGGCTTCTTATCAAACAGCCTGTAACTGCTGTATAAATAATCCTCCGGTGACCGAACCAGATTTGCCTTGACCGGATTTAGATGAATGTATCTGCTGACTTCAAGAAAATACCGCTCGTCATTGATCAGACAGGCAGTATATCTTCCTTGAAACAGATGTCCTGTCAGATTATGTCTGTGATTATAATATCCGGCATACACACCCGAAATGCTCTGAATGATCTTTCCTAGGTCATCGGAGATGGTTTCGATCGACATATGATAGTGGTTGTTCATAAGACATATGCTGTGAATCTTAAACGGGTACTTTTTCTGAACTGCCTGTATGTATTTGAGAAATGCAAGATAGTCTTCATGATCAGCGAAAATAGGTGTTCGTCTGTTTCCTCTGTTCATTACATGGTAAGTGGCTCCCGGATACCAGATTCTTTTCTTTCTTGCCATAAGAATACCTCTCTAAAAATCCGTAAATGCGGATTAATTGCGCAAATTAAATTATTGCTTATCAGCAATTTGTTTTATCGCCTCAGCATAACCCAGCAGCCTTTCTTGCATGCTTGAGTCTAAAGAATTAAATGTGCTTACTAATCTTCCGGCATCACTATCAGAATCAACTGCATACCAACTCTGAAGATCCTCCTTTTTTCCTGTCTGTTCTACACCGGAAAGTAACCACTCAAGTGAGACATTCAGGACCTTGCATATAATCAGTATTTTTTCTGCAGTAGGATTCGTCCGTTTCTTTCTCCAATCACTGATAGTCGATTGCGGTATTCCGGTTCTTTCTGAGAATTCTTTTTGAGACATGTTGTATTCCTGAAGCTTCGCGAAAATCCTGTCGCTGATCATCATGTATGTCATCCTCCCGGAACGTGCAAAATATCGAAATGTTTCGAATCAATCCGTATATACGAATTTTATTAACTTGATATTCTAATGTCAAGCATATCTTGATAGAATAATTGACAAATAATTGAGTTTCTTTAAGTTTCTTTGATGGGGTCTGACCCCATCAAGCCATCTGCTGAGCCTGTACTGCGGTGATGCAGATAACGCCTGCTAGCTCATCTACGCTGCATCCTCTCGAAAGGTCATTTACAGGTGCTGCGAGGCCCTGGAGGAAGCTGTATGCTTCGGCCTTGCCGATCCTCTGGATGAGCTTATATCCGATGTTTCCGGCTTCGAGGTTAGGGAAGATGAGGACGTTTGCCTGACCTGCAACGGGTGAGCCGGGAGCTTTGGAAGCGCCGATCTCAGGAATGATAGCTGCGTCGAGCTGCAACTCGCCGTCCAGGAGGACATCAGGATACTTTTCCTTAGCGATCTTAACAGCCTCAACAACCTTATCAACGAAGGGGTGGTTTGCTGAACCCTTTGTTGAGTGGCAGAGGAATGCGACCTTTGCCTTCTTGCCGATGAGAGCTTCAAAAGAAGCAGCGGATTCAGCGCCGATCTCAGCTAATTCCTCAGGATTCGGATCCTGCATCAGAGCACAGTCAGCGCAGAGGATGATTCCGTCTTCACCGATGGACTTGTCGGGAATATCGAACATGAATGCGATCGATGCGATCTTTCTCTCAGGAGCAGTCTTAATGATCTGGAGAGCGGGTCTTAACATATCTGCTGATGTGTGGCATGCACCTGATACAAGACCGTCAGCGTCGCCTGACTTTACCATCATGATTCCGAATGTAAGCTTATCGTTCGCGATGAGCTCTTTTGCCATATCAAAGGTCATGCCTTTCTTGGCTCTGATCTCTGCGAGGAGTGTTGCATACTTATCGATCTCTGTGGACTTGGTGTGATCAAGTATCTGTACGCCTGTAAGGTCAGCGTTAAGTCTTGCTGCCGCTCCCATGACTTCCTCTTCGGTACCGATGATGATGGGAGCTGCTGTTCCCTCGGCTAATACCTTAGCTGCTGCGAGTATCGTTCTGTCGTCCTCTGATTCGGGAAGAACGATAGTCTTAACGTCACTTCTTGCTCTCTGCTTGATCGTCTCTATAAAACTCATAGTGTATTCTCCTAAATTAAAAATTTTTTTGAGGGGGTCAGACCCCATCAAAGATAATCGAAGCCTTCAAATCTCGGCTTGCCGGGATATGTCTTAGCCTGTTCTTCGCCTCTTAATACTCTGAGCGCCGCAGCTCTCATAGCCTCATGCTCGAGCTCACCGGGATAGGATGCTACAGGTGCGATCCATCCGCATGCTTCCTTGATGCCGTCAAAAACGTCCTGAAAACGCATGAGTCCGCCTGTAAGAACGATGCCGTCAACCTCGCCGTGCAGAACGCATGCCATGGATCCGATCCACTTTGTGATCTGGTAGATCATTGCGTTCCAGATGAGAGTAGCCTTAGCGTCGCCTGATTCAACGAGATCGTGGATGGTATCGGAATTTGAAGTGCCGAACCATGATGAGAGGCCGCCTGTTGCCATGCAGAGGCTCCTGATCTCATCCTTCGGTCTGTCATATAACTTTGTAAGGACATCCGTGATAGCCATTGTACCCATTCTTGTAGGAGTCATCGGGCCGTCACCGCCGCTGCCGTCATTTGCATCGATCATTCTGCCATGATGGTGAGCTGTGATGGTGATGCCGCCGTCGATGTGGCATACGATAAGATTCATCTCATTATATTTTTTGCCTACGCTTTTTGCGTACTTGTGAGCTGTTGCTCGGAGGTTGAGAGCATGTGTTGCAGATGTTCTGTAAATGCCCTTTACGCCTGTGATCCTTGCAACGTCCTGATACTCGTCAACAACGATGGGGTCAACCATGAGAAGTCGTCCGCCGAACTCGTCGTGAAGCTGCTTAGCCATCTGGACACCCAGCATGCTGGAGTGATAAACGCCGCCCTTTGCTTCTCTGATATCGTTTACGAGCCTGTCGTCTACTTCATATGTGCCGCCTTCGATGGGGTAGCATGCGCCGCCTCTTCCGACGATGGCATCAACACCGGTCAGATCGATATTGTTTTCTTTTAGCCATTTCTTTACGTATTCCATACGGTAATCCAGCTGATCGTTAATCGTGGGAAAATTCTTTAGAATCGCTGAATCGTGGAATACATTGCCTTCGAGTACGCTTTTCTCGTTCTCGAAAAACTCGACTTTGGTTGACGTGCTGCCAGGATTTACTACGAATATCCTGAATACTTTGGAATCTGACATAGAATTTTCCCTCTTTTCATAAAGATAATTAAGACAGTATACACGCTTTTTGCCAAAAAAGAATACAATTTCCATTATCGAAAATTATCGATGCAGTGAGGAAAACTCATGTAGATTTGAGTATAATTACATAGATTTGTATCTCCGGTGGAATAAGGGAGGATAATATGGAAAACAAAACTCTGCGCAAAGGACTGGTCGTAACGTCGATAGTGTTGATAACGCTCTCGGCATTCCTGCTCAGTTATATCGATGCGAGACAGATGATGTACGGAAGCCAGGAACTGGTTAACTGGATCTTTTTCACCGCTGCGCTGGCAATTCCTTTCCTTGCGATCCTTATAGTCCTTTCGCGCTACTACAACAGCACGGACACCGTTAATGACATGCTTGCCGCAATAGGCATCAAGTATTCGATCTTCGGGTGGTTCTTCGTATTCGGAATGAGGATCGCAGTGGCGATGATGCTGCTGTTCTGCTACAACTTCTTCGTCGGCCATTACTATACGATCTATCTTCTTATGAATGCTTTCAATGTCTGTGTGGTCGGCACCGTTGTTCTTTTTATCGCACTTCGAAAAGTTCCCAGATACAGGATCGAGAAGAGAAAGCTTAAGTTCGGCCATCTTCTTTTATTGATAATGATGATGTACGGCCTCTCGCAGGTCGGTTCACTGATGGGTCTGCCCATCCATTCGCTGCTTACAGCGATCGGAACGATCGGCCAGGAAGAGCAGAGTATAGGAGAGCTTCAGGAACTCCTCATGGGATCCAACCAGTACATCATGGTCATTACGGTCGGAATCCTTCCTGCGATCTTCGAGGAATTGCTGTTCAGAAAATTCATGATCGACAGGACCATACGCCACGGCGAGTTTATCAGCTGCGCACTGTCGGGCATAATGTTCGGCTTGTGGCACGGCAATTTCCAGCAGTTCTTCTTCGCGTTCTTTATCGGCGTGATGTTTGCATTTGTTTATATCCGTACGGGAAACATCATATATACGATGATCATGCACTGCAGCATGAATCTTGTCACAACTACCGTAACGACACAGCTGCTTTCAAAGCTTCTGGAGAAGCTGGGACTTGATCTTGAGACAGGGTCGATAGACGAGAATTTCTTTACCGGTGAAGCATTGCAACAACTTCTTCCTGTGCTGCTCCTGACATTTCTCTGGCTCATCATACTTGCGGGATTCCAGATCGCAGGCTTTGTAATGCTCATCGTAAAGCGCAAGAAGTTCAAGCTTTTGCCGATGGTAGGGGAGCTCCCGAGAAAAGTTCTTTTGAGAAGCATAACGCACAGCCCTGAGATGTGGGTGTTCTTCTCATTTGCATTGCTGTTGTTCGTACACACGTATCTGCCGGATTACATAGCTTTCTTTGCGGGCAGGTAAATGCTGCCGTTCAGGGCGGATCTGCGGTTCATATTTTCGAGCAAAGTAAAAGAGGTTGTCCTATTCCAAGACAACCTCTTCTATTAGCATAATCAGTTGATATCAGATTACTTCTTGCACTTCTTAGAAGGCTTTGTGTTAACCTTATCCTTGAGTGCCTTACCAGCCTTGAACTTAGGAGCTGTGCAAGCCTTGATCTTTGTAGCAGCGCCTGTCTGAGGGTTACGGCCTGTTCTTGCAGCTCTCTCAGATGTCTCGAATGTACCGAAACCAACGAGCTGAACCTTGCCCTTGTTCTGGAGCTCATCAGAAACTACTTCGATGAAAGCCTTAACTGCAGCATCAGCATCCTTCTTGGAGATGTCAGCCTTAACAGCGATTGCATCAACTAATTCTGTTCTGTTCATTATTAATTCCTCCCTAATATGGGTTATAAAGTGTATGTTGTAAGGGCCTTTCGACCTTCACAATGTCGATATTATAAAGTTCTTTGACATTAAAAACAAGGGAATTTGAGGGTTTTTAGCGGAAAAAGTTGCAAAAACCCCATGAAAATAGGGATTTTTAGACATCAATGCCTGTTGTTGACAGCGTTTGAGGGGTGTGATAGTATAATGAACAAATGAACATATGAGCAAGTGTTCATATGATGAACGGAAAGGAGCCTCAAAATGCCTCACAATCACGAAGCAATATTGAATCATGTTAAGGCTGATATGCCCGCAGATGAGGTGTTACAGGACCTGGGAGACCTTTTTAAGATCTTCGGTGATACCACAAGGATCAAGATAATGTATGCACTTCATGAAGACGAGATGTGCGTATGCGCGATAGCTGAACTCCTGAACATGACCCAGTCGGCAATCTCACACCAGTTAAAGGTATTGAAGGCTGCAAACCTTGTTGCTTCAAGAAGGGAAGGCAAGACCATCTACTACCGTTTATCCGATGATCACGTTAAGTCCATTATTGCTCAGGGATATGACCATTTAACAGAGTAATTAATAAATAAGGAGTTATACATATGAAAAAGACATTTGAACTTGAAGATCTCGACTGCGCTAACTGCGCCATGAAGATGCAGGAAGCTGTCCTCAAGATCCCCGGAGTTAAGGGATGTGAAGTAAGCTTCATCAAGCAGAAGATGACGCTGGAGGCTGATGACGCTGATTTCGACAAGATCTTAAAGCAGGCAGTCAAGACTATCGCCAAGGTTGAGCCTGACTGCACGGTATTGCTCTGAGCCATAGCCGCAGTTATGAGTGCTGCGGCTTTTTAATGAAGGATAGCTGAATAGTTCCGGTCAATAATGAAAAAGTTCCGGTATTTTTTCCGGCTATAGCCGGAACTTTTACCGGAAAAACAGCAGAAAAAGGTAATAATTCCGGTATTTTTTCCGGCAGTAGCCGGAACTTTTACCGGAAAAATAAAAAAAGGATATCCGGAACGAATCCCGGACCGGTTGTAAGAGACATTGTTATGAAGTATAAGTTGACCAAAAAACAGAAGAAGATGCTCACAAGGATAATCATCGCAGTGGTTTTGCTGGCTGTGATCGCTGTAACGCTTCATTTTGTTGAGGTGCCCTGGTGGGCGGAGCTTATCCTTTACGCGGTTCCTTATGCAATCGCGGGATATGATGTCCTCAAGACTGCATTTATCAACCTTATCCACGGCCAGATCTTTGATGAGAAGTTCCTCATGACGGTAGCGACCGTGGGAGCATTCGTAACGGGAGAATACCCGGAAGCATCTTTTGTAATGCTCTTTTACCAGGTCGGAGAGCTGTTCCAGAGCATCGCTGTCGGAAGATCGCGCAAATCCATTGCCAAATTGATGGATATAAGGCCTGACAGTGCGACAGTCATAAGGGAAGACCGGGAGATCGAAGTATCGCCTGATGAAGTTGAAGTCGGCGAGATCATCATCGTTAAGCCCGGCGAGAAGATACCTTTGGACGGCGTCATCGTTGAAGGTGCAAGCACCGTTAACCAGGCGGCTTTGACGGGTGAATCCGCTCCTGTGGACAAGGGCTACAGTGATAATGTCATCTCCGGCACTTTGAATCTGACCGGTGTAATCAAGATCAGGACAACTTCGACTTTCGGACAGAGCACTGTTTCCAAGATCCTTGAGCTCGTCGAAAATGCATCGGACAAGAAAGCAAAGGTCGAGAACTTTATCACGAAGTTTGCAAGATATTATACTCCTGCGGTCGTAATCGCAGCGCTGGTCTTAGGCATTATTCCGCCTTTGTTCCTTGGTATCGGAAGCTGGGAGATCTGGAAGGAATGGCTTACAAGAGCCTGCGTATTCCTGGTCGTTTCCTGCCCGTGTGCACTTGTGGTATCCGTTCCGCTGTCGTTCTTCGGCGGCATAGGCGGTGCGTCCAAGGACGGTATCCTCATAAAGGGTGCCGGCTATATGGAAGTCCTGTCCAAGATCGATACTGTTGTCTTCGATAAGACCGGAACACTTACAAAGGGTGTTTTCGAGGTCGATGACGTACATCCGAACCTTATTAGTGTAGCTGAACTCAAGGATATCGCAGCATGCTGCGAGAGTTTCTCGAGCCATCCGGTTGCGCAGTCCATCGTAAGAGCACATGAGGGACATATCGACAAGTCTCTGATAGGTGAAGTAAATGAGATCGCAGGCAAGGGCGTTAAAGCCGTTGTTGACGGCAAGACATACTATTGCGGCAACGGCCAGCTTATGGATATGTGCGGCGCGAAATGGCACGACTGCCATCTTACCGGAACGATAATCCATGTTGCAAGGGAAGATGCGGGTGTTGTCGATTATCTCGGCCACATCATCATCAACGACCAGATCAAGGAAGATTCGGAAGAGGCTATGAGAAGCCTTAAGAATGCAGGCGTTAAGCGTCTTGTAATGCTTACGGGCGACAAGAAGAGCGTTGCCGAAAATGTTGCCAATAAGCTCGGTCTGACGGGTTTCTTTGCTGAACTCCTGCCTGCCGGTAAGGTATCCAAAGTCGAGGAAATGCTGGCAGACGGTAAGGGAAGACTGGCCTTTGTGGGTGACGGTATAAACGATGCGCCCGTTCTGATGCGTGCCGACTGCGGTATCGCAATGGGTGCAATGGGTTCTGACGCTGCCATTGAGTCTGCTGACGTCGTGCTCATGGATGACAAGCCGTCGAAGATCGCTGACGCAATAAAGATCGCAAGAAAGACGATGAGGATCGTCTGGGAGAATATAATTTTCGCGCTCGGAGTAAAGGCAGTAATACTTATTCTCGGAGCTTTGGGAATCGCCAATATGTGGTTTGCGGTATTCGGTGATGTGGGCGTACTTATAATCGCCGTCCTTAATGCGATGAGGTGCATGAGAAGGCTCAATAAATAAGGCGCATTTCAAGTTATCTGTTATAATTTTGCTGTAGGTTTTTGAGCGAAAATTATTCACGGGGTAACTTTATGTCAATACTGGCTTCGTTTATGGTTCCGCATCCGCCTCTTATCGTGCCGAAGGTCGGCAAGGGCGGGGAGAAACAGGTCTTAAAGACCATCAGTTCTTATGAGAAAGTCGCTGATGAGATCGCTGCACTTTGTCCTGATACGATAGTTATCACAAGTCCTCACCAGACAATGTACTCGGATTATTTCCATATATCTCCCGGAAAGAGCGCCAAGGGTTCGTTTGCGAAGTTTGGCGCTCCTGATGTGAAGTTCAATGAGGAATACGATGAGGACCTTGTTGATAAGATCTCTGAGATCGCTCATAAGGAAAACTTTCCGTGCGGAATACTGGGTGAGGAAGACAGTAAGCTCGATCACGGAACGATGGTTCCGCTCTGGTTTATCCGCAATAAGTATAAGGGCGGAAAGATAGTGAGGATAGGTCTTTCGGGCCTGCCTTTGACCGAGCACTACAGGCTTGGCATGATCATTGAAGAAGCTGTTGAAGCATTGGGCCGCAAGGTTGTATTTGTTGCAAGCGGCGACCTGTCGCATAAGCTTCAGGATTATGGTCCCTATGGTTTTGCAAAAGAAGGTCCCCAATACGATGAGCGCATCATGGACGTTATGGGGCGCGGCGCATTCGGGGAGCTCTTTGATTTCAGTGAGGATTTCTGCGACAAGGCGGCTGAATGCGGTCACCGTTCGTTTGTGATTATGGCGGGCGCGTGGGACAGCAGAAATGTCAGGACTGAAGTGATCTCGCATGAGGATACGACCGGTGTAGGATACGGAATAGTCACGTTCTATCCGGAGGAAGGTGAAGCTCCGGAAAGAGGATTTCTTACTGCATATCTTAAGAAGGAAGAGAAGGAATTATCCGATAAGAGGGCTGCTTCTGACCTTTATGTCCGCCTTGCAAGGCTCTCTGTGGATATGTTTGTCAAATACCGCAGAGGCTTAAGCATTCCAAAGGATCTGAAGGATCTTGCAGGCGATGATGAAATTCCGGATGAACTTCTGAACAGGCGCGCGGGCGCATTTGTTTCCATTCATGAACACGGAAGGCTTCGCGGCTGCATCGGCACGATCCTTCCGACCAGAAAGAATCTTGCTGAAGAGATCGCTGTGAACGCAATAAGCGCATCTTCAAGAGACCCCCGATTTGACCCTATAACCGTGGATGAACTCCCGATGCTCGACATCAATGTCGATGTCTTGAGCGACCCTGAACATATTGATTCCAAAGATCAGCTTGACGTTAAGAAATATGGTGTCATTGTCTCGACAAAAGACGGCAGAAGAGGCCTTTTGCTGCCTGATCTTGACGGCGTCGATACCGTGGATTATCAGGTGTCTGTCGCTATGAGGAAAGGCGGCATTAAACCTGACGAGGAGTATTATCTTCAGAGGTTTGAAGTGGTCCGCCACATATAGATTCCGGAGGGTTTTATGGCCAGGTGTCATGTGTGCTTCAGACATTGCGAACTGGGTGAGGGAGACATAGGTTTTTGCGGCGCAAGGATCGGTCTTTCCGACAGGGTCGTGCCTGCAAACTACGGCCGCATAACATCAATTGCTTTAGATCCGGTAGAGAAAAAGCCCCTGAGACATTTCTTTCCGGGTTCAAAGATCCTCTCGGTCGGAAGCTACGGCTGCAATCTCCGTTGTCCATTCTGCCAGAACAGCGAAATCTCATGGGGCGAAGAAGCAAAAGATTTTTCTGATACGGCTGAACGCGTCACTCCGGAAGAGCTTGTCGCAATTGCCCTGAAATACAGGAAAAACGGCAATATCGGCATAGCATTCACATATAACGAGCCCCTTATCGGCTATGAGTTCGTGAGAGATACCGCCAGGCTCGCCCATGAGAATGGCCTTAAGAACGTAATCGTCTCCAACGGAACGGCTGAACTGTCTGTTTTAGATGAGATCATCCCTTATATCGATGCAATGAATATCGACCTCAAGTGCTTTGATCCTGATATTTACAGAAAGGTCCTGGGCGGTGATCTTCAGATGACCATGGATTTTATTGCCAAGGCCTCGAAAACAGCACACATGGAGATCGCGTGCCTCATAGTACCGGGGCTCAACGATTCCCCTGACATGATGCGCGAGATGTCCCGCTGGATCGTGTCGGTTGCTGATGAGGCAGGCAAAGACATTCCTCTGCATGTATCAAGGTTCTTCCCGTGCTTCCACATGACTGACCGCGGACCGACACCCGTCAGTACCGTTTACGGTCTTGCCGGGATCGCAAGAGAGACCCTGAATTGCGTATATACAGGGAATTGCTGAGTAAAAAATTTATAGGATTTTTCCGTCGGTTGAATGTAAAACTAAATGTGGGATTTGTAACGGTAAATGTTCAGAAAAACTCTAATTTAGTTTTACATTCAACCCCCCTATGTCCTCATATTTTCTGTCCCATTAATCGCTTTGAAAAAAGCAGGTTAAATCGTACAATCTAACCAGAAAGATTTTTGAGGTTTGCAGATGATCAGTTTTAAGACATACAGCTGTATCAGGCCGGTCTCCCGTGAAGTTATTGAGGAGGCTGTTGCCGGTTCGCAGGGCAGGGAGATCATCTTTGTCGCACCTGAGTTTGCAAAGGCCCAGGTGGAGCGCGAAGTGCTTGCTTTTAAGGAAGGCAGATCTTCGGGCAGCGGCACGATAGATACGGAAAAAGGGCCTCTTATACTTGCTTCGGCTCTGGTCTCCGGAGATGTCTTAAGTTTCAGAAAGCTTGCCGGGAACATCCTCGACGATCTCGGCACTAATTATGTGGCCGAAGGCGGAGAGATAATGCTCCGTAATGCTATCTACAACATCCTAGTCAAGAATAAGGAGAAGCTTGAGACATTCGGCACACTGGTCTCAAGGATAGACTATATCAACATGATGATCGCTCTTCTGGGCGATTTCTCCAGATATGGTGTCGGAATAGAAGATATTGATAAGGCGATAAAAGCCCTTGATAACAATACTGTCTCACAGTCATTCCTCAAGAAACTTAAGGATCTTCATCTCATAATGAGTAAGCTTGAAGATATGAATGAGGAGCATGGACTTAACCTGTTAAGAGAGCCCATAGCACTTGCATGCGATAAGCTCAGTGCCGCGATGGCTGACGGCAGGAATAAGCGCAGAAGGAGCGGCCTTGATTCTTTGAAGAATTCTAAGATCGTCTTTACCGGCTTCGGTGCAACGCGCATGCTTACGCCGAAGGAGATACGTCTTGTCTCGCTCCTGTCTGATTTCGGATGCGACATTGAATTTAATGTGCTTACAGGCGGCAGCGGCACGCAGTATACATCTGTTTATAAGACCGGAGAGGAATTCAAGGCCATGCTTGAAGGCATGGGCGCGAAGGGCGAAGAACTTCCTGTGGATGACAGCGGGAGTGTGATTAAAGATATCGTTTACGGCTTCGCGGCAGATCTTAAGCCTGAGGTTCAGGCCGAAGGCAGGGTAAGGCTTGCCGAGCTTGCGGGTATCGATGACAGGGTAGGATATATCTTCAGCGAGATCATTGATCTTACAAGGAATCACGGCTACAGGTACCGCGATATAAGGATCGTGTGCTGCAACGAGGATATCACCGCCAGAATGAGGAGCACCGCTGAGATATATGGTCTGGATGTGTTTATTGACCGTAAGATTGCATTGGGCGGCACTGTAGTTCCTTACATGATCCAGGTGTTGCTCGAACTTCCGGCGGGAAATTATCAGCTTGAACTGGTCATGAAGGCCATGCGTTCGGGCATGCTCTGTGTGCCGCCTTATATAGCTGACAGTTTTGAGAACTATTGCTTTGCAAAGAATATCACGGATGCCGGAAGACTTTTTGATGAGAATGCGTATATAGATCCTGAAGGCAAATACAGGATATGGATCAAGAAGGGTACTGTGCCCGGTCGAGAGGAAGGCTTTGAAGAGGCCGGCAGATTCTTTTATGAATACGTCATTAAGGGTAAGCTGATGTCGCTCAAGGCTTCCTGTGAAGCGGTCAGAAGTGAGAGGAAATTATCCGGCAAAGCGGAAAAGTGCCTTGATTTCCTTAATGAAGTGCACGGTTATATCGAACTTTTGAGAGATGAATTCATCAGCAGGGGAGACAGCTCTTCGGCAGTAGCGCTTGTAAGGGGTTATGACGAGCTTGTAAATCTTCTGATGAGCTGCAGGCACCCGTTGAATGAGTGCGAGATCGAGCAGAAAGATTTCGCTTCGATGATCAGGACTGACATGAGGAACCGCACTGAGGGCACGATCCCGCTGAAGGTCGACTCCATTGAGATAACGACGCCTGAACATGCTTTCGTTACACCGTGCAAAGTGCTGTTTATCGTAGGTGCACAGAAGGATAATTTCCCTTATTCGAGGATGAGGGAAGGCCTTTTGAGCAGCAAGGAACTTAAGGACCTGTCATCATCTCACGAGAATATTAATCTTCCCGACAAGGCTGAGAGCAGGATGCGTGAGGAATTCGTCACGGCCTGCCTTGATCTTGGCGCTGCTACGGACATGATATACATGGTACATGAGTACGGGAAGCCGAAGAGCCGTGTTTTCGAGCACCTGGAGAAATATGCAGGCGATAAATACCACATCGTAAACACGTTCAGGAATCCGATATCCGGGCAGCCTGTTAAGTTCAGGCATGATTGCGAGAATGCAAGGATACCGCAGGATATCATGTCCAGGCTTCTTACAGTGAAAAAGCCCGGCGGAGGCAGGACCAAAGCCATTTTTGCGAGCGTTTCTTCGATCGAAAGCTTCAGACAGTGCGCTTTCCAATACATGATGAAGCGAACTCTCAGGATCGACGAGAGGGAAGACAACACCGAGATAAGACCGAATTTGTTCGGAAGCCTTATCCATGGCATGTTTGAAGAGGCTTACAGGACCCTGCGTGATGACAGCGGGAAAGATCCTGCCAAGTTTAAGGAGCTTGCAAACGACCTGCTCGAAAATAAGGAAAAATACGAAGCATTTGCAGACAGGTGCCTTAAAGCTTCAGCAAAGGTCAGGTCTGATTATGGTTCTGTTGATGCAGACGGTAATCCTGTGGACAAGGCCTTTGAGATGGATACATATGCGAAGCTACGCAGGATGTTCAGCAAGATGTTCAGGGACATCCTTTCTGATTCGGTCAATACCGGTTTTGTTCCTGAAGGAATCGAGGAAGCAATTGGAAAGGATAATCTTGTTTTGGATATTCCTTATGAGGGAATAGACCTGAACTTCAAAGGATATATCGACAGATATGACGTAAAGACCGATGAAAGCGGTAAGGTCCATATCAGGACTATTGACTATAAGAGCGGCGATAAGAACGTTGATACATCTGAACTTTTGAATGGTATCCAGATCCAGCTTCCGGTCTATTCGGGAGCGGTCCTTGATAAGAATACAAGTGAAGGAAAGACAGCTGTAATTGATGATTACGGCTATGTGCTTGTAGGTCTTAAGGCCAATGCCGACAACAGTCCGCTGGTGTGCGAGCCCAAGCTTGCCGGATATAACGAAGAAGCGATGAAGATAGCTGTCGATTATTCCAAATACATAATCAGGGAAAGCGTTGACCAGATAAGCGGAGGAAAAGCAGATTCAGTTACTGCAATACCGAATCTCAAGTCCTGCGGTTCGTGTCCCTTCAGAGGCTTTTGCGGCAATGATCCTTCGCATCCGAAGAGCCGTGGGCAGCTTAATACCGGAAGCAAGAGCGAATATGAAACCATAGTCAAAAACTGTGAGAAAGCCCTGACTCCCACAAAGAGCGGGAAAGACAGGAAAGACTACGGTTATGATGATGTCACCAAAGCGATCGGCGCGGATACATCGATGAGGAGAAGCGATAAGCGCACGATCCTGGCCATGAAGGATATCCTTGAGAAAACGAACGGCAGCATTGAAGGAAAGGAGGCGGAGTCATGAGATTTTCTGATGAACAGCAAATGATCATTGATGCAGGTATCAATAACAATCTCGTTTCCGCGTCTGCAGGATCCGGTAAGACTACCGTTCTCACCGCAAGGATAGGCGATGAAGTGGTGAAGGGAACTCTTTCAGTCGATAAGATGCTTGTTGTTACTTTCACGGAAGATGCTGCTGCCCACATGGCGGATAAGATCGAAGACAGGTTAAGGGATTTGAGGAACAGTGCGGTCAGTTCCGGCGATAAGGAATTGGCTGAACGTCTGTCGTCGCAGATCGATCTTCTGCCGAATGCATATATTCAGACGATGCACGGTTTCTGTTCCCGTGTGATCAAAGAGAAGGGATATCTCATTGAAGACGGTCCGATGGCTGAGTTTACGGATCCTTCATGCAGGATAATAAGTGACAGTGAGCAGGATATCCTCCTCCAGTCTTCAGTGGAGGCTGCGATAAGGGAATTGTATAAAGCCTGCCAATCTGAAGATGACCCGTTTATAAGGTTTACGAGGCGTTTCGGCGACGGCAGAAATGATATGTCGCTTACGGGAATCGTCACAGGCATCTATAAGACTTTGCGAAGCCTGCCTGATTATCTCGAAAAGTGCACCGAAAGCCTTGAGAAGCGCGAGCTCCGCGATTCAAAGAACGAAGTAATGTATTTCGACGGACAGGCAGGGGGAAATGCTTATTTTGAGCCTGAGAAGATCCCTCTTGAAATAGTTGAATATTTGTCCGGAATGAGAGAGATCCTCTTAAGCGGTGATTTTAATTCTGTGCTTGAGGCTCATGAGAAATATCAGATAGTTGAAGAGTATTCCAACAGCGAATTTATCGATGAGATCACCTCTTGTATAGACGGTATCGTTGATGCCTATGGTTCGCATAAAGGTGTGGATTTCTTTGAGTGTCTTGAGCCTTTGAAGGCATTTGCCGGACTTAAATATAAGAACATTTTCTCCGGTGCGGATTTTAACGGCGACGATAAGCCTTTCCTTGCACTGGTATCGCTAAGGCACTTCTTTGATCCCGGCAAATGGAACGACTCAAAATACGATAATCTTTACGATCTTCCGCCCGAATACTGTGACCTTGTGGGGCTTAAGAAAGATGACATCCTGAAGAACCAGAAGGCCGGTACTGAAGCGGTGCGCTGCTTTGTTGAACTCCTTAAGAAAACAGATGAACTTTATGCCAGGGCTAAAAATGCCGTTCACGGAATGGACTACTCGGATCTTGAGCATACTGCTTACGCGATCCTGAAGACAGGTGAGCAGGAACAGCGCGGTAATAAGACGTTTTATATGGGTGAAGCAGCGATGTTTTACCGTGAAAAATTCAGCGAGATCTTTGTTGACGAGTATCAGGATAATACAAGGCTTCAGGATACGGTAATCAGCACGTTTGAGCGCCCTGAAGGAAATGTTTTCCGCGTTGGTGATATTAAGCAGAGCATCTATAAGTTCCGTTTTGCCGACCCTCAGATCTTCAAGACGAGAATGAAGGGTTACGATTCCGGCAAAGAGCCGGGAAAGGTATTCTTCCTGAGGGAAAACCACAGAAGCACTTGTGAGATACTTGCTTTTGCAAATTATGTTTTCGATCAGATAATGAGCGAGAGCGCTTCAGAGATCGAATACGATGAAGGCCAGCGCTTGAGCAAGGCGTCTGAGACGAGGCATGGTGCCAGGCCGCGCATAGTGATCACGGATAAGGGCGTGCCGGATTCTGATGACGGAGATAAGACCAAACCGAATACCAAAGCTGTTTTTGTCGCTGTCGAAAAGGAGATCAGGCGTTACCTTGAAGAGTGCACGAGGATCGACGGGAGCAAAACGGATTTTAAAGACATATGCGTTCTTACCGCTTCAAACAATCAGGCTGAGCAGATCGCACGGTATCTGAACGGCTGTACTTTAAGTGACGGCAGGAAGATCGAAGCTGCCGGCAGATTTACGACTGATGTTTTCGAGGACATGGATATACACAGGCTCATCAATTTCCTGATATGCCTGGGTAATGAATACAGGGATGAGTATCTGGCAGGCGTCATGCTGTCGAATTACAGGTTCTCGAATTTTACAGTCGATGAACTGGCCGAAGTGCAGGTGTTTATCCATGAGCTTGACGCCCCCTCGCTCGAAAAAGAACCCTTGATGTTAAGGCTCCGCGTTTTTGCAGAGAAAAATGATTCGCTGCTTGCGCTGAAGATCCGCGATTTTATTGATGTTTTCGACAGGATCAGGATGAGCGCGATGGTAGCGGATATAGATGACATAACAGAGATGATCTACCGTGAGACGGGAATTAAAGCTACTGTCGAAGCAAGGGAGAATGACAGCAGCAAGTTTGATGTTTTTAAGGACTGGCTTTCCGGCAACTTCAAGAGGAGAGGCTCAGACATATCGGGTATTGCTGCTGAACTCGAGCAGATGAAGATCCATATCAAAAAGGCCGATATCGAAGTGACTGATGCAAGCAAAAACAAGATAACCACAATGACTGTCCACAAGAGTAAAGGTCTTGAATTCCCGTTTGTGATCCTTGTGGCTACAGGCGGCCAGGATGAGAATAAAGATAAGCTCTCAAGTATAATGTTCGACCGTGATGACGGGTTCTTCACTGAAGACTATGACCCTGAGAACATAATCAGAACGCATTCTTTCGAACAGTATGTTTACAAGATGAAGATGAGGCTTCAGACTAACGCCGAGACTGTAAGACTTGTTTATGTTGCCCTGACAAGAGCCGAGGAAAACCTCTCTGTCATATCCACATGCGATGTTGATGATGACAAGGGTACAGGACCTCTGCGCAGAGCTTTTTCGCAGGCTTCAGGCTACAAAGGGAAAGCTTTTGACAAGCGTCACTGGCTTGCAGGCGACATGAAGCTTCCGTATTGCCTTTTCAGCGCTCTGGCAAGAAGCGAGGGCGGAGATACATTAAGGGAACTGGCGCGTTCCGGAGACTTAAAACCCACGGATGTGATCCCGTTTACTGATCTGGAAGGCAACAGGGACTTGGGTTATGAAGTGGTTGTAGTTCCTGCCGATGAGATCGCCGCAGTTTACGAAGCCCATAAAGCACAGGCAGCGGCATCTCCTGAACAGAAGAAGGAAGAACCTCAGCTGGATAAGCCGAAGTTTGACGGCGACGGTAAACTCTTGCTGCCTGAGTATGAATATCAGGAAAGCGTTGATATACCGTTCAAGGTCTCCGTAACGGGAATTGCCGGCGGCGGAAAACCTTCGGACACGACACATGTCGATCTGGAGATCAGGAGCACCGATGATTTTGAGAGCACCAACATATCGATGCTCACTGCGGCAAATAAGGGTACCATCCTTCACAGGATCATGAGATTTATCGATCTTGAAGGTATCAGGTCAGGAAAAGTCTCATTTGAGGATGAGGTTGGTGCCCTGATCGATGAAGGTTATCTGAATATCTGCACCCGCGAAAATGCTTTGGAAGTCGCTGATTCATTTAAGAACGGGATCCTGGCTTTCTGCAATAGCAGCAGATGTGAGGACATTATCAGAAGCTTTGATGAGGGAACGGCAAGATCCGAGAAGCCGATCGTTTTCTCTGTCTACATTGACGGCGACAAGGGCGATTCAGCTCTCGTTCAGGGAATCATTGACCTGATCTATAAGACAGATGAAGGATATACGATCCTTGACTATAAGACCGACCGCTTAGGAGGCGGAAGCCCTGAAGAGCGCGCAAATGAAGCTAAGGGAAGACACGCATTCCAGCTTAACAGCTATGCTGCGGCAGTCGAAGAGGAGGGCCTGAAAGTCGCCCATAAGCTTCTATATCTGGTCCGTTATGGTGAGTTTGTTGAGGTCTAGCGGCCTGAGCGTTTCTTCCCGGCGTCTCTTTTCCTGATCGCGCGGAAAAAGTCGAGCATCATCTTGGAGCATTCCTTTTCCATGATGCCGCCTTCAAATTCGACCTTGTGATTATGTCCGTGCGATACCTCGAAAATATCATTGCAGGAGACCACGGCGCCGCTCTTGGGCTCATAAGCTCCGAAGTAGACCTTGCGTATCCTTGACTGGATAATAGCACCCGAGCACATGGTGCAAGGTTCGAGAGTGACATACATGTCCATGTCCTCAAGTCTCCAGTCGCCCAGCTTTTTGCAGGCTTTGTCTATTGCGATGACTTCCGCGTGGGCTATTGCATTTCCTCTGGTGAGGCGGAGATTGTGAGCCCTGACAAATACTTTTCCGTCCTTTACGATGACGCAGCCGATGGGACATTCGCCGAGATCGATCGCTTTCTCGGCTTCCTTGATGGCTTCGAGCATGAACTTCTCCTGTTCGGTGGAAGGCTTGAAGTCAGGGTATAATCTGGATCTGCGGGTTGGCACGTAAAAGACCTCGTTCGTTTTGCTGATAGGAAGAATAATACAGACGGGAAGACACAGGTGTCAAGCAATTAATAAATTATGCTTGACGATTCTTTGTTAGCATATTATAATTTACGATTGCTATAAGTAGAACTATGCCTACAAGAGAGGGTATGCCGTGTTTACGGCTCGTTTTCATCTTTATCCCTGGTTCGTAAGTAGGATGCGGATTTGCTTAAAGCGCATACTTAATGACAAAAGGACAAATATTTAATGGCGACTAAACAAGGTATGTGCAGGAACTGCGGTTCGCTGGTTATGTATGATGACAGAGAAGAACTCTGTGAGTGCGTTTTCTGTAATTGTGTTTTTCCCTCCAAAGAGGCAGCTGAGATTCTTGAGAATCCTTCCGCATACGAGTTCAAGAACGAGAAGTTCGAGAAGCAGGAAGGTGCAAAGCATTATTATTCAAATCCCGTCATGCCCGATCTCGTTGGGAAGGCTGTAAACAGGGATAAGGTTTCAAAGCAGAAGCAGGCTGATGAGCTGAAGCTCAAGGCAAGCGAATTCGAGATCTCTCCTAATGACGTTAAGGCACCTAAGAATCTTGTTATCGGCATGATAGCCGGTACAGTCGTTCTTGTGGCTGTTATCCTGGCAATCTCTTTGCCGTTATTCTTCAGCCGCAGGGCGCTTTCCAGTTCGATCAAAGCTGATATAGATACTATTTTCGAGCTCCAGGCACCGGGAAGCACAGACGAGGCACCTGCATTTGAATACAAGCAGGTAAATGTTTACGGAATTTCCTGCCAGTATGTAAGGCTCGGCCTTTCTGACGAAGTTACCGAAGATCAGGCAAGGACTCTTTACTCTAACTATGCAAAGCTCCGTGCTGACAAGCGCGGCGAGGATTCCGGCGATGTCGAGATGTACATCTATACTCCCGACACGGTCTTTTTCATTAACGAAGAAGGTCTGACAAAGGATGTTCAGCAGCCGGTTGAGATCCTTGAGCCGACCGAAGAGACCGAGAAATAATCTCAAACTGCCGGTTAAACGGCATTGATCTGACAGACATTTTTACAACCGATATTATGAGGTGATCTATCATATGACAGAATTTGAGAAGGCGCTGGCACAGGCAAAGAAATTCGCAGAGAAGAATGAGAATCAGCTCACAGAGACTGATTTCGAGGCATTAACTGATTCTTACAAGATCGAACCCGATGAGTTGATCAATCTCAGAGCTGAGCTTGAGAACGGCGGCGTTAAGATAAACGATCCTGATCTTGATAATGACGATACTGACGTTGATGGCGACGTCGATGACGCGAATGTCGTAGATGACTCGGTCAAGATGTATCTTAAGGAGATCGGTAAGATCGAACTCCTCGATGCTGAACAGGAGAAGGATATTGCCCAGAGAATGGCAAAGGGCGATGAGGAGGCTAAAGAGCTCCTTATCAATTCCAACTTGAGACTCGTTGTCTCCATTGCCAAGAAGTACATGAACCGCGGACTTTCGCTTCTTGATCTCATTCAGGAAGGTAACATCGGTCTCATCAAGGCTGTAGACAAGTTCGACTATACAAAGGGATTTAAGTTCTCAACATATGCTACATGGTGGATCCGTCAGGCTATTACCAGAGCCATTGCCGATCAGGCAAGAACGATCAGAATCCCTGTTCACATGGTTGAGACCATCAATAAGCTCACAAGGGTTCAGCGTCAGCTTGTTCAGGATCTCGGAAGAGAGCCTTCCACAAAGGAACTTGCAGATGCAATGGGCATTGACGAAGCAAAGATCAGAGAGATCCAGAAGATCTCACAGGATCCTATCTCCATTGACAAGCCTGTAGGCGAGGAAGAGGACAGCCACCTGGTTGACTTCATCTCCAACGATGAGCTTGCTGCACCTGAAGAAGAGGTAGCAAGGATCCTTCTCAAGGAAGACCTTATCCAGGCTCTCAACGGCCTGACAGACAGGGAAAGAAGAGTCATCGAATTGAGATTCGGCCTTAAGGACGGCGTTCCGATGACATTGGAACAGGTCGGTAAGAAGCTCGGCGTTACACGTGAGCGTATCAGACAGATCGAGGCAAAGGCCATCAGAAAGCTCAACAGATCACCTAAGTCGAAGAAACTCGAAGGCTATTCCGACTGATAAGTCGGAACCTTGAAGTTACTTCTCGATAAGAGAGAGCAGTCAAGTGGCAGACCGAAGGCGATATTCATTTTACAGAGGACTGTTTACAGGGGACGTTTTGAATTTTTCGAAGCGTTCCCCTTTTGTCAAGGAGATCATGTTCGAGAGGGTATATCCCACGAAGATCATCCTTCCAATGAAGATGCATTACGGTGTCCCTGCAGTTCCGGCTGTTAAAGAGGGTGACTATGTCAGGGTCGGTCAGTGCGTCGGAGTTCCGGAGAAGGGATCGTTCTCTGTTCCGGTACACAGTGGAATTTCAGGAAGGGTATCAGACATATCCGATATAAGGCTTCCCAATGGTATACAGACTCCTGCTGTCACGATCGTAAGTGACATGAAGCGTACGAGGCTTGATTCCATGAAGCCAAGATCAGGCTTTAAGCTCTCTGCAAGTGAGGCCATCGGCATCATTAGGGATGCAGGCATATGCGGAATGGGCGGAGAGGGTATTCCTACCGCAGCAAAGCTTAAAAGAGCAAGGACAGAGACCGTTAAGGACTTTCTTGTCAACTGTCTCCAGAGCGAACCTTATTCCACTTCAGATCTCGTTGCGATAACAGAGTACCCGGATTATGTTGTTCTTGGGGCGAGTGCATGTGCGAGATCCGTCGGCGCTTCCAGGTGCATTTTCCTTATCTCGGAAAACAGGAAAGAGCAAAGAATAGCTCTTGCCAATTCAATAGAGAGGATCAAGGTCGATTTCAAGGACCTTGAATATGATATCAAGCTCTTCAGGGAACGTTTCCCGCAGGGCTATTACAGACTTGTTGCCCGTGCTTTGTACGGCAAGAATCTCGCGCTCGGCGAGACTATCGAGAAGTCCTGCAGCGCCGTGCTCTTCAACTGTTCAACGATGCTTGCATGCTGGGAAGCACTGTCAGACAACATCCCGATGATGAGCAGGATCGTATCCGTTACGGGCGATGCTTCTGGCGGACACAACATGCTCGTGCCTATCGGAACACCGGTGTCAGAACTCCTCATAAATGCTCAGGATATAAAGAACGGAAGCGACAGGATCGTATGGGGCAACTGCCTTACCGGAATCGAGATCAAGGATCCGGAGAATACACCTGTAGTAAAGACTACATCTGTCATATCCGTTGTAAGACGAGCAGAGGTGCCCAGAACCCCTTGTATCCACTGCGGTCTGTGCTCTGAGTGCTGTCCTATGAACCTGTCGCCGAACACAATATACGAGATGCTCAACCAGGGCCTTAAGCAGAAGGCCGCCGAAGAGGGTGCAAGAGAATGCATCTCATGCGGTTCCTGCTCTTATGTCTGTCCTGCGGGCATCAATCTTACTACTGCCATTGCAAGCTTTGCCGGAGAAGGCAGAGTCATCGAAGTCAATTCCCTCCTTGATAACAGCAGCGCTGAGGAGAGAATGATCGAAGACTTTAAGGCATATTATGTCGGAGAGACTTCGCTGCTTGAAGATTATACGGACGGTGATGAGGATGTCAGAAAGAAATCACCAGATTCGATCATGCTGCCGTTTGAGAAGGATAAAGAAGTATGAGTTTAGATCAAAGACAGCTTGCTCCTTTTATCCATACGGAAAAAAGCGCTCCGTATATCTATATGACGCTGCTTGCGTCGCTTGTTCCCTGCGTGGTATGCGGTATCTTCTATTACGGCTTGAGAGCGGCGATACTTATACTTTTCTGCATGGTTACTTTTGTATTGTCCGATAACTTCTGCAGCAGGATAACGGGAAGGAGAAAGGGCGAGGATTATTTTGACGTAAGTTCTCTTGTGGAAGGTTTGCTTCTTGCGCTCCTTCTGCCGCCTGATACAACGCTGCTTACGGCACTTGTTGCTGTGCTCTTTGCTTCGGTCATTACCAAGCAGGTCTTCGGAGGCGCGGGAAGCAATATCCTGAATCCGGCCTGTGCGGGACGTCTGTTTATTGAACTTGTTATGCCTTCAAGCACACAGGGATTTGCTTATGGTGAGGTTAATTCAAGGTTTTCACTCGTAAGTCTTGTCGTCCAGGGCGAGCCTGTGGAGATCCCTGATTATACGCAGTTTTCTTTCAGCGAACTCATAAGCGGAAACTATCCGGGTCTTATCGGTACCGCATGCTTTATCTGCGTTATTATCGGGGGCGTTTATCTTACTTTAAAGGGCACGATGAGACTTTATTCTCCGGTGTCCTACATTTTCACGCTCCTGACGCTTTATCCGTTCTACAGGATTATCGAGACAAAGACTTTCGGTTTTGACGGAATGCTGGTATATCTTCTTTCTTCCGGCGCGGTTTTCGTGGCCGTGTTCTTATTGGGAGACATGACTACGATGCCTTCGAGATTCACTTCAGGTGTTTTCGCAGGCGTCCTGTGTGGAATACTCACACTCATTACCAAACCGTTCTTAAGTCCGGTTGTATCGCTTCTTGCCCCTGTTTTGGCCATTAACTTCCTTGCGTTTGTGTTAGACTTTTTCTCGAAAACCTTGTCCAGGCGCAAGAACCGCTCCAGGGAGGCTGATGTCTCATGATGACGCATTCGCAGCTTAAGCTGTTCATAACAGAAGCCATACTCCTTTTTATCCTCGGTGCCGTTCTTGTCACCGGCGGTTATTTCCTGTCTTCCGATAATGCGAATAAGCGTATGCAGAATGAATATCATGAAAGGTTTTCCGTGGTCCTGGATTCTGTTTCATACGAGAAGATAAAGAGCAATGCTCTCAAAGACTATCCTGATATAGACGGTGTTTATATCGGCTATGGTGAATCGGGTGCTCCTGAAGGATATGTCGTGGATCTTACAGTTAAGTCTCCTGACGGAAAGTACCTAGCGATACTTGTTTCTCTTGATTACGAGAGTACAAGGATCAAGGGTCTGGCACTGGCACCGAATAATAAGGAAAATGCTTATTATATTGATGACAGTAATATGGAGCTTATAAAAGAGAAACTCATAGGAAAGCAGATTCCGATAGCTTTTATCTCGGAAGAAAAAGTTGAAGACGACGATCAGAACGATAAGATCAGGCTGAAGGGCTTAAACGACGGCGTTTACTATGCCCAACGCCTTTTCGATGACAGAAGCCGCTACATAGACTATGTCGAGATGGAAGTTGAGAACGGTATCATTACGAAAGTCAAATGGGATGCGTTCAGTACCGATAAGACCAACCAGGACAGAAGCGAAGCCTCACTGAAAGGTGCTTACCTTATTTCCGGTCTTGACTGGGCGACACAGTCCTATAACCTCTGCCACGCGCTCCTCGAGTGCCAGGATCCTGACCGTCTTGCCATGAAATCCGACGGCACAACGAATATCGTTTCAGGTGTTACATGTGATATCAGGCCGTTTGTCGATCTTTCCAAGGAATGTATAGCAAATTCACAGGCCGGTTACGGCAAGGCCCAGTATATGAAGGGGCTTGACGATATCTGCGTCCATCTTTTCGAGAAAACGGCAGAAGAACTGGGTTATGTGAACGGAGACGGTCACGTGGTCTTCTCATTTGAGAAGAATCCCGAGATCTACACGGTCTATAACGAAGATGAAGTTGCAGTGGGTTATATGGGCGTAAGACAGATCCAGGCTACGTTAAACGGAACCGGAAATGCAGAAGACTTCGTCCCTGATACTTCGCCTGTCGATCCTGAGATCAATGATGTCGGCAGCGATCCAAATGATTACGACGCAAGCGAAGACGGACTGTCAAATGGCGGAGACTCTGATAACCAGATCATCACGAACAGTCTTGATGACCTTCCGATGTCAGAGATGGCTTCGTTTATTGAGCCGGTCCCTTATGCATACGATGAGACCAGAACCGTTATCAAGGCCTGCAATACATGCTACAAATTCCTCAAGGAATATCTCAACTGGAAGGTGTAAGTATGGGCCTGTTTACCGAGAAATACAATTCACCTTTCGACAACGAGCAGTCAAGAAAGAAATACGACGAGAAGGTCAGCGCCGTTCATATCAGACCGGCTAAGTACCTTTCGACAAGAAGTTCTCTTTTGCTTGGCTATGCAATAATATCGCTTTGTCTGGAATTCCTGTTCTCTGACACACCCATCTGGTGGCCTGTGGCATGTTCTCTCGCATGCATACTGGTATGGTCGCTCACCCTGAGATTCTTCATGCCGAGAAACCTGTCAGTCATTTCCTTTGCGTTTATAATGGGACTCTTCATCGCTGCGTGCGAATTCTCATACCGCATGGGATTCTGTCAGCCTTATGCTGCGGTGGGCTTCATCCCGATGGCGATAGGAATTATGTCCATAGCCAGATTCAAGGAGGATGAGAATGACAGTTTTACGGCACCGTCATTCGGCCGCGAAGTAATGCTCCCTTACTTTATTGCGCTGGTTTGTTCACTGTTCGGAACGCTTATTTCCTACGTGTTCGAAAAGCGTTACCTGTTCGTTTCCCTGCTTGCTTCAGTTATGTTCCTTGTCTTAATGAGCTGGTCATTATCCAAACTCACCGGCATCCCCAGATGTGCAACGTCAAGGCAACTTACCGAATTCTGGGATATTCCTGTCGCTGACATATCCGAATTGAAGAGATTTTTGAGCGCAAGAGGCGAGTTCGCACTCTTCTGCCTTATCTGCTCGGCCGTGCTCTTAGTCCTTCATATGTTTATTGATGCCGACATGTTCAGGTTATTTGCTATTCCTGCAGCCGAGACTGCGGCATTAGTGTTCGGTTCTGTGGCTGTATATGCGGCTAAGCATAATTTCAGAAGTTCGATCTTCGGATTGAGATACTTCATAAGTGAAGTCTCATTTGCTGCGGCATTCATATCCATGATGTTCCTGGTTAACTCCGGAATTCCCAAGATCACGCATCTTCTGACCGCGATAGTGTTCATCGTGGCGACAGATATAGTAATTACGGGTCTTTTGTCCGTTATCAGAAGACGTTTGATCTTCGTATCAAAGTCTAAATATATTGACGGTCTTCCTTTCTACCTCATACTCATATCTTTGGTGGTTATGCTCGCGGAGACCTGCCTTTATTGTGTTCCTGGATTGTGATATAATCTCGGAGCGTTTTAAGCAAGATTGTGTAGCTCAGCTGGATAGAGCGACCGCCTCCTAAGCGGTAGGCCAGCGGTTCGAATCCGCTCACGATCACCAATAAAATCAAGGGGTTTGGGGATTTTCCAAACCCCTGATTTTTTGGCAAAAAGTGGCTGAAGATGGCTGAAGATTGATAAAAGCCTTGATTTTACGCTGTTTTTAGCCTGTTTAGCTTATTTTTGACGTCATCCACTTTTCTTCTGTCGCTGAAAGAATAATGTCTTTCATTAGTCTGCATTGAATGCCCTAGAACGAGACAACGTTCATTGCAATCGACACCTGCTTCAATGAGTCTTGCGTTGAAAGCAACTCTGAATGCGTGATTATGGGATATAGGAATCCCTAATGTTTTGCATCTTCGCCTTAAGTAATACTCATATGAGTCTTTTACTATCGGTTTCCCGTTAGGGTGATGGAAGACATATTCTGATTCTCCTGGAATCTCAGAGGCTATCCTAAGAGCTGTTCTGCAGTTTTCGGTAATTGGTATAAGCCTTCCGCCTTTCGGGTTTGATTTCTCGTTCTTAGTGTATTCGAGATCTCTAATCTGACGGTTACGGCATCTTTCATCATCGAAAACGACTACTTGCTGACGATGAACCCATATATAGTCGTCATCAACATCTGTTTTCTTAAGTGCTGCTAATTCTCCAAGGCGCATTCCAGTCTCCATAGCTACCAGCATCATTGCGGCATGAGGATTCTTGCGGTCATTAAGACAATAATCTCTTAATTTCTCGATTTCCTCGTTTGAGAATGATCTTTGCTCGTTTGATCTCATAGAAAGATCACAGAATTTGTAGTAATCCTCTGCCAGTATGTTAAGTGCCGGATTGGAAAAGCAATAGCCTTTACGGATCCCAAAGGTAAATACCGCTTTTAATTGCTGAAGCATCTTTTTCATTGCTTCTTTCTTGGGTTTTCTTGTGAGAAAGTCCTTGACGAACCATTTCCTTAATTCATCTTCAGAGATTAAAGCAATGTCTTTATTCTTAATGCTTTGAGGTAGCAATTTGTGATAACGACGGTATTCCTTAAGTGTCAGCTCTGATCTTCCTCGATCTCTTTTGCCTTCAATAAACCTGTCAAAGGCTTCGTCAAAAGTCTTAGTTTTGTCGTCTTGTTCTTGGTAGAAATTGAATAAATACTCGTAGAGTTTGTCTTCGGTAGGTTTTTGCACCGCCTTTCTCTTACCGTTGACATAGATGTGCGTGCACCAATACCCATTGCGATACTTATTATTGGAATTGATTTGCGCAACTTTCTGTTTGTGTTTTGCTTTTACATATAGCTTTTTCGCCTTTATGCTTGTCATATCTGTTAACCATTCGGCGATTTCCGGGCTACGTTTCAATAATACCATAAGTTCTTCTATCTTAGCTCTGTCCAAGACCTCATTAGTGTTGTTGATCTGTTCGGGAACTAATGTGTTGTTTTCTGCTTCATTCATTATGAAGTCCTCCTGTCGGTTTATTTGCCTTGCGGCATGTAAACCGCGTCACCCGGGGGTGACGCAGGAGGTCTTGGTTGTTACCAGAACTTGATAGGGAAGTGTAGTTCCCGATGTTCATCTGACGGTACCACCTCGACTATTTTTTAGTAACCGTCTCCGTTCCTTTTCTTGTGCTGCGAGAGCATCCAGCAGTTCGGGCGGAACCAGATCCAACTGCTTTTTCAGTTTTGCATGTTTCTCCCTTAGTTCATCGAGCCGTCCATCCCTTTCTTTGATGGCTGCTTCCAATTCCGCCGTTTTTCCTTTCCAGTAACGTCCAACATCTTTCTGGTCTTCAATTTGACCTTGCAGACTTTCCACATACTTATCAACGGACTTGATCTGTTCCTTCATCTTCGCCATCTCGGGTGCATACCGTGATATGAGCTCTATCGCCTGAGCCTTTTTCTCTTTGCTCTTGATAAGGCCAATATCGTTGATCGCCTGAGAGATTTCTTCGAAGTGTTCCATCAACATATCTGCGTTCTTGAACAGATAGACGGGAAGATGTTTGCGGTGAGTCAGATACTTCGGGATACCTCTCTTGAGTTCAGGGAAATATACGGATATATGCTCGTAGAACATATCTTGCAGTTTCACCAATCCTTGAGGTCCGCCTATAATCTTTTTGGATGACAGTCGGCCGTCTTTGGTGATCGGCACAAAGCATATGTGCATGTGCGGTGTTTTCTCATCCATATGAACGACTGCGGAAATGATGTTTTCATCGCCGAAAGTTTTGGCATAAAACTCGTAAGCTCTTCGGAAGAAGAATGAAGTCTCATATAATGACTTTCCTTGGAAGAACTCTGGTGAAGCTGTACAGATACTGTCCTGCATTACAACGCTGTCTTTTCTAACTTTGCATCCGACTTCCTGGATCCGTGCATCAATAAAGCCCTTATAGCTTTCAGGCGGGCCCTTGATGTGAAAGTTCTCTGACGTGCGGGTAAGATCGATATCAGGATTACTCTTGTATTCCTTTTTCTCTCGTTCGTGGTGCTTTGCAAGTCGGCCGACAGCGCCGGCTTTGCATTTGTTGATTCTCATAATTGCGTAAGACATTTTCTTAATCTCCTTTGTTTTGAGTTTTGTTTGTGTGAAATTAGAAAAGCCCCGCTTCCTTTAGCGAGGCTTTCTTAGGTTGCAAGATGTTAATAAGTTAATAATTCAGAGGGTATCCGTGAGTAACATCTTGCGGTTCATGCGGATTAGTACACCCGACAGATACCGAAGGACGCTCCTTATGTAAGATTGCCCGCAATAAGCGGCGGCCAATCTTCCAACGAAGCTCTGTTGTGTCGATATAAGAGCGCCAAACACCGGCGCACTCATATCTCCCCAACAGCCTCGAAAGTCATCACGAAAACAGTCGTCCACCGGAAGACTGTTTTCCTTCGACTTTCTTTCAGTATCTGTTTGGGTGTAACACACTACACCTTGCAAGCAAGGTGGTGTGCAAGGGGAGTACCCCTTGACTCCCTTTGGCGAGTTCGGAAACGAAAAAAGCAGGCGAACGATGCCTGCTTCTTTCTTATTCTGTTCTCGCATCTTCGGCCTGCTAAGAATAGTAAGATGTTGATTCTTGACCTATAGGAATTATTAACATCTTAACATCTTACTTTGCAGGCCTTATTCGGCTTGCGGGAGCTTCCAATACCATCGTTCGTTCATGCGAACGGATAATATGTCGAGCTCCCGCTTCGCGCTGTTCGCAGTTGATCTGCATATACCGCTCTCTTTGAGCCGGTTCATGCACTCATCTGCGAGCATCATGCTTCCGTCAGCAAGAAGCTCTTCAAGAAAGCTTTTGGCTTCTTGCAGGCGGTCGTTTGGTCTTCCTGCGCCAGGACAGATGTCCAGGCTTCGTAAGAGTTCGTCAGCTTTCTTGTCTGAAAGGCCGGTGAAGTCCATACCTTTATCACTGAGCTGAAGAACATAAGACCCCATCTCAGGTGCAAGGTTCGACTTCAACAAAGACAAATACCGCTTGTCTTCGTCTTCGGGATCTCTGGCTAAAAGAAGGATACTTCTCACGGCACCCACAACATCAATTGAGCCGGGAACTCGGTATTTGGATCCGATGCCTGCCATCTTATTCAGGTGGTTAACGATAACGATTGAACAATCAGTTTCGCGTGCAGTCTGGATAAGTGCATTAAACTTAGGCCTAACTTCATTGGAAGCGTTGATGTTACCATCACCAAAATAAGAGGAGAGCGGATCCAGGACAACGAGCTTGGCACCGGATTCTTTGATTCCCTTCAAAAGGCGAGGATCTTCGAAAGTGAGATGCTCTGTTTGCTCGTTAATAAACACAAGGTTATCTCTGACTCCGCCTGCCTGTATGAATCGCGGAACAATAGTGTCATCATAGTCGTCCTCTGTGCTTTGGTAGATTACCTTAATCGGCTCGGGCGGTTCTTGGTATTCCGTAAAGGGCAGCGGTTCACCTCTTGTCATATAGGCAGCAAGTGTGAGCATAAAGGTGCTCTTGCCATCTCCCGGATCTCCCTGAAGAAGTGTGATCTTCCCTTTGGGAATAAAAAAAGGCCAGAGCCATTTTACTGGTCTGACCTTTACATCTTTGGCGCTGATCAATTCCAGCGCCGGTTCATGTTTTGCCATAGGCATAACTCCTTTCTTAAAAGTGGAATAAAAAAGCGGCCGTTCATTCGTGAACAACCGCTATGTAAAAGAGGGTATTATTGTTTTAATAGCCATGAGGATCGGTGACCAAAATATATGTCCCTCTACTTATAAGCAGTGGGAGAGGGGCAAATTGGACATAAAAAACGCAAGAAACCTGAAATCTGATACAAGAAGTCTTAAATCTGACATAAATTGACCATTTTAATCCGACATTTGTCAAAAACGGTGTTTTTAGCTAGCAGGTATTTTATGCTGCAAAAATCCGTTTTTAACAGTAGTAGAACAATAGACCATAAGGCTCTCGCATTGCTGACTACGAGATCATGGGACTCTCACCCCGGTGGCTTTTTTGCTCCGCTGCGCTCATTGGGTGCGACGGCTCACGGGAGGACAAATCCCGCTTCAACGCTCAGCCTGTGACTACGCAGAAGTATCATTATCACTTTGTACCTGTCATCGCCTCCCTCAGGTTGCAATCCTGATTCTGACTCATCCCCGTTATCGCTCTCCCCCTTTCGGAAGGTCTTCGCGCGGTCGAAGTCAACTTGGCTTGGAATTTTAACTCCAGTACAAGTAACGTTCCTTACGGCTTGGTAATATTCAGTTGTCAAGGTCCGGTGAAGAGTGAAAAACTCTCTCCTCACCTTTACTGAACTGAGAAGCCGTTTTGTCAGGGGTGTTTTTGGGGGAAAACTGAAAATGTAATATAAAAAGGCCCGATCTGTCCCAAAACGGTTACAAATCGAGACCAAGTAATTGCCCAAGCTCTGTTTGACAAGAACTTTGGTATGCTAACTGTTAATTTGGCAATATTAGGCTTAGCCGAGTAACCATATAGAAATGGTTTTTCCAAATCCGTTTTTGCAGTAGTAAAGTAGTCGACCTTAGGGCTCTCGCATTGCTGTTACGAGATCATGGGAATTTCACCCCGGTGGAATTGCTCCCCGCTGCGCTCATTGGGTGTGACGGCTCTCGGGCGGACTTTGATCCCGATTCAACGCTCGGCCTGTGACTACGCAGAAGTATCATTATCCCTTTGTATCTGTCATCGCCTCCCTCAGGTTGCAATCCTGATTCTGACTTATCCCCTTTATCGCTCTCTTCCGGGATGGAAGGTCATGGCGAGGTCGAAGTCAACTTGGCTCGGTATTTTAACGCCGATACAAGGAACGTACCCTTCGGTCCAGTATTAAACTGGGTGTCCGAAGAAGGTCGAAATAAATCTCCCTTCACTATTACTGGACATTGCCCCCCGTTTTGGCCCCCCGATTTTGGCGATAATTTTGAAAATGTCATAAAACTAGGCCCATGGTGTTACCACTTTTTAACACCTTGGGGCTTATATGACATTCCAAACGACCTTGGAATTATTTCGACCTTCACTTACTAGGAATGGGAGAGGGCAAAATTATGTGGTCTAAAGCAAAAAACAAAAATTTCATAATGAATCCTTCACAAGTACTGGGCTTGGCACCAATTTACAGTCCGTATTTAGTGAGAAATCCGAAAATGTAATAAATCTATTTTCTGTAAGTGGCATAATGTAATTAATCTCATGCTTCTTTTGGGAAATCATTGATTGATGAGTGCATGTATTAGAAAGACTATTATCAGAAAACTATCACTGCTTTTAACAGTGTCTGTTCTTGCAGGCTCATTTTTTGGTTGTTCTTTTGGCAGAAAAGTAGATGAGGGTGGCGAGAAAGTATCTGCAGATACTCCATGGTTCGATTGTAAGGTCACGGAGTGTGAGGTAAAGCGCGAAAACACAAATGATTTTGCAGAAGATCAGATAAGCCAGTATCCGATAGGAAAAATCTCAGATGGCTATGTCTATGCTCTTAATGTTATCGGCTCCGATATAGTGGAAGTGTATCTATATTCCGGAGAAGGAACCCGGACCGCTGAATTGGATCTTTTTGCGAAAGTAGAAGAGTTATACCCTGACCTGAGCATGCCGGAATTCAGAGGTGCATACGATCTTTATATTCAGGATGGCAAGCTGAAATTAAAGATCGATAATCAGAGCGATATGTCGATCATGCTCTTTGACGTGGATCTTTTGAATGGGACAGTAGAATTGTCAGCTTCATACAGCGTTCAGAGCAGCAAGCCTTCCGGTTATAACTTGTTTAGTGTTAATAGAGTTAAATGCGGTGAGAACGAGCTTTTTGTCAGCTTATATGAAAACTTTTGTATCCTCAGCGTAGGACCTGATGGCAAGACTTCGATATATAACCCCGGTCCTGAACTGGAAATGGATCTTTCAGGATATGTTTCTGATCTTCTGCCTGTAAGTGATACTCAAGCGTTGTTTTTTGATTATCAGACACAGAAGTACTTCCTTTATGATGTGACCTCCGGGAAGCTCTCAAAGGATACTTCGGAATACGACTGGATCAAACCATATTTTAACTGGTACAGACCTGATATCCGGTACAACACGGGCAGTAATGGAGAAATATACTTTATTACTCCGGATGCGGTGGCAGTTCCGGACTTTGGTAAAAAATGTTTCAACAACCTTATTCTTCTCGAGAATATGGATATAAACAGAGCTGTCTTTGCTTCATCCGGCCAAAAATACTGTTATGTTGCTAATGCAAATGAGGAATCAGCCGAATTTATCGTAATGGATTATATGCCGGAAAAAGACGGATGCGGATTTGAGATATACAATGCCACAAAAGCGAAAACTAATCCTCATGCGGGGAAAACGATCATAACTACAGATGGGTTTTATAAGGACGTAATATATACCGCTATTTGGACTTTTAACAGAACGGATAAGGACTATTACATCAAGATAGTACCGAATATCTATACTGATGCTGAGCGCAGTGCATATACATCTGATAAGCCTGAGATATATACAAGAGGTGAAGTCGGAAACCGTATGATGGTTGATCTTATGGCAGGTGACTGCCCGGATGTGGTTTTCTACGTGACAAGTTACGGCCAGTTAAATAACGGCAACTGCATGATGGATCTGAAGCCCTACTTAGAATCCAGCAAAATGAAAAATCAGGTTTTCGATAACATCGTCAAGGCTTGTGAGAATGACGGATGTCTATATGCCATGCCGTTGTCGTTCGTTTTGGATGGAATTATCGTAGACAGAACAAAATGCGGATTTGAGGGTAACGGAATGACATTCGATCAATTCGGTCAGTTTACAGATTCGTATTGCAATGGCCTTAATGTTGTTTCTAACAGCCGGACAGGTTTTATGGGCAAATGCTTAAACTATCAATATGACGTTGTCGAACAGAACGGTACTGTAAACTTTGATTGTACGGGATTCAGAGCAATGGCAGAGTTTACCCGTGATCATGTTAACGATGTGGAGATTAATGATTATCGGAATAGTTTCGCACGATCCTCAAATTGTTCCGAAAATACTTGTATTGAAGGTTATCTTGGCTGGTTCAGTGAGATTAAAAGTGCTCCATTCGGTTATAGTGATGCGGATCTGATAGGATTCCCGTCAGCTGATGGCCGCGGACCAGCTGCAAATATACGTTGCTTTGTATCAGTGACACAAGGTTCCAAATGTCCAATAGGTGCGTGGAGATTTATCGAAACACTTCTAAGTGAAGATGTTCAGAAGAGCCTTTGCAGTCAGACCGGTACTTTCCAGAATGAATTCCCGCTCAATCGAAAAGCATTTGATGAGGTTGGAGCAGACTGCGTTGATATCTTTAATCATCAAATAGATCTGGAATACAGTTGGCAGACCGGTGCTGACAAATCAAGCCTGTATACGAAGAAAGATGATCTCAACACCTTGAAAAAAGTTGCTGAGTCGTTAGATCACATCTATAAGTCCGATGCAGATATCGATATTATTGTCTTTGAAGAGATCCAGCCTTATTTAGCCGGAGATAAATCCCTTGATGAAGTCATCAAGATAATGAATGACAGGGCAAGGACTGTCATGAATGAAAGAATATAGCTTTAATAAGTGGCTGAAGAGTGGCTTAAAAAAGGAACGTGAAGCCCGGAAACCCTGTCCTTTCAATGTTATTAGATGTTCTTTGGACGCTCCTAAGCGGTAGGCCAGCGGTTCGAATCCGCTCACGATCACCAGTATTTGCAAGGGGTTCAGTTTTTTTCTGGACCCTTTTTGCTTGGACGAAAAGTGGTTACAGGTGGTTACAGATCAATATTTTGATCAAGCAAGCTTGAAAAGTGGTTTAAGATTAAAAGGAATAGCCCAGAAATGCCGTCCTTTCAATGTTTTTAGTTGTTCTTTTGACGCTCCTAAGCGGTAGGCCAGCGGTTCGAATCCGCTCACGATCACCAATGATAAAGGTTTTCAGAGCTTTCTGAGCCCTTTTTCTTTCTCCCAAAGTAGAAATAAAACAACTTCCGGGTCCTATTTATCATTGTGCTGATTAAGTACTCCATTGATTCTTCCGACTTTTTACCTGTCAAAAATTGAATAATGTCTCGCATTAATCTGAATTAGATGTCCGAACAGTAACCAACTGTCGTGTGCATCAAGATTTGCGTTGACTAATTTACCGTTTAGTGCAATTTGAAAAGTGTGTTTGAGGCGATAATGTCTAATCGAGCAAATATATCTCCCATATATTTCTGATAAGCATATTTATTATGTTTTCAGTGTTTTTGTTTTTGATCTTCGCAGAATTAATACTATTCTTGTCTTATGTAATACTAGTTTTTAACCCAGTTGGTATTGTTGTTGAAAACGTTCCTGAAAACCAATATAAGTCATTGCAGATATAAAAACTTAATTTTATATTTCTAAATGGGATTTTTGGAGCGAGATTTCCGTCTAATATAATGTAGAGCAAAATCGGAGGACGCTCTGAGCGATGCTTTACAACAATGTGCGCACAGGAGTCGAAGTTTAATGAGTAATACAGAAAACTTCATATTGATACAAAGGGCAAAAGGGCGGGATCCTGAAGCCTTTACTGAATTAATGAACCTTTATATGAAGGATATGTATCGAACAGCGGTCGCAATACTGATGAATGATGCGGATGCTGCAGATGCGATACAGGAAACTATCCTTGCATGTTGGGAACGGCTGAGTTCCCTTCGGGATAACAAGCTTTTTAAGACATGGATGACAAGGATCCTGATCAACAAGTGCCACGATATCAGAAATCAGAGAATAGAAACTGTAGATATCAGTGAGCATGAAGAACTTGCCTTTCATGAGGATGAAAGCAATTTGGAATTAAAGGAAGCCTTAGAGCAACTGGATGAAAAATACAGATTGCCAATCATGATGTTTTATGGAGATGGTTATAGCACTAAAGAAATTGCAGCTATACTCAATACCCCTGTAAGCACTATTCAAACAAGGCTTTCAAGAGGCAGGGAGCAGTTGGGCAGATATTTTGACATTGGCAAGGAGTAATCATATGAAGGATTTTAGTCAAGCAGTGAAAGAAATAAACGTGCCTGATATAGTTCAGGAAAAGGCTCAGGAAGCTTTTGCCCAAATTCAGGAGGAAAGCAGAATGAGCAAAAACAATAATGTTCGAAGAAGATTTTTCAAGAGCCCGGCAGTAGCGGCAGCGGCTATAGTCGCAGTTGTACTTATAGGTGGCGGTGTAGTATGGGCAGCGAGCGGCGGACTCGCAGGATTTCTATCCGGGTTTATGCCTGAGGAAGAAGTAACCGGGAGATTGGATATCCCCTCGGAGAATGAGATAACAATCTGTCAAGTTGAGGGTGAAGACTACGGCCCTCTTTGGACAATTGACGAATACTGGTATGATGGAGCAACTTTATACTTTACGGCAACTGCTCCACAGAAGGTAATCGATGCCGGTAACCTGTTGGTCGAAAGTAGTGACCACGCTGATGTGAATGGTACGGATTGCCATTTGTATGAAGATGGATGCTGGGAAAAAAACACCGGGAAGTATACTGGACAATACATCTGCTGTGTTGATCTCTCAAATGCGGATACCAGTTCAGGGAAAGTAACTGTATCATTCCGTCTGAAACTGAATCGATACAAAGTAATGCCTGTAAATTATGTTGTTCCAGATGACTATGAGGTTGAGACGATAGCTGAGCAGAAGTTGAGTTTTGAATTTGAAAAACCAAGTGATATGCGTCAGCTGCGAGAGGATAATTATCCTGTTGAAGGTGGAGTTGCAGATATAAGCATAACTGTCGCACCATCGACGTTCGACATAAATATCGTCTATCGATTGAATGATTCTTCGAACTACATTGGCGATATCGTAAAATACCGTATTACCGATAGCAGTGGAAACAGCGCAAATGTTGGGGTTTCCGGTAATCACATGAACGATAATGGTGAAGAGTGTATGTGGATTTCAACGGCAGATTTGGAAGGCCTTGATCCATATTCTAAGAGCTATACATTTGAACCATTAGGTTTTCACATCGATTCTGCAGGAGAAATGGACCATGAGGCTTTTGATCCTCTTGAATGGGGTGGTTTTAAGATTGAGTTTAAATAAGTGTGATATTCACAGCTTTGAGACTTAGGAAATAAGATAGAGAATACTGGAACATTAATTGAAATTCCTATAAAAGGAACACCACTTGTCTTGCTTCAGACAGGTCCTCGGCGCTAAAACGCCTGCGGAACTCGCAAGACAAGTGGTGTTCTGTTTTCGAGCAATAAAAAAATTAGTCGATAAGCTTGAACTCTTCGCCGCTTCTAAGTGAAAGGTGTATTTTTAACTTCATAACATTTATCACAAAATTATAATTGTATAATAGTGATGAACTTTGTTTTTTTAGTGCACTTAAATTGATATCGATATATTATGTTCAGGACATTTCAAATAATAGATTGCCGTTATACAGACGAATTCGATATGGAGACATTCGCTTTGGTTCGAGATGTTGAAGCAGATGTTTTGTTGCCTGTGGTTATAAACGACTACTATTTTGATCATGAAGATGAACACAAATATGGTGTTTATAAGAAGATCAAGCCCGGAGATTATATTGAAGGGTATCTCTGTATCATTTACGAGAATTTACATGAATCTAACGGGGAAACATTTTTCAGATTAAGGGATCCCAATGGCGGGAACATGAATCCCGCTTTTGTCGGAGAGTTTAAGATTGTTTCTGTTAAAGAAAACGGGAGAATAGTCTTACAGCATCCTAATTACGACATCACATTGACAACTAATTCCGAGATAAGCATGCAGCTTGAGAATAATCAAGACACACTATGTATCAGCGGTGAATTAGGGCTTGAGACCTTTGGCGATCCATGGCAGGAGGAAAACTCAAATTACCGGGAAGTGTTTGTGAATTACAATAAGAAAATACTCTGTAAATATCTTGATGTGGTTACCCGAAAATGCCGTGATCTGGTTGAATATCTTAATGATGAATGTAATGAAGATGTTTTTGATGTATCTACATTGCATGATTATGTAGTTTCTCATGGGAATGAAATAGCAATAGGAAGCCTTACTTACGTTTTCCATGGAGTTGGATGCTCAGTATATGAGAGTGGCAGGGAGATTTGCGGTTGGGATTTCGGTGGAAGTAATGTATGGTGTTCCCGAGTTGATCCATATAAAATGTCTAATGCACTTTGGCATGATGGAGAGTTCCGGGGCGTTCTGGGAATCAATCAGGACGATTGCCGGCTTATATGTGAAAAGCTTGCTGATGAAGGCGTGCTTGAAAAGAAAGATAATGGCTACTCAGTAAATTTTGTTAAGTTGAACAGCAAAGAACTTACCTTTCCTGAAAACTATGATGAGATAAAAGTTGTGTACCATGACAAAGAAAGAATTATACCGCGAAGCGTTATGACCGACAGGTTTATTCGTAAAAGTAAACGAGTATATTCCGGAATCAATGAGATGGATATGAACACAGAACTGCACTTCTTCTTGTCAGGAAAAGAAATAGGAATGGTTCTTTATAATCCCAACTATTTCGAATCCGGAGCGGTAGATTCGGCGAAGAGGGATAAACTGTTTGATCTTTAGACTTAGAATGATTAATCAGCAGTAAAAAGATGCATTTGCATTGATGCAAATTAAAATGTGGGTATAGGTGACGATATGATAGAAGAATCCTATTTGATCAAATTGATTCGTGAGTGTAATGAACTCAGAAAAAACACAGGTTTTGTTAAACTGAATACCGATACATTAAAAATCTCGTATATGTCCAAAAAGAATCAAGAGTTCATTGGTTATCTGCAAGGCTATTATGAAATGTTCAGAAGGAAGAAGTATAAGATAAACGAAAGCGATTCATTAAGAGCAAATTGCAAGAAGTATTTAAAGATATTCAGGGAGAAGGACGGAACAGTTCGGCAGATTGAGAATTATGTTAATGGCCGTATAGACGTTATTCACCAAGCCTTCACTGCTCAGAACAAGTTTTACCTTTTCCCGTATACCGCTATGGGAGGCTCATATCCGACATATACGTATGTGACGGTGTATTCAGACAGTGGTATCAGTGAAGAGTACATGGTTAACAGAAATCAGATTGTTTATATGAAATATGAACCTGTTGGGAATGATAACGAGATCGCTTATTCTTCTGTGAATTATATTGAAGGTGGAAAGTATCCTGTTCTGGAAAAAAGAAATGGTATCATACGCCTCGATACCCTTCAGTACGATGAAACAGAATATAGCAGTTGGTTAGCTAATAAATTACCGAATTAAACGAACTTCGAAAAACATGAAAAATAAAGACCACTATACAAAAAACAGACAGGCTATAGCTATTTGGAAACGAATAGGATCTTTCTCTGATATCCCGTGTCCTAAGTGTGGGCAATTGGGGAAGATCTTTATTGAAGAATATGATGATTGGGCATGTATCTACTGCAATGAGTGGTATACAGAGCCATGCAGCAATCCTAAATGCCCGTTTTGCTCTACAAGACCGGATACACCTTATGAAGTTTATTGGAAGGCAAAGGATCTGCCTCCTGATGCTGCATCGATTAAGAGATGGCGGCAAGATAATTACTCACATAAGGAAAGAGGCAGACTCAGACACGAGAAGCATGGGGAAGATTGATGCATGAGCATCACAAAATAAGAAACACCACTTGAGCTTGCGAGTTCCGCAGGCGCTCTAGCGCCGAGGACCTGTCTGAAGCAAGACAAGTGGTGTTCTGTTTTCGAGCAATTAAATATTAAAGTTCTATAAGCTTGAACTCTTCGCCGCTCGTGCTGACGATCCGGATGTCTTCAGGCACATTATCGTGGCCTATTTCCAATACACAGCAAGGTGTATCACCGGTGCTTGCATTCTTTTCACCGGGATTAACTGTTTCATCTACAATAATAACCAGTGTGCTGCCCTGCATTCCGAGATCGGTGATGTTGATGTCATAACCGTCTTTAGTCTTTGAACCTGCAGAAATTACTATGAAGTATGGAGAATCCAGCTGTTCGAGCTGATCGACGTAGTAGCCTCTTTTCTTTGCATTGGTGCCGAAAGAACTCTTATCAAGGATACTGTATTCGATGTCGCCGGCTTTTCCTTTTTGGGCAAGGGTGCCGTCGGGATCCTTAACTGACGTAAAGCTTGGCAGATCTGCTTTTTTGCGGATCCGGTCTTTTCTGATTTGCAGCCCGTGAAGGCACCTAAAACAAACATTAATGCGATTCCTGCACATGCGATCTTTTTAATCAACTTATTCATTTTTGAAAAACTCCTTTTATGTTGTTCTGCCATATATACAGGACTAATTCCGGAATTGTTGCAAAGTATAAGAGAGGTGAAGTTCCGATCTGCATTTGTGATATGAGGTTTGGAATGTGCCATTTCTTCTTAATTGATTTGTGAGATAATTAAATAAATATTCATGGGGATAAATGGATATTGATTGAAGAATAATAGGAATAGGGGTAAATAGCTATGATCGAACAATTGAAGCTGAATGTGATCTATTTTCTTTTATTTTGCATACCTGTAATTGCATATTGGGTCTTTACAAAGATCCTGCTTAAGTCTTTCCGCAAAACACCCGATGACCCTTCATTTTCAGAAGAGAAGGGCGGTAAAACCATCCGCGTCCTGAAGAAAGTGGTGAGCGCAGTGCTCATAATCGCCGTCGTGGCCTGTGGAGCCGCTGTTCTTTATAAACTCTTCGCAGGTGAGGATTTTGATGCCCAACAGCAAGCCATTATAGATGAATATGAAGCGCTTAATGAAGATAACGTTAATCCCCAAACCGGAAAAACGATCCTCACGCAAGCCTTCCTTGAGAAGGAATATAAGCTCTACGCATTGAACGATAGTTGGGACACCGGTTACCAGTCAATACTTTACAAGGCCGTTTTTGCAGGCTTGCTTCTCGTGGCAGGAGGGGTCAGTTGCGTTGACTATGTGATAAGCTTCTACATACAGAAGAAGAAAGTTAACATCTTAAGTATTGTAGCAGCCGTTCTTCTTATACCCGTGATCATAGTAGCATTTTCGATAATCGATGATAAATTCGGACCGAACCGTTTGCCTGATCCTGACACCGCGAAAATATATACTTCCACTGTCACGATCAAATCCCTCCGCGAGAAAACGACTCACGATGAAGAGACCGGAGACCATTCCTCATATTACGTTACTATCGACTATGGCGACGGCAAGGACCCCGTCTCCAAGAAAATACCAATGTCCGTATACGATTCCCTCGAGTCGGACCACACCTACTTCCTGGGACAGGCCGAAGAAAAGGGCAAGAAATGTGAGTTTAAGTTCTACTCTTTGGAGGAGTACGAAGAAGAGTGAGCAGGGGATAGAACAAGCTGCTTTACTGTTTTTCCGGAAACTTCGAAAAGAATTTACGCGCCACCGCTTCTTGAAGCAGTTGATATCATAAAATTCAAAAATAATGCCCGTTTATGATACCGGAGAGGGGGAAAAATATCGCTAATCCTTTGTTTTCTCGCATTTTATGATACGAAGGCAGCGAAAAATATCACAAAACCTCAAAACAAGGTCCTTTTGTGATATTTAAGGACTCGAAAAATGTCACAAAACCCATAATATACAGCCATTTATGATATGAAGTGAACCCTTGAAGTTGGACAAACTTCGGGGGTTCACTTGCGATATCGTGCTCAAATTAAACAGCGGAAATCTGATGAGACTAGGGAATCTAACCGCGCAGCTCCCCATCTCAAACCATGTGATCTTGAAGCGGAATCATGCAAAATCAACCATCTCACACCATGTGAACTCAAAGTAGAATTCCGCCCCGAATGCCCGTAAACAATGCATTCTACCAACGGTCGATTGTTAAGAGGAACAAAAACTGATAGGTTTAAATCAGAAAACCATCAGGAGGCGTCTTATGGGATACCGGAAGTTTTTTAGTTTTTTGATCTCGATCATTATGGTCGTAGCCATGGTCTCTTCAACCGTGCTGGCAGACGGTCCGGATGAAGGTGAGGGCAATGGTGAAGGTAACAGCTTTACTACCGTAAGCGGAATCACACTTACTTTGCCGCCCGAGTATGAACATGTTATCTGGCCCGGTATTGCAGAAGACGATCCGAATCTGAAAGAATTAGGTATCGATAAAGATACGGTAACGGAAATGTACACGAAGGGCGGAGTTGAGATTCAGTCCGGTAATTCCAAATACCCGATCTTTTTCATTGTTTTCGAGAATGATGTACCGAACGATATTAATAGGGAATACCTTGATAATGTCTTTCCCATGTTTCCGGACGCTTACGGTACTACGGAAATATTCGGATACGGTGTGGAAGAGATCAACGGCATTCCTTTCTACAGGATCGCTCATCAGTCTTCCGGAGATACAAGAATAAGACTGAATCAATACAGCATCTTGACCGGTTCCGGAAGAATGCATCAGATCGATATAATGCTGTTCGGCGACTATGGGATTACCAGCTCGGAGCCTGAGCCGTTTACTGATGAGGAATGTGCCCGTCTGAATGAAGTTACAGAGAGCATCATCAGTTCCATTAAGCTTTCAGATGAGCTGGCTGCTGATGTGGTAAGGCCTGATGACGCAGAACCGTTCAAGATGGCCATCGGCGACTACACTCCGTCTGCAGATGTGGAAGGAAGTGGCGCCGTTTCCGCTGAAGCCGGACAGACAGATGCAAATACTGATGCAACGTCCCAGGCAGGTCAGGAAGAATCAGTCCCTTCCAAGGCGCCGACGTTCTTCAAATTTTTCACTTCGATAAACATCCCGACATATGTTATCCTCATTGCACTGGTGCTGGTTCTCTTTCTCGGAAGCAGACTTTCCAAACGGCACGAATGGCAGGAGGAACCGCTGTCTCTTGACAAGGCCAAGGCTGTTCAGGGCTTTGCCGCAGTAGCCGTCATCTTACACCACCTTGCCCAGGAACTCGCCGGAAATGCCGGTGCGATAGGGTTCTTCAATGAACTCGGTGTTCTCTTTGTCGGTATATTTTTCTTCTTCTCCGGCTATGGTCTCTATACGAGTCTTAATACAAAGGAAAATTATCTCAAAGGCTTCCTTAAAAAGCGTTTTGTGACGATACTTATTCCTTTCTATATGTGCATAATCGTGTTTACTGTGGCAGCGTGCATCTGCGGTACCAAATTCAATCCGGTACAGCTTTTGTGTGTGCTTTCGGGATGGTCTCTCATCAATGCAAACATGTGGTATATCGTTGAGATCGCGATCTTATATATTGCTTTCTTCCTGATATACCGCCTCATCAAGAACCGTACGGCAGCTACAGTCGTTATGAGCATATTCGTTATTGCGATGATCACAGGAAGCTTCCTGCTTGCTCACGGCGATGACATGTCCAGCAGTTACTGGTTCCAGGGCGAGTGGTGGTACAATTCCACGTTGCTTTTCGTGATCGGTATAATCTTCTCCAGACATTCTGATGTTATTCGTAAGATTGCTCGAAAAGGCTATGTCATCCTGCTGCCCGTTTTCGCCGTTCTTACTGTATTATTCGGACTGCAGACCAACTACGCCCTCGGTCATTATTCTTACTGGAGCGAGATACCCGGTGTGGATCCTGCTTACATGGATAAGCTCCGCTGCCTGTCTTTGCAGCTTCCGTTTGTCATCTTCTTCGTATGCTTCGTTCTTCTCGCTATGATGAAGGTCAGATTCGGCAACCCCGTTCTCAAGTTCCTCGGATCGATCTCCCTTGAGCTTTACCTGATCCATTATCTGATTCTCACAGGTCTTCATGACGGAACGATATTCAGGGTCAAAGACCCCGGCATGTACTGCATCCTTTCGATCCTTATATCTGTCGGACTTGCAACAGTCATAAGCGGAGTAGACAAGTATCTGATCGCACTTATTACCGGAAAGAAAAAGGCTGTAGCAGACCCTGCTTTGAAGATAAACTCTCATATTCATTCGATCGATGTTATGAGGATCGTGATGGCATTCTTAGTCATTGCCATTCACTTCCCGTTTGACGGGAAGGCAGGTGAAGTCTTCTTTACTTACGGAAAGACAGCAGTACCTTTCTTCCTCGTCGTATGCGGTTATTTCCTCTACCGCGATGATACAAAGGAAATGATGAAGCGCCTGCTCAAGCAGACTAAGAGAATATTTATCTTCTTTGTAGCGGCAAATGCGTTCTACGCACTCTTCTATGCCATCTATCTGAGAGTTACCGAGGGCAGTTTTGCAGGCATGAAGGATACTGTGTCATCCAAGGCATTGATTAAATTCCTGCTCTATAACTTCTCACCGTACTCGGAGCATCTGTGGTATCTCGGATCGCTGCTTTATGCGCTCCTTATAATGCTCCTGCTGAATAAACTTAAAGCTCTGAAGGGCGCGATGTTTGCAGCACCTCTTCTCGTAGCGGCTTATGTTGTTCTGTCACACCTGGGCATCGGTGAGAGTTATCAGCTCCGCAACGCAATACTCGTCGGACTCGGATATACGATGATGGGTATGCTCATAAGAAGATTCGGCAGGAAGGTCCTTGACCACAAGTTCACGGCGCCCGTGCTTTGGATCATGTTCATCATTTGCTGTGTGACGGCGATTTTCGAGCTCAACGGATACAAACTCGGAATTGAAGTGCCGTTCGTAAGCTGCGAGATCCTTGTATATCTGATCATGCTCCTCTGCCTTAAGTATCCGAACTTCGGCAAGGACACATTTGCAGAATGGCTCGGACGTGAATGCTCTCTGCCGGTATATATCCTGCATATAGCCGTCGGATATCTGATCTTTATCACAGGCAATGACGGCTTCTTCGGAAAATACGCTGCAATAGTGATATTTGTTACAACAACCGTGATAGCAGCGCTTTATAAGAACATAAAGAAAGCTATAACGTCAGGAAAGCAGTAAGTTCTGTTCAATATATCCGGGTTCCTGTATTTTTTGCAGGAACTCGGTTATTATTTCAGTACTGAGGTAATAAGTCTTAATGGACAAGGAAAGAACAGGACAGTTAATAACCGAGTTGCGTAAAGAGAAGGGACTTACCCAGAAGCAGCTTGCCGATGCTTTGAACGTAACTGACAAAGCAGTGTCCAAGTGGGAGCGTGGCCTCAGTTTCCCTGATGTATCAATGCTTGAACCTTTATCAGAATTGCTGGGTGTCTCGATAATGGAGATCCTTGCAGGCGAAAGGCAGCCAAAAGACGGAACCCTGACGCGTGAAGAAGCACAGGAACTTATCAATGCCTCAGTTGAACTGAGTGACAAAGAAATCAGGCATAAGAAGGAGAGGAGCAGATTAATAATCATAATCCTGATCGTCCTGGCGATGCTTTTAATATCCATAACATTGAATGTAATCAGCTTGCTGGGTTAAGGAAGGAGAAGCATGGTGGAGTATACGACAGCCTTATACATTTGTTTAGCCGTTCTTATTGCGATCCTGTTTATCGGGTCGTCAGGAAGGCATGCAGATGAGACGGCATTTTTCGATCGTGTATCAAGCAAAGAGGTCCAGGGCGCACTGGCTGTCTTCATCATGTTCCATCAGATCGTCGTCGGGATGGATGCAAACGGTGATTATGCCGGCGATATGAGGTTTTTCTTCTATTACGGAATCCTTGCGGTTGCATTTTTCTTCTTCTCGTCAGGATTCGGTCTTTTAAAGCGCTGGATGACAGACAAGAACTATATAAAAGGCTTCATGAAGAGAAGGATCTTCACGGTGCTTGTTCCTTTCTTCATCTGTAATTACATCTATCTGACAGATGCATTAGTAAACAATATCATCGTCAGCAGGCATTTCGGATTCGGAGAGGTCATCTGCAGTTTCTTCGGATTTTTCCTGATAAATAACGAGATGTGGTTTGCGGTCGAGATCATGATATTGTATGTGGTCTTCAGGATCGTTTTCTCCAGGGTAAAAAAGCCTCTTGCAGGCATACTTATCATGGCCGGAGTTGTCCTTGTAATGATGGCTATCGGTCTTTTCTCGGGTCACGCAAATACAGGAGTCATGTCCTACTGGTTCAAGGGCGAATGGTGGTACAACACTATCCTCATGTTCCCGGTCGGTATGCTCTATGCGTATAACGAGGAGCGGATCAACAAAGTGCTGAAGAAAGGCTTTGTATCGATCCTGATCGCGTCTTCGGTGTTAACCGTAATAATGGATTATATCCACAGGAATCTGATCGGGAGATCCATCTACTGGACAGAGACATATAAACACAGTAACCATATCATGGATAAGCTTCTGGGATTGGGTCAGGAGACTTTGTTCGAGCTCGTCTTCCTGCTCCTTGTCATTACGATCATGTCGCGCGTAAAGTTCGGCAATCCCGTTATAAAGTTCTTCGGCAAGATCTCCCTTGAGGTGATAATGCTGAACTATCTTATGATAGATAAGCTGTATTTCCTGTTTGAGAAGTATGGCATTGGTGTTTATCTGCCGGCAGTCATTCTGGGGACACTCGTATGTGCATCCCTGGTCTATATAATCAAGAATATCGTTCTCGAGAGAAAGTCCGGCTTGTTTGACGGCAAAGTGAATTGATTTTTCCAAATCCGAAAAAAGTTCTATATAGAACCTTGACGCAAGATAGTTCTATATAGTACTATTTATCCGGAAACTATATGCTCCGGAGGCAATATGGATTCAAGAACAGGCTTTTTAATATCGCAGATCAAGCAGGTTCAGTCACGTATTTTTCAGCGTCTGCTCCAGGAAAGCGGTGTTGAGGAATTCAACGGCCCGCAGGGACGTATCCTTTATGTGCTTTGGCAGAAGGATGAAGTTCCGATCGTGGAGCTGTCACAGAGGACGGGGCTTGCCAAGAATACGCTCACTGCTATGCTCGGGCGTATGGAAGACGCCGGTCTGATCGGCAGAAAAGCCGCCAAATCAGATAAAAGACAGTCACTGATATTCCTGACTGATAAAGCCCGTGATCTTCAGGAAAAGTATAACGAAGTGTCACAGAAGATGAATGAGGTTTTCTACAGGGATTTCTCGGAAAAAGAAGTGTTGGAACTTGACCGGTTCCTTGACCGCATTCTCGAAAATCTTGACCAGTCGGAACGCAGTGCCAGAAAAGGAAAGGAAGAATAACATGTCTAAGATAAAAGTAAACAACTATAACGATTTTTGCCCGCAGCAGCTGTTTTTATACGGCACATACAGAGAGGACGGCACACCGAATTTCGGACTGTTCTGCTGGTTCAGCTATCTCTATGCTCCGGATCTGAACGGCGAAGGACCCGGAATGGGTGTAATGGCCTGCATCGGCGGCGAGAAGCTCACTAAGGATCTCATCCGTAAGAACGGTATCTTCTCCGCGAATCTTGTTACCGAAGAATTGCTGCCTCTTGCTGATTACTACGGAACCGTAGGCGGCAGGGAGCACGAAGATAAGATGCGCTTCAGCCCTACGATCGAAAAGGGCGTGGTCTTAAATGTTCCTACGATAGCTGAAAGCCCTGTAAGCATGGAACTTCAGGTCATGCAGGAGATCCATCTTGAGAGCGGAAGCGATGTTTTTCTTTGTAAGATCATGGGTGAGACGATGAGAGACGACCTCGCAAATAAGGATGTTCCTTTTATTGAGAGATTCAACTCTGTTAAGCAGGTGCTTTGCGGCGGCGAGCAGCATTATGTAAGCACTGACGGACGTGATCTGGGTTCGTGGGGTGAACCGATGAAGAGCCTGTAAATCAGGACTGAGACTGGAGGCGGCCGGCAAATGCCTTATGCAGAATTAAACGGACTGAATCTATATTACGAGGAATTCGGCAGAGGGGAAACTGTGTTGTTTCTCCACAGCCATTTCAGCAGGGGACTGCTGGCTTTTTCCGGACAGATCCTGCCTTTTTCAGGGCGTTACAGATGCCTGTTTCCTGATTTTCGAGGCCATGGAAGAACAACTTGTGATGATCTTACCTGGAACAGCAGGATCGTTGCTGACGACATGGCATTATTCCTGGACAAACCAGGCGTTAAAAAGGCACACATAATCGGTTACAGCTGCGGTGCTTATGTAGGGTGCTACATGGCAGCAAATTATCCTGAGAAGGTGAAGAGCCTTGTAACTATCGGCGGTGCTGCTCATGCAAGACCGGAAGGTGCGGAAGATTTCCTCCCTGAGAATCTGATAAAAAGCGGTGCGACGGATTTCATAGAAGACATAAAGGTCAGGCATTTTGACGCACACAGGGGAGACTGGCAGACGTATCTCAGAAACACTGTGGCTGACTGGCAGACACAGCCCTGCCTGACAGATGAAGAGTGGCAGAAAATCTCATGTCCCGCCCTGTTCATAAATGGTGAGAACGATCCGTTTGGCACAGTTGAGGAGCTTAAAGAAAAAGTTCCATATGCAAAGACATACAAGGTGATGGGCGGAGGGCACCGTCCGCATTTTGTCGGAGAACAGATAGATGACGTAAATAAAAGGATCCTGGACTTTTTATCTGAGCTCGAAAAAGAGAACTGAGCATATAATTTCCCTGCACAATCTTTGCCTTGTCAGGTTAAGGAGAGTATTATTAGTAATGTGCTGTCCTGTTTGAAAGGTGCATTCAAGGGGAATGATATGAAACAGATAACGATCGACGGTAATAACTTTTCGGACGAGGAAGAGTTTTACGCTGAAATAGACAGGCTTCTCACAAAGGATCTTGACTGGAAACATGCCATCCCTCCAATGCCGTTATGGTAAAAGATTGCATAAGCAATGCCAAAGATCGTACCGGAAAGACTTTGTTTGATATTATAGTGGATGAAATACTTGATAGTGATGATACCGGTCATCGCTGTAAACTGACGGTAAAAGAATAGAAGTGTCGGAAAAAAAAATCTTTACAAGAGAGGCAGAAAATGAAAAGTTCTAAAATTATCGCGTTAGCACTGGCATCGGGGATGCTTCTGACATCAGTTACGGCTTGCAAGAAAAACAATAACACTTCTGAGGGAACATCAGGCGTTCTTTCAAGTTCTGCGGCTGCTTCAGAAACACTTGAATCGATCAGGATCTCAGAAGATATTACGACTTCCGTTGTAACCGAAGAATCAGTTGAGACGGTCACGTTCAGCGGTGAAGACCAGAAATATGCCAATACTTTCATAACCAATTTTGCAGAGCAGTATTTCAATGTCTATCCGGATAACGGCCCGTTCGATGTTACAAATGCTTCTGTGGAGCAAGTGCTTACCTTTGCTTATTTCCATATAAAGATCAATTCATATCGTGATTTTGAACCGGGAAAGAAGGGCGAATGCAACTATGCTACATTCACTTTTGAAAAGGCTTCGCAAGTGATCGGAAAATACATGAGCTACTTTCTTAAGGAAGAGGCCTGCAAGAATCTGCCTGCCCCTCCGGAGTCGATCGATAATATAGGCTTCGGACCTTACTACGCAGACGGAAAGGTCTGGTTCTCCTCCGGTGACGGTGATACATACAGGGACATCGGTATCGTTGATTATGCCGTATATAACAGTGACGGCACAGTGACACTTTATTTCACTGTCTACAACATCGATTTTGATGTTTTTAACAGTCTGGATGTCGATGGTGTCAAGAAATACTACACGCTGTCGCCTTCGGAAGCGGCAAACGACTCTACACTTAAAAGACGCGGCACTGGTATCGCCAATGTTGATATCGGCCAGTCAGGCAAGTATTCCTTAAGAACTTACGATGTTACATTAGAATAAGAAACAGGCAGGTTTTACTAAAAGATCTTATGAAGAATATTTATGTGGCAAGGATCTCTGATGCAGATAAGCTTGCCGGAAGATACAGTTCCAAAACAGGACATCTGGCTTGCTGGAGTCTGGAGAGCAAGGGTGTATCGTGGTCATCTTATCTGTTTATTCCGGATCTTTCGGCTACTGACATAATATGCTTTGACGTTCTTTTCGAGGAAGATTTCAGAAAAGAAAATGATGTAAACAAAGGTGACAGGTTTAAAATGTCATCGCCTGAAGGCGTGGCCGATGTTGAGATAATCGATATAAAACAGGGTGAGCCGATCAATAATCTTGAGAATAGGGTGCCGTGGGGGAAACGATCACCATACTTAAAAGGGGAATAGGAATGTCCGGGCAAAATATATTTGATAACGATATCTTTTTCGACGGGTATAAAAAGCTCCGCGAAAGAGAGAAGAATGCCAATGTCCTTTTTGAGATACCGGCACTGTTCGCGATACTGCCCGATCTTAATGGCAAAAAGATCCTCGATCTCGGCTGCGGATATGGTGAGCACTGCAGGGAATTTATCGCAAAAGGCGCCTCGGAAGTCACAGGTATCGATATATCAGCGAAGATGCTTGAGGTTGCAATGAATGAGAACAGCGATCCTTCGATCACATACCTTAACATGCCGATGGAAGATCTTGATAAGCTTGAAGGCAGTTATGATCTTGTCGTCAGTTCTCTTGCCATACACTACATTGAGGATTTTAAAGGTCTGGTAAAGAGCGTTTATAACAAGCTCAGAAGTGGCGGAATGTTTGTCTTCTCGCAGGAGCATCCTCTTAATACGACCTACGGAAACTGTGATTTCCCGAGATGGACTGTTGATGAGAACGGAAACAAGATCTATTGCAATCTTGCAGACTACGGGATCGAAGGCAAAAGAGATACAACGTGGTTTGTCGATGACGTCATCATCTATCACAGAACGTTCTCAACCATCATAAACACGCTGGCTGAAGAAGGCTTCGTTGTTGAGAAGCTTGAAGAGCCTACGCCTGATGAGGAGATCCTTAAGAAGTATCCGGATTACTGTGACCTCTTTCACAGACCTGATTTCCTGATAGTAAGAGCAGCAAAAAGATAATATTGTATTTGTTTGATATAATCTCTTAAATATCGAAAACCTTATTCGCGGGGAGAATCGGGGACGGAAGATGTTTGGTTTTTTAAGAAATCTGTTTATAAGAAGTGAGACGGCACCTGCAATGCCGCCTGTGCCAAATCCGGCAGCGAATAAGCGCGTTGTGGTATCCGAGAAAAAACTGCTGCATGATTGCATACAGATGCTGGAAACCGGGCATGTAAGTTATCTTTCCAGTATATATGCATTTCTGGTCTCTGATGACTTGAGCATCGTAGAGAAAGCGGCTATTTATATAGCAAAGTATGCGAGGTTAATGAATGTAAAAAGCCTTATACAGCTTGATGAGATGTTCCGCGGATATAGAGACATGGCCTGGCCGACAGACTGGAAGTATGTTGATCTGTCCAGGATTGAAAAAGCTATAGACAACAGGGATGATTTCCTCTGGGTCGTTAGGATCGGTACCTTTCACAACAACGGATACTACCGTGAGAAATGCATCAGATATCTGAAAGATGACCATGATTCCTACATCTTCATCTTTTTGCGCCTTAATGACTGGGTCCGTGAAGTCCGGCAAGCCGCTTTTGAGGCCCTGGAAAGTGTAGGAGAACTTAATGCCGATGAGCTCATGTCCTGTCTTTCCGTGCTCGAAAAGCTCCGCAGGAGCGGACGCAGGGACTACTATATGATGAAAAAACTTGATGCCAAAGTATCTGAAAGGATCCGTGCATTAGCTCCTGTATTCGACTGGCAGATGATCAAAAAATATGATGAATCAACGAGAAGGTTCCTCTACCGTAATCTTCTCGAAAATGATCAGCTTAGCAAGGATGAGATCTATTCAATACTTGAACATGAGAACAGTCCCAAATGCCAGTTGCTGATGATGGCGATGTTCCTTAATAACTATGAACTGTCTGTGGAAGAGGTCGACAGATTCCTAAGTCATAAGAGCCTGATCGTACAGTACAAGGCTCTGGAACAGAAGTACAAGATCACAGGCAAGCCCTGGGATGGCATAGAGGAACTGCTTTTGTCTCCCTCCAGAAGGATCCGTGAATATGTAAGATATATCCTTAATAAACACACGGATTTTGACTGCCGTTCCTACTATATCCATAACCTTGAGACACCCGCCAGGGCGGTATGCATCCTTGGCATCGGCGAGACCGGCAGAACGGAAGATTCCGAACTTATCTTGAAATATGTTGATGATGAGAATTTCCGTATAGTAAGAAATACGATAAAGGCAATAGGGGCTTTGAATCCTCCGGAGACAGAAGAGATCTTATGGAAGCTGCTTCAGGATGAGAGGCTCCCCGTGATGGTTCAGGCATACAGGATCATCATTGACCACAATATCAAATGCGGAGCAGAACGGATATATGCTCTTTTCGAGCAGACCGGATCAGAGATGCTCCGGAAGAAACTGGTTGCGCTTCTTGCAAAAGAATCATACTGGGACAGGATACCTTATATCCTTATGCTTTATTCATATGATGAGGAGGATATCCATGAGAGTGTCCTTAAGGGATTAACAAGGCGTGCAAACACGTACGCAAGCGTTACAGGAGAGAAGGCCGCGCGGATCGAAGAGATCCTTGATGATGAACGTTATGCTATACCGGAGAAGATAAAACAGCGCATAAGGTTCAACATCTCCATATCAAAAACCAAATAGTACTCAGGAATAATCTCCGTAACCTGAAAGATGATCAGGAGGATAAAATGGGAATCATATACAGAAGACTTGAGGAAGCTGATCTTGATACGTTTATAAGCATGAGGATCGTTCAGCTCAGGGAGGAAGGCGCCACGGAAGACATTGATCTGGTGCCTCATCTTAAGGATTACTACAAACGCCATATGGCAGACGGGACGTTCGTATCCTGGCTTGCAGCGGACGGGGATAAGATCATCGGAACGAGCGGTATGTCCTTCGTTGAAAAGCCGCCGTATTTCAGTTGTCCGACGGGAAGGATAGGCCTTCTGTCGAGCATGTTTACGGATCCTTCTTACAGACGCATGGGTATCGCAAAGGAACTGCTGCACAGGGTTGTTGAGGAAGCTAGGGCATACGGCTGCGGAGCCGTCCAGATAACGGCCTCCGACATGGGCGTGAAGCTTTATACGGCATACGGATTCAAGCATAACGGCAATTTCATGCAGTATACATTTTGAGGAGAGTATCAAATGACTAATGAACAGCGTGCAGAAGCACTGATATTTGAGCAGGGTTTTGAGTTCGATAAGATCGACAAGAACTATATTAGGCTGTTGATCGAAGATGAGATTGCGAACTTTCAGGAAGGAAGTTCCGAATATATACGCCTGCTCTGCGGTTATCTTTTCTGCCTTGGCGATGAATCGGATATAGAACTCATCAGGAAAGCAAAAAACGATATCAATTTTGATGTAGGCTGCATGATCGATCAGGAATGGATCGACAGTCTGGCAAACGGCGGAGCTGCCGGTGACGGTGTCCGTTCAAAGTCAGAGCTCATCGACATCTTTGTCGAATACTATAAGGATTTTGAAGCAGATGATTTCTGATGAGAGGGTATACACATTAGCCTAAATTTCCTAATGTAAAGAAATATCAAGAGTGTTATCTTTATACTAGCATTTTACGTGGGGTTAAATAATGATAACTGAAGCTTTTGATGACAAGTCACCGGCGATAATAAATCCGGTCAGAAAAGAAGATGCCATAAAAGTCGATGTCTGCATCGTCACTTTCTCATATAAGATCGAGGAATTCGTAGTTAATAACTATGGCGCTAAAGAGATAGCCTGCCTCTGGTCCGCAACGGGCCGCACACCTGTTTATCTCATTGAGAGGAACGGCAAGAGGATAGCTTTCTATAAGACATTTATCGGTGCGCCTATTACTGTCGGTCTGATCGAGGATACTTTAGTTGAGCTCGACTGCAGCAAGTACATACTCTTTGGCGGAGCAGGCTGCCTTAACAAGGAGATCGCTCACGGCAAGGTAATGGTTCCTACGGCTGCCTATAGAGATGAGGGAACATCCTATCACTATATGCCGGCTTCTGATTATGTGGAGATGAATAACTCCGGAACAGTTGCTGAATTCATGAAGACCAACGGTATTCCTTATATTCTGGGAAAGACATGGACAACGGATTCTTTCTACCGTGAGACAAAGAACAATTTTGAGAAGCACAAGGCTGACGGCTGCATCTCTGTAGAGATGGAATCAGCAGGCGTTCAGGCAATGTGTAATTTCAGAGGACTGGATCTTTATTGCTTCTTTACCGGCGGAGATCTTCTCGATGCTCCCGAATGGGAGGAAAGAAAGCAGGCAAACGGCGACGGCGGACAGCACGATGCAGGGCATTTCAGCATCGCGCTCGGCCTTGCGGAATATATCGCCTGATGAGCAGGGATTTATATGTTGACGAATAAGGACATTCTGAGAACAGCAATGGAACAGTCTGCGGAAGACATCGGATGCAGGCCGGAGGATTTCCTTGCGGATGAGAATGTCATCGTGCCTCTTAAGCTCGGTCCCGGTGCCAAGAAATACTATAAGCAGCCGATAGGGTGCAACTTTATATCCTACGGAAGCAATGTCGTGGCGGCGGTGACGGAAGAGACATCTGACATCGTCAGGGAATATGTTGAGAAATTTGAATTCTATCACCTCTTTGAGACGCCGAATATGCACTGGCTCAATGAGCGTCTGGCTGATAAGGGAATGGCTGTCTGCTTCATGGCGGAATACTATCTTCCTGACATTAACAGGCTGATCGACCACCCGTGTCCGTATGAGCTCCGCGTGCTCGAAAAAGGTGATTATGAGGATCTCTATCTCCCTTGCTGGTCCAACGCTCTGTGTGCTGACAGAAAGCAGCTCGATGTGCTTGCCATAGGTGCATATGACGGAGACAAACTCGTGGGGCTCGCAGGCTGTTCTGCTGACGCTGAAAAGATGTGGCAGATAGGTGTGGACGTGCTTCCTGATTACAGAAGAAAAGGTATAGCTTCCGCCATTACTTCAAGAATCGGACTTGAGATCCTGGACCGCGGCAAGATCCCGTTCTACTGCACTGCCTGGTCAAATATCCGTTCCGTAAGAAATGCGGTAAGGAGCAGTCTTATCCCGGCGTGGGCCGAGATGACCGTAAAGCCTTTGGATACCGTGAAGGGGATGAATTCCTGAGCCTTGAAAATATGGATCATACCCGCAAACCATTGAAAATAAAGGGCTTGCGGATGCGAGTACCCGGTTTTCGATGGCAAAACGAGAAAAATATATCGAAAAACGATAAAAAACTCTTGAAAAACGAAAAACGCTGTGTTAGTATACCGGATATAAAGCATGCTTAAGACATTTCTTGAAGGAGGAAATAGACTATGCGATATAATGACGGAATTATCAAATGGGCAAAGATCGCAACAGTTCTGTTTATTGCAATGGTGGTTGTAGCTGATATCTTCGGTATCGTGATCACTCAGTATATAGCCTATTGCTGGGCTGAAGTATCTGATACACCAAGCGTTGCAGTTCTTGCAGTAGTTTTCTATCTCGGAACTGTAGGAGCTTACTTTATCCTTTTCGCTTTATTTAAACTGTTGTCGAATATGAGCAAGGATCTGGTATTTGACAGAGCTAACACAAAGCTTATGGGTATTATCACAGGTGCTCTGGTAGGGATCGCAGCTGTTTGTGTAGTTGGCGGTTTTATCTGGAACGGATGCTGGATACTGTCGATCATTGCATTGTTCATGGGGCTCATCGTATTGAGCGTCAAGGTTGTCTTTGATAAGGCGATCACCATGAAGGAAGAATTGGATCTCACGATCTGAGGAAAGGAGGAGAATATGATTATAGTTAATCTTGATGTAATGATGGCGAAGCGTAAGATCTCCTCTGGTGAACTTGCTGCAAAGGTGGGAATCACACAGGCGAACCTCTCGATACTTAAGAACCAGAAGGCCAAAGCTGTAAGATTCTCGACTCTGGATGATATTTGCAGAGCGCTGGACTGCCAGCCCGGAGACATTCTCGAATACAGAGAGGACTGATTCACTAATGGACAAAAAGATAATATTTCAGAGGCTGGGAGTTCTCCTGGCCTATCCTTTGGCATACTCTTATATCAGGCTTATGATCTCCGGATACGGTGAGTTCTATGTTAGATCAGGGTGGTTTTCGATCTCGGTCGCATATCCGTTGCTTGCGGTATTGTTCATATTGGTCAATGAGATCGTAAGGCGCGGAAGAAGGGGTGCTTCTGTCAATCCTTCCTATCAGACCGTATTCTGGTATGTAATGATGATCCTGTCAGGTGCAACGGCTACTATCGGACCGAGTGAGGAACTCTCGGTATTTGCAATGCATTTGTGTGCCGTTTATTCAGTACTGGTATCTAACAATATCCTTCTCGGAGGAAAGACATCCGGCTTCATACCTGCCGATCTCATACACGGCTTTTATGTTAAGTCATTTGCGGGCTTTCCGAACTTCGTCACGGACTGGGGATGCTTTAAGAGATCCGTGCCTTCTGAAGGAGAAAATGAACCACGCAGAAAGAATCCTGCCGGTGCGATCATATTCATTGCCGTTATGGCAGTATTGCTTATTATCTCCGTGAGCCTGATGGCTTCGATCGATAAGGATATCAATCAGTTCTTCAGTAACATTACGTACTTGTTCGGTGACTATTTCAGGAACATTGAAGTAAACATGATAATGTTCAGGGCGATTTTTGCGATCCCCGTATGCTTCTATCTCTATGGTCTTATGTCCAGAAGCGCCAAATCGGACGGTGAGAGGGAGAAGAGGGTTGCGCAGTGGCTTACCAGAACCAGGGGCAGGGGAAAGACCGTTTCCTCAACTCTCGTATACATTGCGGCAGGCATATTTGTCGTAGCTTATATTCTCTTCTTCATCAAGAGACTCGCATATATGTTAGGCGGCTTCGTCGGCAGTGTTCCTGATAAGATGCTGGTATCACAATATGCCAGAGAAGGATTCTTTGAGCTTGTAGGCATTATGGCCGTCAACATGTGTGTTTACCTTGTGATAATCCTTCTGGGCAAGACGGATTCGGACGGTAAGTTCTCGCTGCCTTCAAAGATCCTTGTCACACTCCTTATGAGCGAGAGCATCATCTTCGCAATTATAGCCATGAGCAAGCTCGGTCTGTACTACAGCAGATTCGGATACACTCCCAAGAGGATCCTGGCTATGTGGGGATCTCTTGCACTGGGATTTGCTGCAGCAATGACGATCGCCACGGTATTCCGCGGAAAGCCTCACTTCAGGGCGGGAGTAATCTTTACCGCTGTATCATATATCGCTATCTGCATTTTGTCCGGTGTTCTTGCGTCTTTAAGCTTCTGATCATCTGAGGATGTTCCAATATAAATAATCAGCCCGGTTCTGTGTATCAGAGCCGGG
>JAFWQC010000068.1 GCA_017509245.1 Clostridiales bacterium | reverse complement strand
GAGGAAGGACCTGAGATCGACGGATGGGCGACCTGCGGTGACGAGGATTCCTGCCAGATACTCATATACTGTCATCATGATGATTGGGATGTAAAGGAAGAATATGATATAGGTCTTGAGGTAAAAGGGCTTCCGATAAACGGCAAAGTCAGGATAGAGCATTTAAGGATAGACAGCGAGCATTCATACGCATATGCCGAGTGGAAAAGACAGGGGAGCCCTGACTGGCCGAACGAAGGTCAGAAGAGGGCTGTTGAGGCAAGGTCTGGACTAGAGCTGTTAAGCGAGCCGAAGATCTGTGAGATCGATGACGGGACTTACTCTGACAAGTTCAGACTTCCTGTTCACGGAATATCCCTGATCACGATAAACAGAGTATAATTACAGATATAAAAGCACCCGGACCATTAAGGGAATATGAACTGCTACCCGTCAAGAGGACAGTGAAAAATTAAAAGACTATGGCAACCAGTAATTAGCAATGTTACTGGTTGTTTTTTAGTTGATCCCCTCGCCGTGGAGGCAGGCCAGCAGCGTATTCCCGCTGCTAACACAGATAAGGGTATTCCGTGTCACTGCGTCAAGTGCTGCCCGGCCTTCGGTCAGCGTACTGTCACTTGACTTCGTTCCCACTCCCTGTGTTGTAAGGTTAAATGTAATTATGCTGCGAGAATGTATAGATCATGCTTTTCCATCGGAGTCAGGACCCCGAAGCGACGTTGGTACCTCTCGTTGTTGTAGTAGTAAATGTAGTTTTTGATCATTGCCACGAGTTCTTCGCGGCTGCTGAAACGCTTGCCGTAGTAACGTTCTCTTTTAAGGATCCCCCAGAATCCTTCCATTGGACCATTGTCGATGCATTTGGCTACCCGTGACATGCTCTGAAGCATGCCTGCATTTTCAAGTTTGGCATGAAAGGCTCTATTGGTGTACTGGAATCCGCGATCCGAATGACATAATGGCGTTGCTCCCGGGTTAGCAGCTATTGCCTGATCGAAAGTAGTGAACACCAGAGGATTATCATTACGGTCGCTGATCACATATGAGACTATCCGTCTGTCATAGAGATCCAGGATCGCACTGAGATACACTTTGTGCTTATCCTTGTTTTCGTCATACCACTTGAACTCAGTGACATCCGTCAGCCATTTCTCGTTAGGTTTATCTGCTGTGAACTCTCTGTTCAGGATATTCTCTGCAATGAACTGCGGATCGTCTGCCTGACGTGTGCATCCCTGACCAAAGTACTTGATCGTAGACTTGATGTCTTTTGCTCTGCAGATCCTTAGAGCACGCTTGTCGTTGATCTTGATATTGTATCTGCGATACAGGTCATCATTGATCCTGCGGTATCCTTTGGATGGATCTTTCACGTGGATCTCTTCCATCTTCTCAGCTATGAGTCTGTTCTGCCGGACTCTTTCGCCGACATCGCCGCGCAGCCACTTGTAATATGCTGATCTTGAAACATGCAGTATCCGGCAGCATGGCCCGACCGGATAGCTATATGTTTCAGTGCAGTACTTGATGGAACTGTAGAGGTGTGACTGCCTTACTTGCGATAGAGATCTTTTCTCTCCAGTTCCCTGACTTTTTTTAACAGGTCACGCTCCATCTTTGCCATGTACAGCTCTTGTTCCAACTGAGCCATCCTGATCTTAAGCTCTTCTACCTCACTGCGGGGTTTTTGGTCGGCTTTGCGTTTTCCCCGGCGATCTTCAAGGCCGGCTTCCCCGAACTCTTTGAATCGTTTGACCCAGCCATACACCTGTTGGTAGCTGACGTTGTGCCTGATCGCAGACTCACCATAATTGCACCCATTAGCAATACATTCCCTGACGATCCTGATCCGTTCTTCTTTTGTTGTAGTCCTCGATGTCTTCATACGGCTTCCTCCTGACATCTTATGTGAGAAGTCTTCACCGTTATTATACATCTTAACCCATTGAAATAATTGCGTTTCTGATCGCAAACAATACTTTGCGGCAATGCTTTCGTAAGATCCTTTACCATTAATATAGTCTTTGACAGCCTCAAGCTTTAGTTCCATCGGATATACTTTATTGATCCCCATATTGATAAAAGCTGTTTCGCCATGTTCCTTATACAATGCTGTCCAGTATCTTACTCTCTTTGGAGCAACGCCAATCTGATGCGCTAATGATGTTGCTCCAATCTTTCCGCTGGCAACTAGTTTTGCGCATTCAACTTTTGTCTCAACAGAAATTTTTATGCCTTTCCTTTCCATAAAAATACTCCCCCTATGATTAACAGTTTTATTTTTTTCACTGTCTCTCATAGTGGGAGCATATCATT
>JAFWQC010000007.1 GCA_017509245.1 Clostridiales bacterium | reverse complement strand
GATATCAACTTCGCAGGATACCGGGATGCCCATACCTGTGAGACGGCTGTTTACATAGCAAGGAACGAACTTGAACTGTGTCTGGACTGCAGGCCAGCACTTTCCTGCGATTGCAACGAACTTCTTTGAACCCTTGTGAGCCTCAACCCAGTCAAGGAGTGTGAGCTCATACTGAGCGAGCTTCTCGAGGATCTCAGGCTTCTTGTTGCCTGCGCCAAGCTCTGCTTCCATCTCTGCAACCTTAGCGGGGATTCTCTCGTCGCCTTCATGATTCTTGAAAGCTTCGAAAAGATCGAGCTCGGAGTTCTCTTCGATCTCAACGCCCATTCTGTACAAAGGCTCGATGGGAGCGTTGCATGCGAAGAAGTTCTGCGGACGGGGTCCGAAAGAAATGATCTTCAAATTCTTCATAGCATAGAGAGCTCTAGCTACAGGAATGAAGTCCTTGATCATGTCAGCACACTCTTCTGCGTTTCCGACAGGATACTCAGGGATGTATGCGTTTACGCCACGGATCTTGAGGTTGTATGAAGCATTGAGCATACCGCAGTAAGCGTCGCCTCTGCCGCCAACCAGGTCATTCTGTGTTTCTTCAGCTGCTGCGCAGAACATAACAGGGCCATCCCACTGCTGAGCGAGCATTGTCTCTGAGATCTCAGGTCCGAAGTTTCCGAGGTATACGCAAAGAGCGTTGCATCCTGCAGCCTTGATGTCTGCAAGAGCCTGCTGCATATGGATCTCAGACTCAACGATGCAGATAGGGCACTCATAAATGTCATCAGCACCATACTTTTCGGTAAAAGCCTTAACAAGAGCCTTTCTTCTGTTTACGGAAAGTGATTCCGGGAAGCAGTCACGGGATACTGCTACGATAGCGAGTTTAACGTCGGGTGCGTTAAATAATTTCTTTGACATGTTAGATTTCCTCCATCTGTTTTTTTGTCACGTTGACTTCAATATTAGCACCAATGAGTCCGGGGAAATGTCCCTTCTCACCGGGAGCGTCGGGATGAGCGATAAGCCACTTATTCTTAGCCGTAAGGAGCTTATCTTCGCTGTCTGACTCTGCCAGACAATCGATGTGATCTTCTTCGAGATCAAAGTTTGTTCCGTAAGGAAGGATTACGCCGACCATAAAGCCGTCATCCTCGATTCCGCAGGGAGCATAGTGAAGAGTTGTAGCATAAAGCTCGACAGCTGTGCCCTTACGGATATGGAATGCTTCGATCTTGGATGTGTCATACTGAAAATCGTCTGTAATATCCTGCTGGGAACCCAAAAGAAGGATGCAGTCTGTAGCAGCTACATTGACCTCAGAAGATCTGTGATACTCAACAGCGTTGAGAAGAGAGTTGTGACCTGCACAGTAACCTGTCTCAAGCTTTAACTCACCGCCGAAAAGTCTGCCGACATCGACCTTTGCGGATGCCTCTTCAAGAGATGCAACCGTAGGCTCATAAGCTACGCCTTCTGCGGGAAGAGCGATATTGTTAAGTGCCTCGATAACAGGTGCAAAATCGATGTTCTTGACGATTCTTCCGTACTTTTTGAAATTAGAAGAAGTTGCCTCGTAAATTACCATATACCTGCCTCCTTACATGCGGGATAGATTTTTGAGAACTCTTTATATCTTTCATCGTATTTAGCAACGAGCTCAGGATCAGGTACTACGGAAACATGCTTTGAAACCGTAGCTGCGCAAGCGTCTGCAACAGAAGCATACTCACCGCACGCAACAGCTGCGAGGAGAGCGCCGCCCATTGCGGGGCCTTCGTCATTCTCTGTCTGTGTAAGCTCGATACCCAATACGTTAGATACGATCTTGCACCAGAGCTTGGACTTAGCACCGCCGCCGCAGATGGAGGAACTCTTGATATCAAGCCCCATCTTCTTAGCGCACTCGAAAGAATCTCTCAGAGCGAACGCAACGCCTTCCATGACTGCAAGAGTCATATCTTTTCTTGTTGTATCCATGGACATGCCGATGAACATAGCGCGGCAGTCAGGGTTGTTAAGAGGAGATCTCTCACCCATGAGGTAAGGCAGGAAGAAGATCTTGTTTGTGCCGAGGGCATCAAGGCCTTCCTGTTCCTTGGCATAATCTGCCGTACCGATGATCTCTTCCATCCACCACTTGTTGCAGCTTGCTGCAGAGAGCATGCATCCCATGAGATGGAAGCCGCCGTCAGCGTGGTCAAATGCATGGAGAGAGTTTGCATCATCATTCTTGAATGTATCGGAGGAGATGAATATCGTTCCGGATGTGCCGAGGGAGATATTGCATCCGCCGTTGCCGATGATCCCCATACCTACGGCCGCTGCAGCATTATCGCCTGCACCTGCTGCGATAACGCAGTCCTTGCTGATGCCGAGCTTCTCAGCGATCTCAGGAAGGATCTTGCCGATAGGTTCATAGCTCTCGAATACCTGAGGAAGCCACTCGGGCTTCATGTCGAGGATCTTGAGCATCTCGTCGGACCACTTTCTGTTCTCGCAGTCGAAGTAGAGCGTGCCTGAAGCATCAGATACGTCTGTAGCGAAAACACCGGAAAGTCTGTATGCGAGATAATCCTTAGGGAGAAGGATCTTAGCGATCTTCGCAAAATTGTCCGGTTCATTCTTATGTACCCACATTACCTTCGGAGCAGTAAAGCCTGCGAAAGCAATGTTGCCTGTGTACTTGGATAAGTTAGCCTTGCCGATCTCGTTGTTGAGATAGTCTGTCTCAACCTGTGATCTACCGTCGTTCCAGAGGATAGCAGGTCTGATGACCTTGCCCTCGCTGTCCAGAAGCGTAAGACCATGCATCTGTCCGCCAAAGCTGATTCCTGCGACTTCATTTCCGTCGATACCGTCAAGGAGCTTTGCAAGTCCCTTCATGGAACCGTCGAACCAGTCTTCAGGATTCTGTTCAGACCAGCCGGTCTGAGGGAAATTTACGGGGTAACTCTCAGAAACAGTTCTGACGATCTCTCCCCCGCTCTTCATCAACAACAGTTTTACTGCTGATGTGCCGAGATCAATTCCGATGTAATACATATGAACCTCCCGATTCGCAAAATAGTTCAAATAACATAGTAAAGGATTCGACCCGAAATTGCAGAATTCAAATTGCAAGTATTCATATTAAATATTTATATATAATAGACAAATTTGTACATATCTTGCGATTGAGTTTTGATCCGTTTTTGCTATGCCTGAAAACGGTTAATTCTTGCGCCGCAATGTTTTCGAGATTTAGCGCGCGCGAAAAAGCGCCATTTTTTACCAAAATTGCTATACAAATCTTGCGGGGTAAAATCTAGTGAAAAATGTGGCAAAAAGTTGTATTCCGGCGGCAGTCCTGCCCCGTTTCCGGACGCGTGAAAGATACCGATATTGCGGTGACCGATGAGGCACACAATGCGGCGGTGCCTCATTCCTGCTGCATTATTTTCTGTTTTTCGATAAATAATGAGGCAACCGGTGCGGGGACGCCGCATCACTTGCCGCATTCACGAGTCATTCTGCACCGCATTCACGAAGCAGATCCCGTGAAGCTCTTAAGCAAAAGAAACGGCCGGGGACTGCCCGGCCGCGTGAAGTTAACTTAATCTGCTGATCACTTGATGTCAGCGTGATAGTCCTGGAGTGCCTTGACCTCGAAAACTCTTTCCTTCGCTGCCTTGATACCCTCAGCGCATGCCTTTGCGGCAGCCATCGTAGTGATGTAAGGGATGTGCTGGCGTATCGCATCCTTACGGATGTAGGAGTCATCGTGAGCTGAAGTCTTGCCGGCAGGTGTGTTGATGACAAGATCGATGTCACGGTTGAGGATCATGTCGCCGATGTTAGGTCTGCCCTCGTAGAGCTTCTTGACCTTCTCTGCTTCAATGCCTGCCTTGATGATCATGTCATATGTGCCGCCGGTCGCAAGGATCTTGAATCCGAGATCAGCGAACATCTGAGCTACTTCAACAAGGTCAACCTTATCAAGATCAGATACGGACAGGAGGACTTTGCCCTCGAGCGGAAGCTCTGTCTTTGTTGCTTCCTGAGCCTTGAAGCTTGCCTCGCCGAAGTGGCTTGCAAGACCTAATACCTCACCTGTAGATCTCATCTCAGGTCCTAATACCGGGTCAACTTCCTGGAACATGTTGAACGGGAAGACTGCTTCCTTAACTCCATAGTGAGGGATGACCTTGTCGTGGAGTTCAGGTACAGGTGAAGGTCTGCCTGTAAGGTGGCTTGTCATGATATCAGTAGCGATCTTTACCATGTTGGTGCCTGTAACCTTGGATACGAGCGGAACGGTTCTGGATGCACGCGGGTTAGCCTCGAGAACGAATACTACACCGTCTTCGATCGCATACTGCATGTTCATGAGACCGACAACGTTCATCTCGACTGCGATCTTTCTTGTATATTCCTTAATAGTCTCAACGATCTCGGGTGAGAGATTCTTTGAAGGCAGGATGCATGCGGAGTCACCGGAGTGGATTCCGGCAAGCTCGATGTGCTCCATGACAGCGGGAACATAGCAGTTTGTGCCGTCAGATATCGCATCTGCCTCGCACTCGGTTGCGTGATGCAGGAAACGGTCGATGAGGATCGGTCTGTCAGGTGTAACGCCGACTGCGGCATTCATGTAGACTCTCATCATCTCATCGTCGTGAACGACTTCCATTCCGCGTCCGCCAAGGACGTAGGAAGGACGTACCATGACAGGGTAACCGATCTTGTTTGCGATGGCGATAGCCTCGTCTGCATTGACAGCCATACCTGCTTCAGGCATCGGAATGCCCAGACGGTTCATCATGGCACGGAAATGATCTCTGTCTTCAGCGAGGTCGATCGTCTCAGGTGTCGTGCCGAGGATGTTTACGCCGTTAGCCTTAAGGCTTGCAGCAAGGTTCAGAGGTGTCTGGCCGCCGAACTGAGCGATAACGCCGAGAGGCTTTTCCTTCTCGTGGATCGCGAGAACGTCCTCCAATGTCAGAGGTTCGAAATAAAGCTTGTCGGAAGTATCGTAGTCTGTTGATACCGTCTCAGGGTTGCAGTTAACGATTATGGACTCGAAGCCGAGCTTCTTCAATGCAAGTGCAGCATGTACGCAGCAGTAGTCGAACTCGATTCCCTGACCGATCCTGTTGGGGCCGCCGCCTAAGATCATGATCTTCTTGTTGGAAGATACGGGTGACTTGTCTTCAATATGGTAGGAAGAATAATAATATGCGGCATCCTGTGTACCGGAAACGTGAACGCCTTCCCATGCTTCCTTGATGCCGTATTCATAACGTGCACGGCGGATAAGGTCTTCAGATACGCTCAGGAGCTGTGAGAGATACTTGTCGGAGAATCCGTCGAGCTTAGCCTGGCGGAGAACCTCTTCTGAAGGGATCCTGCCTGCGCCCTTGATGAGTTCTTCCTCTTCCTCAACAAGTTCTTTCATCTGTTCGATGAACCAGTGTTTGATCTTGGTAAGCTCATAGAGCTCTTCAACTGTTGCACCCTTTCTTAATGCCTCATACATAATGAACTGGCGCTCGGAAGAAGGCTGTGTGAGCTTAAGCATGAGCTCTTCCTTGGAAAGCTTGTTGAAATCCTTTGCAAAGCCTAAGCCGTATCTGTCTTTCTCCAAAGATCTGATAGCCTTCTGGAAAGCTTCCTTATATGTCTTACCGATGCTCATGACCTCGCCTACGGCTCTCATCTGTGTGCCGAGCTTGTCCTGAGCTCCGTGGAACTTCTCGAAAGCCCATCTTGCGAACTTGATTACGACATAGTCGCCGTCCGGATAATACTTGTCGAGTGTGCCGTACTTGCCGCAGGGGATCTCATCAAGTGTGAGGCCGCATGCGAGCATAGCGGAAACGAGAGCTATCGGGAAACCTGTTGCCTTGGATGCGAGAGCTGAAGATCTTGATGTTCTCGGGTTGATCTCGATAACAACGATCCTTCCTGTCTTGGGATCGTGAGCGAACTGGCAGTTGCAGCCTCCGATAACCTCGATCGCCTTGACGATCCTGTATGAATAATCCTGAAGGATATCCTGAACGTCCTGTGAAATAGTAAGCATCGGTGCCGAGCAGAAGGAGTCGCCTGTGTGAACGCCGATAGGGTCGATATTCTCGATGAAGCAGACTGTGATGACGTTATTCTTTGCGTCTCTTACAACCTCGAGCTCGAGTTCCTCCCATCCGCTGATGGACTCTTCGACGAGTACCTGATGGATCATGGAAGCCGCAAGACCTCTCTCAACGACGATCTTGAGCTCATCGATATTGTAAACAAGGCCGCCGCCTGCGCCGCCCATTGTGTAGGCAGGTCTGATAACTACAGGGTAGCTAAGTTCTTCTGCGATCTTGATAGCCTCTTCAACCGAGTAAGCCTCGTGTGATCTGGGCATCTCGATTCCGAGGGAAGTCATTGTCTCCTTGAATTCGATTCTGTCCTCACCTCTCTCGATAGCATCGACCTGTACGCCGATTACCTGAACGCCGTACTTGTCGAGGATGCCTGCCTTGGAAAGCTCCGAGCAGAGGTTAAGGCCTGACTGGCCGCCTAAGTTAGGGAGAAGCGCATCGGGGCGCTCTTTTGCGATTATCTGCTCCAAACGCTTAACGTTGAGCGGTTCGATATAGGTTCTGTCTGCAACATCAGGGTCTGTCATGATCGTTGCAGGATTTGAATTTACCAGAACGATCTCATAACCGAGCTTCCTTAAAGCCTTGCACGCCTGAGTACCGGAATAGTCGAACTCGCATGCCTGACCGATGATGATAGGACCTGAACCGATGATGAGGATCTTGTTGATGTCTTCTCTCTTTGGCATAGATTACGCCCCCTTTTATAGCCCTTATAAAAATTTACTAGAGAGAATAATAACATAGTTGTCCCCGTCTTTGAACTTTAATTTTTTTAGATTAAAATACTTCGTATGAAAACATCGAAAAAGCTATCTGAACATACTTATCTGCCTTGCTCGAAAAGCCTGTTTTCAGGCTTTGGCGGGCATCTGATACCGGCCGCGGCGCTCACCTGCGCCCTCCTGGCACTGCCTCTTTCGGGGTGCTTTTCTCCCCGTCCCCAGCAGACCAAATACCTCGAGACCGTAAATACCGCAGCATCCGTCTACAGCGAATATGATTTCGGCGGTGACAGCCTTCCTTTCGGAGTAACTCTGCAGGTCGACCCGTCGGTCCTCATTCCATGCGAGTTCGAGCGCGTGGTCGACGGCGACACGATAATCGTCCATGACCCCGACGGCAACCGCTTGAGAGTCAGGCTCACTGGCATAAATGCCGAGGAATCCGTTCTTGAAGACGACAGCAAAAATACAGACGAAGGCCGTGCGGCCTCCGCCTTCATAAAAGATCTTCTGTCAACTGTTGATACGGTCTACCTTGAATATGACGAAGGACAGTTCGACCAGTACGAGAGGACCCTTGCCTATGTCTGGATCGACACAGGCAGCACATACGTAATGGTCAATGAGATCATGCTCGCAACAGATCACGCAGAGCCCGTCTACATCGAACCCAACCTTAGATACGCCGACACCTTCCGCCTTTATGAAGGTTGAGTCTGCATCTGACTGACCTTTTCCCATGCTCTTAAAAGCAACTCTTTATCCGAGCTGCTTTCCGCAGGAACGAAGTGACGAGGACTTTGCAGCGAGGATAAGAGTTGCTTTTACTCGTATCCCTGCCTCTTCATGCGCTTGAAATCATCATCTTCCTCTTCGTATTCACTTTTCGAGCTTGAGAAGAAAGTCGGATCAAACTCGGTCTGAACCTGAGGTTGTGACGGAGCTGCTGGCCGGGAAGGTGCAGGCTCCTGAGGCTTGAAAGTCGAATATGTCTCTTCATAACCGCCGGCACTAAAGCCCCCGGAAGCAGGTTCACCATTTTTGCTCTTGCGAAGTGATGTGAGCATCTTTACGAACATGATGATGCAGATAAGGCTCCAGACGGCTCCGAAGATGATCATGAAGCTGCCCATTGCAGCGTCTGCACCAAGATTATTCTCCATAATCACGCCGCTGATTATAAGGCCGGCGCCGGTAATAAAGAACGGGATCAGGAAGATCATTCCGAACACTGACGCAGCCTTCGAAGCGGTGCTTGAAGCCTCAAAGCTCTTCTGACCGGAAGATGCGCCTTCAAACTCGAGAGGCACCTCCTCATACTCGACGTCCTTGTCCTGCTTGTATTTTCTTATCATCAGGATGATAACCGGGATGAAGATACCGCAGACAACGATAATGGGCAGATACATCAACAAGAGATGGAACGTCCTTGACGGACCCGGAACAACTCTTTTCTCAGCGTCTTTTACGGCATGGTCAAAAGCCTTCTCAAAAGCCGTGCCGGGACCCTTTCCGCTTTCCAGGTTCTCCTGAACTATCTTCCCGAATTCAACCAAGAAATCGTCAGTGATTATCGCATAGGTATCGTCGCCCTGAACAGCTTCCCACGGGTACGCAGGAGCCGCCAGCTTCGCCCTGCCCAGAGCAGTGGTGCTCGCTAAGGGAACAGAATACACGAATACCCAGTGCTGTTCGTCAAGGCAGATAACAAGATACTGCTTGAAAGCGTATTCGTTAAGCGAATGAAATCTATCGCTCCAGTCTTCATCATATACCGTGTAGATGACCGTGCAGATACCGGTCAGCTCCTGATATTCGTCGAGTTTTTCCTGAAGCGCATCCTCATCCTCTATGACATTTATCTCGTCATAAATGCGCGGTGAGTCATTATATTCCGGATCCAGCTTCTTTGGCACAGTCGTTGATATTCCGAATATCGACACGCCAGAAAAGAATGCGGCAAATATGGATATGGCAATTACGGAGGCAAGGCTTGTCTTTGTCGGCTTTGACGAAGCATAGACATATTCGTCCTTGCCCAGAGTATGGTTATGTCTTATATAGCGCCTTGCGCCCGGAAAATAATGTGTCGAGACGCGCTGGCTGCGCGATCCGCCTGAACCGCTGTGAAATCCGCCGCTGTGCGAACCGCCTCCCGATGAATGTGGCATTTTCTATCCCTCCCGTATTCCTTATTGCTTCGGCACCACTGCCGCGAAAACCAGATCTTCAGATCCGTTATTTATCAGAGAATGCGAATGGCCCTCAGGACAATAGTGGACCGAACCGGCCTTTACTTCTTCCTCGCCGTCGTCATAAAGGACCTTGCCGGTTCCTTCAAGGATAAAGATCATCTCGCAGTTGCCCTCATGCTTGTGGTAACCGATCGAGGAGCCCGGTTCGAGCTTTCCTTTCATCATCTTGTTGACACCGTCAGTGAACATCTTGTTGTAAAAGACGCCCTCCCCTCCCTTGAAACCTGGATTGGGAGTCCATTCCGCCTGAGTGTAATCGAAAACCATTTTTTCTCCTCCTATTATGCTGATTTATTGCATTTGTAATATTGTTACACAACCGTCTGCCATACCTGAAAGCCCATTAACTGAACGTCTCAAGCGCCTCGTCTATGTTTATGTCGGAATATTCGACCTCGCAGGAAAAGATCCTGGCGACATCTGAAATCCCGCACCCCTTGACGGCCAGATCAGCGAGCAGATATGCCGATTCGGCAGCAAATCTTCCCGCACCTTTGTAGCGGTAAAGCAGATAGGCCGCAAAGTTGGTGAATACCTTCTCATTATCAAGAATGACCTTATCCTCATCCTCCGGAGATACGGGCGCTTCTGCTATCCTGCTTAAAAGCTTGCTCCACTTGGGATCCATTACTTCCATGCCGTCAAAGATCTCGGCTCTGAGCTTAGACCCCGCCCTTCTTCCGCCGCTGATCAAAGAAATCCTTTCTGTCAGCGGCTTTGAGGTGTCATATATGGCTTTTACGTAATCTGGGAGTTCGATTTTCGAGCCGTCATCGGAAACAAGCGTGAACGGACCGTCCGCTCCAAGCACAAGCCTGCACGCCTCTTCGCAGACAAGGCCGATGCCTCCCTCGATGTGATCTTCAAAAGTATTGTAGAACCTGGGGTGTTCCCTGCAGATGTCGCAGAGATAATCCTCACCGTGGTTGATTATCATGTCGCAGAGATTGTCATCCCTTAAGAACGGGCATCTGCCGTCATCTCTTAAAACGAAGCAGCCGTCTTCGATCTTGTCTTTAACATCAGGATCTTTCATGAATCTGGCGAGCGAATCGCCGTCGATACCGATAACCCAGCCGGCGCAGCACGTGTGGGTGCATTCGGCTGCCTTACATACGAAATCCTTGCAATAATCGGGCCGGTAAATCTTCATGAGCAATCTCTCCCGTATTTCTTATTCCAGAAAGAATTATAACACGGATTGCCATTTGGGCATTGATGCTGAGGATTTTTGGCCGCGTATCAGAAACAAAGACTTCCGGATACACCTGAGACCTGACACTGAGGGGTTTGGGGAAAAGACATTCAGTGAGGTCCGGTGTATGCCGGAAGTCCCCTGTAAGGGCGGGATGGGTGGTTTAAACACGTTATTTAAACCTGTTGGAGAGAAAGGAGACCCTTACAGAAGCGTTAATGAAAATTGGCTTTGGAACGGGCGCGATGTATAATTACCCGTAGCAGAAAGAGAACGCTTCAGCGCCTGTGGCGGGTCCGGCACGTTCCTTTGAAGGCTTCGCAGGCAGCCGGAATGTGTACGATCTTGTACATCCAAGTATTTACTTGGATTTAATGATTTCTCTTTCTGCTTATTTATTTGCTGACTGTTTATTGAGCAGACTTATGAGTCTTGTATTCCATAAGCTTTTCCGTAAATTCGGCGGAGCGCCTGCGCATGACAAGCAGGTCGATAAGTATCGATGCGATGTAGAAGGCTGCAATGATTATGCCCAAAGCTATCCACATCGCCGGTGTTCCGACGCCTTCGAAGATACCCATAACGTAGAACATGAGCACTTCCGCGGGAATAAACAGAATGTAGAATACCGTAAGGTCGAATATGAATCCTTTGCTCTTCATTATCTTCGTGAAGAACGCGAAAACAAAACTCATAGAACCCCAGACGCAAAGCGCGAGGAGCTTTACGAGGAACAACGCCTGTACTCCGTTATTTCCCGTGGCAAGCGATACTGCAACCACGCAGAGCACGAGCCACGCGTATGAGAACGCAACCGAGTTCCTGAAATATATCAACAGTTTCTTTATATTTTCCATGACTGTTATCCTTCTAATCCGATAAGATCCTTGAGCGCCCTGACGTAACGTCTGGAGATCACGATGACCTCGCCGTTGGTGAGCGTTGCAAGGATGTTTCTGGTAACTTCGGGCTTGAGCTTTGTTATCTTGTCGAGGTTTACGATAACTGATTTGGAACACCTGAAGAAGGTCTTCTCATCGAGCATCTCTTCAAGCTCGTAAAGTCTCTTGTCCGTTGAAAGCACGCTGCCCTGCGTATACAAAAAAGTCTTTTTGTCCACTGATTCGATGTATAAGATCTCACTGACGGAGACGTTATGGGCATGACCGTCCGCCATACCCATTATCCGCTCATCGAAGCGGGATATATAACGTCCCAGTCTCTCTATCTCGTCCGTGACCTCACGGCAGTGAATCTCCACTACCGTGCCGGACTCGATATCATACTTGATCGTTACATCCATGGACTGCTCCTAAAAAAATCCCATATTTACGGCTAATTATAATTCAACTTTTGTCTTTTGCGAACGCTTAAGATTTCCACATTCAAAGAGGAGACATGTCGATGTAACGATCTGGCAAAGTGCGAGGAATAACGGAATGTATACAGCGGGCAGGAAAATAGATACTGCCGTGGTTCCGATTGTCGTCACAAGGGACATAACGAGATATGTCTTGCTGTTATATACCCATGAGAACGGCAGGAGATGTGCGCCGAAGATCATTCCGAAGATCATGAGCGCTGCGCCCGGGCAGTTGCTGTATGCCCACATCATGATAACGAGATAAAGATTCTGATTAAGTACACATAACAGTCCGAGCCTGTTGAAAGGATTTCTGATGTTCCTGAAAACATGAGCGCCGATGATCTTTGAGAAAAGCAATACGAGCGGGATCAAAAGCGAAGGCGCGTATGTCATCAGCGTGTTCTTGGTTCCGAGGTCGAGCGGCATCATCCAGATGACTGTTATGAGTGACCAGATGATCACCGATGCCATCATGAACGGTGCGCCCTTCATCTGCTGGATCGATGCCTCTGTCCTGAGTTCGTTGAAATCAGTGCTGAGCGGCATGACCACTTTCTTCGCCTTTGTCTTTGCTGTTACCTTTGTGTTTGTAATGTCTGTCATTTTCTTATACCCCCTTGATTGGTTTTGTTAGGTTTGAGGTCATTATATCGGCCCTGTTTCTGCGCTCAATAGTTTGGAGACCAAGCGGTACAAGGAGCGGGCCTAAGCGGACATTTTCGATGCCATGGGCGCGAAAATGGCCCTGGCTGATTGATTTTCGGGCGCGTGGGCAGATCCGCCCACGGATGCTTTTCGCGCACGTGGGCAGATCCGTCTGGGGCTGGATGCTTTTCGCGCACGTGGGCAGATCCATCTGGGGCTGGATGCTTTTCGAGGGCAGGGTAAGATCCGCCCACGGAATAGTTAACCTACAAGGCCGTTTTTAGGGGGTATGGGATAAAAAAAGCCCGATTTCTTGAACTATACTGCCATTTTCAGGGACTATAGGTTAATATTTCCGGGATTTTCAGTTGGGAATACGATTATTCTTGACAACTATATCGGGACACGATATACTCGGGTAACGATATATCGGAAGCCGATACAAAGGAGGTGCAGCAAATTGCCACAGCAAGCGTTGACGGAAGCCGTGTTTTACATACTGCTTTCACTGCAGAAACCGCTTCATGGATACGGAATAATCCAGAACGTGGAAGAACTGTCACACGGGCGTGTGAAGCTCGCAGCGGGAACGTTGTACGGAGCTCTGAATTCGCTCGTTGATAAGGGATGGATAGATGCCCTGCCGGAGAATCCGGAGAGCCGCAAAAAAGAATACGTGATCACAAGATCGGGGAAGAACGTCCTTAGCGAGGAACTTGACAGGCTCTCGGAGCTGGTCGACAACGGCAAGAGGCTTTTAGGAGGAAGATAATATGCGCAGAGTCGTTCACAAGATCTACTGGATCTGGCAGCTCGAGAAGGAGGAAGCCTGGATCAATGAGATGGCTTCACACGGTTACTCTCTTGAACATGCGGGAAGATTAACATATTCGTTCGATGAGACAGAACCGGGTAAATACACATATAAATCCCTCTTTCTCAAGGGTTCGGCAAACAGCAGCGAGAACATCAAGTACTTCAGGTTCCTCGAGGAGATGGGCATAACGATCGTATGCTTCATCAACTATCCCGGAACATGCTGGGTATATACAAGAGCCCCCAGAGAGGATTACCCTGACGGGATCGAGATCTACTCGGATATCGATTCAAAGATCAACTATACGGGTGTTATGGCAGGATACATGATCTTCGTAAATATAATTACATGTTTTGCTGCCATGTTGAACCTGGCAACAGGGCTTAACATCCACAATGGATTTGCACCCGTAAATCTCATAATGGGAGTATCGATGTTGGTACTCTTCACGGCATCGGTCATTGCGACCGTGAGGATCTTCATGAAGATCGCAAGGCTCAAAAAAGAGCGTGCGATCCACGAATAATAAAGTCATTACACACATTAACATTTGGAGGAATAAGTTATGGAAAAGTTAAGTGATCAGAGCAGACTGCGCCCCTGGATGGGCATACTGCTCCTTGCAGTTGAGATAGTACTGTTCATCTTTTTATTCACACCTCTTCAGGTGAATTTCGGCATACCTGGACTCGTCATCACAGAACTCGCATTCATCGTTCTCGCGGTAACATTCTGCCTTATCAGAAAGGTTAAGATCAAAGAGGTCTTCCCTGTAAAGAAATTCAAGATCAGGGAACTCATCGGAGCTCTGCTCCTGATCCTCGGATCATTCCCTCTCTCACTGCTTTTCGTTGCATTCTCCGCAACGGTATTCCCTTCGAGCGCCGCAGAAGCGCAGGGCATCAGTGACATGCTCTACGGAACGATGAGCTATCCTGTTACAGTGCTGGTCGTTGCACTCATGCCGGCCATCTGTGAGGAGATGCTCCACAGAGGTGCGATCTTAAGCAGCATGAGAAACATCAAGAACGAGAACCTCATCATACTCATCATGGGTCTGTTCTTCGGCATCTTCCATCTTTCAGTCTTAAGATTCCTTTCGACTGCATTCCTTGGCCTGATGCTGAGCTATGTAGTAGTTAAGAAAAACAATATCCTTCTGTCCATGATCATGCACTTCGCAAACAACCTGATCTCGCTGACGATCGGGTTCATCTCGGCGCAGAGCAATACCGTTCAGGCAGCCGCCGCAACGCAGATAGACTACTCATCCCTCTTAGGAACATACATGCTCCTCGCCTTTGCTTCCCCTATGATCATCGCTCTCGGAATGTTCCTGATCGAAGGCAATTCATTCAGGAAGATCAAACTGCTTTATGCAGGTATCACGTGTGTGTTATTCCTTGTCGGCGGTATTGGTCTTACCGTTGCCAATACCTCGAAAAACATGCTCTTAAATTCGCAGTTCAGCTACAGGATCACCGCTGACGCCAAGGAAGACAATTCTCTTACCTTCGATGTTCCGGAAGACCGTGAAGCAACAGTCGTCGTGGTCGTCACAAATGCCAAGGGCGACTACAATGTCAGGATCGACGGCGACAAGGGCAGCAACATAATCAACGCACCTGTTTCTCAGGGATCGATCCGCATGATCAACTACCACGTCGGCCTTCCGGCAGATCACTACACGGTTACCATCACGGCGGGCGACAATGCTGTCGATGAGCAGCCGGTAATTCAGGTGACGATCAGTTGACGCTGACAGTATTATCGACAAACAGCATAAACAGTATTAACAGCATTAATAGCATTAACAACATAAACAGCATTAACAACATTTTTCACGGCAAATTCACGGCTATGCCGTGAAAACGCCGTGAATTTTATCGATAAACAGCATTTGTCACGGCAAATTCACGGCTATGCCGTGAAAACGCCGTGAATTTTATCATTTGCCGTGAATCAGAAAGCAGAATCAAAAGGGGTTGTACACTGCCGACCGGCAATGTTGAGTGCACGCGAAAAAGCCGACTGTGAAGTCGAGCATTGAAAAAGGCACCATTCGAAAGAACCCCTAACCGTAGTCGGGCATCGAAGCCGGCACCATCAAAAAGTTCTTCCGCGCCGTGACCCGAAATCCGCCTCCCTCCCAAGACAAAAGAGCTGCCTCATTTTGAGACAGCCCTTGTAATTATTTAAGTTATGAGAAATATCAGCTCTCGTGATCGTAAGGATGGATCGTCTCGATCGTTCCGTCTTCAGCGATGTTGAGCTTTGTGAACTTAACGCTTCTCTTGTGGGAGCATCCGCCGGATCTCTTTGCATCGTGATAGAACAGATACCACTCGCCGTCGATCTGAACGATGGAGTGATGTGTTGTCCAGCCGATAACGGGCTCCATGATCCTTCCCTTGTATGTGAAAGGTCCTACCGGTGAATCACCTTCCGCATAGCAGAGATAGTGTGTAGTGCCTGTTGAATATGAGAAATAATACTTGCCGTTGAACTTATGCATCCAAGGGTCTTCGAAGTATCTTCTGTCCTCATCTTTAGCCTTGATGGGTTCGCCGTTCTCGTCGAGGATCGTGATCATCTTAGGTGCTTCAACGTAAGCATCCATGCTCTGCTTGAACTCTGCGACAAGGGGTCCCAAAGCCTTCTCATCGCCCTCAGGACGGTGTTCATTGGGATTGAAAGAACCTGACTGCCACATCTCGAGCTGGCCGCCCCAGAGTCCGCCGTTATAGCACCAGATCCTGCCGTCATCATCAACAAGGACTGCGGGGTCAATGCTGTAGCTGCCCTGGATAAAATTCTCCTGAGGCTTGAAAGGACCTACGGGTGAATCAGACTCGGCAACGCCGATCCTGAAGATATCGTCCTTATCCTTAGCCGGGAATACAAGATAATACTTGCCGTTAAGATAGACAGCATCAGGTGCCCAAAGCTGTCTGGATACCCACGGGATATCATCCTCGCTAATAGCCACGCCGTTGTCTACGCACTCGCTGTCAAGAGAATCCATGGAAAGGATGTGATAGTCCTTCATGACATACTGCTCACCGTCGTCGTCCTCGGGAATATCAAGGTCTTCGTCGTGAGAAGGGTAAATGTAGATCTTGCCGTTAAATACATGTGCAGAAGGATCTGCTGTGTAAATGTTTGTAACAAGGTCTTTTCTCTCATTCTTTTTCATTTGCTTCTTTACCTCTTTTGCTTTTTTTACTCATCGATTATCTGAATAGTAACATTTATTCAGCATGTTTGTAAACCAATAAACTCAACGGGAAAATGCGCTTTCTTCCTATATTGCGTTTTCGGGCAAAAAGCAGCAAGATTTGTATAATTTGCGCTGTTTTTCGGGTAAGAACCAGACCACATTTCTTTTACTGTCAGTTAACAAAGTGTTCTAAATCAAATTGTCAAAAAAGAGTTATAATTAGCGCATAATATTCCGGCTCTGATTTATCTTTTTTCGGAAGGCTAAAATATTATGATCGAAAGCCTGAAAAGCATACAGCTTGATCTAATGCTAGTTTTGAGCGGCATAACAGCTGCCAATGCTTTTTTCATGGCTTTATCGAAGAGTCTGGATAAAGAGCGCAAATTTTTCCTGATACTCACCAATATCTTTGCCGTACTGCTCCTGAACTTTGACAGGGCTTCCTACATATACAGAGGCGACACCAGCGCTCTGGGTTACCGGATGGTAAGGATCAGCAACTTTGTTGTTTTCGCGATGGTGTTGATGATCATCTGGGCATTCAACCACTATGTGAGGGATATCTATTCCGATGAGACCGGACTTAAGAAGGTACCGTTCAGATTACGGCTCATTGATTATCTGATCGTTGCAGGACTCATGCTGCTCGTGATCTCTCAATTTACCGGACTCTACTACACATTTGATGCGAACAACAACTATGTGCGCTCACCTTATTTCGTGATAAGCATGATAATCCCGCTGACGATACTTCTGCTGCAGCTGTCGGTCATCCTTCAGTATCGCAAATACTTCAGAAAAGGGCTTTTCATATCGCTCATCCTCTTTACCACCCTGCCGCTCATCGCAGGTCTTCTGCAGCATAAACTCTATGGTCTTTCCCTCATCAACATCACCACGGGTTTCCTGACTTCAATGCTGTATCTTTTCGCGCTCAAGGACATGAACACGACCGTCGAGCGCGCCAGAAAGATCGAGGTCGATTACCTGAGGAAAGAGAGCGAAGGCACCAAGCGGCTGTTCGCCCAGACGGCTGAGGCTCTGGCAAGTGCGATCGATGCGAAGGACAAATATACGAAGGGCCATTCTTCACGTGTCGCGGAATATTCGAGAAAGATCGCCGAGCTCGCCGGCAAGAATCCCATTGAATGCGATGAGATCTACTATGCTGCTCTTCTTCACGACGTAGGCAAGATCGGTATCTCAAGAACGATCCTTAACAAGAAGGGCAAGCTTTCCGATGAGGAATATCAGGTCATAAAAGAGCACCCGGACATCGGCGCTCAGATCCTGTCCTCGATCAGCGAGTCACCTTACCTCAGCATCGGCGCGAAATCTCATCATGAGAGATACGACGGAAGGGGTTATCCCGAAGGGCTTAAGGGCGACGACATTCCCGAGATCGCAAGGATCATTGCGGTTGCGGATGCTTATGATGCCATGACATCGAAAAGAAGTTACCGCGACACCATTCCTCAGCAGGTCGTAAGAGAGGAATTCATCAAGTGTCTCGGCACACAGTTCGATCCGGTCTTCGGAAAGATCATGGTCCACCTGATCGACCTCGACAGTGAGTATCTGATGAAAGAGAAAGAAGAAGTAAAAGAGCTCGCAGGCAGGAACGAGCTCGTCTGCGATGAATACAGATCCGCGGTTTCCGAGGGTATCATCATTACCAATGAGATCACGAGGATAACACTTGGCTCCACACCGGACGGCAAGGGTTCAAAGGAGACGTCGATCCCGTCGATCGTGCTTTTCGATTCGCTCGACGCAAGAATACATACTGATGAAAAGAACATAGCAAGGCTTTTGTATTTCGAGTACGGCGAGATCAGATTTGACGGCAGTGTTGTACGCAAGGGCGCGCGCAAGTTCCAGGTGAACCGGACAGAGAACAGGAATGCCAAGGCCGGTTCAAGAGCGTCGGCGTCTTATGAGATAGAAGCCGTAAAGGTTAAGGATCACGTTCTTATAAGGATCATATCCGACAAAGAGACGATTGAAGTTACTGCCGCTCTTCCCGACAGCACAAGATGGGCTTATATCGGACTTACAGGCGAACACTGCCGCATAAGCAGCGTCAGCATCAACAGAGACGACGACAGCGTGCCGGATAATTATATCCGGAGGATCGCGGAAGAGATCAGCTATATCGATGTTCCCGCAGGCGACATTCCTAACATTCAGACGGACGGTTACCGCACGGGATCCACTGACGGAATACTCCTTAAGGAAGGCAAGACTCTTACCATCTCATTCCATTCGATGAGCCTTCCTACTGCAAGACTTGTATGGCACTGCCCGTATTTCAGCCTGTTCTCATCAGATAACGGCAAGATCAATGGTCCCGATTTCCGCGAATACGGACTTATAAGGCTTGACGGCGAGAACTGGGACTCAGACGAATTCGGTACAAACAAGCTCATCGTCAACAAGACTGAAGATTTTACAAACTGGGATAACTGGAAAGCAAAAAACAGAGAGGGCATCGACTGCTCCGTAACAGTCGTCCGCAAGATTGACACAGTGACATTTACAGCCCAAAATGAAGGCATCGAGATCACGAACATCACGACGGTCAAAGATGCTTCAAAAGACGTGTATATCGCCATCACCGGTGATCAGTGCGCGATCACAAACATAAGGATAAAGGAATCATAAGTGTCACTTATAGATAAGCTCTTTCAAAAGAGCAGCTGGGAAAAGTTCTACAGTTACAAATCGGGCTTAAGATGTTCAAAGCGTTTCAAGAATGAACTCCGTGAGTTCATTGACAGCGAAGCCTATCTTGAGTACAGGACTGCCATAACCGAATGCACGGAACTGCCGCTTCCTTCGAAGTCGGTAATAAGCAAGATGAGCAGTCAGAAGAAGCGCACCGTATATAAGTACCCTTACGGATTCAACATGATGTTAAAGCTTCTTACTTATCTGACACTTCGAAAATATGACTTTATATACTCCCCTAACCTTTACTCATTCCGTCCCGGGATCTGTGCAAAGGATGCGATCATGGCTCTCTGCCGCGTAAAGAACATACATGAACTTTATTCATACAAGATAGATGTCAGCGATTATTTCAACTCGATCCCCGTGGACAGGATGTGCCGTCTTCTTGACGAGACCATCACGGACGATGAAAAACTCCTGTCATTCATGAAGGCATTGCTGAGCGAACCTCGCATTATATCCGGAGACAGCATCATCACTGAACCAAAAGGCATAATGGCCGGAACTCCGATAGCATCGTTCTATGCAAATCTTTATCTGAAAGATCTCGATGAGATCTTCCTGGAAAAAGGTGCTCTGTATGCGAGGTATTCTGATGACATCATTGTTTTCGCGCACACGGAAGAAGAATTAAATGAATACAAAAAGGTGATAACCGGACACCTTGAAGCAAAGGGGCTGACGGTCAATCCGGATAAGGAGATCACAGGAAGGCCTCAGGACGGATTCACCTTCCTCGGAATCCAGGCAAAGAACGGCGAGATCGACATCGCTCCTGCATCGGTAGTAAAACTCAAGCAGAAGATGCGCCGCAAGGCCAGAGCGCTTGACCGCTGGAGATACAGAGAAGGTATCGACGGCACCAGGGCGGCTGCCGCTTTCATCCGCATATTCAATCACAAGCTTCTTGAAGAAAATGAGGATTCGGACCTCACATGGAGCCTCTGGTTCTTCCCTGTTATCACGACTCCGGAAAGCCTTCACGAGATCGATCTTTACGCACAGGATCTGCTTCGTTTCCTGATAAGCGGAAAGCACACCAAATCGCGCTTTAACGTACGTTACGAAGACCTTAAGGAATTAGGTTATAAAAGTCTCGTAAATGAATATTACCGCGAAGAGAACGCGTAACATCAGGTACCGGAAAAACTCCAACCCATACCACTGGTAGAAAAAATAATCCGCAACCCGTATTTGCGGTATCTAAAATCGAACCCATACTCATGGTATGGTTAGGGCATATAGGAATGGTAAAAAAGTCATTGAACGGGAGGTGACTTCTATGAAGAAAAAAAACGCACGAAAAGCAATTCTGGTAACAGCCATAACCGTGCCAACCGTGGCTGTTTTGCTGACAGCCGTAGTCATTCTCGGTTTAGGTGCATACCTTAACAAAGCCAAAGCAGCCTCAAATTCCGTAGGCGCTCACAGTCCTGATGTATCCAGGATCAATGCTGAAGTAAACGCATTCATGGGCTGGGATGATTCCGGTGAGCCAATAGCCTCCTCATATTACTATGAGGATTTCAACACGGAAGAATACAACAACATAACCGAGAATGGGTTTGTATCTGCCGCACAGGTTCCTCTCTCGACCTTTGCAGCCGATGTCGACACAGGCTCCTACTGCAATCTCAGACGTCTTATAAGGGACGGCTGGGGTCTTGAAAATGTAAGGTCTGCGGTAAGGACCGAAGAGATGATCAATTATTTTGATTACTCTGTTGATGATACAGGTGATGTATTCAGCGTTCAGTATTCAGTCGGCGATTGCCCGTGGAACAAGAGCAACAAGCTTCTGGTACTGACGATGCAGGCAAACAGTGAGATCAACATTCCTAACGAAGGCAACAACTTTGTATTCCTTATCGACACATCAGGTTCCATGTCAAGTGAAGACAAGCTCCATCTTGCCGTAGAAAGCTTCAAGCTCCTCGCAGGAACTCTCGGACCAAACGACAAGGTATCGATCGTAACCTATGCCGGAAGTTCAGAGACACTTCTGGAAGGTTCTAATGATTACAAAAAGATCTGCAAGGTTCTGGACCAACTCTCTGCAGACGGAGGCACGTACGGTTCAGGCGGAATCGAAGCGGCATATAAATGCGCGGAGAAGAATTTCGTCAAGAACGGAAATAACAGGGTCATCATCGCATCAGACGGTGATATGAATATCGGAATAACCAGCCAGAGCGGCCTTGTTGATCTCATCAAAGAGAAGAAGGAATCAGGTGTTTTCCTGACAGTATTAGGATTCGGCACCGGCAATTACAGCGACGCAAACATGGAGTCGATCGCTGATGCGGGCAACGGCAATTATTTCTATATCGATTCAATAAACGAAGCCGAGCGCGTCTTATGCGAGAAGCTGATGCAGACTACAGTTACCGTAGCCAAGGACGTCAAGTTCCAGCTGGAATTCAATCCTGCGGAAGTCTCAGCCTACAGACAGATAGGCTACGAGAACAGACAGATGTCCGCATCGGATTTCAGCGATGATACGAAGGACGGCGGCGAGATCGGAGCAGGTGCACAGGTTACTGTCGTATACGAGATCATACCCGCAGGTTCCGAAAATGATACCGGCAGCGGACTGAAATATCAGGATACTGCTCTAAGCGGTGATGCAGCATCAGGTGAGCTTTGCACGGTATCCGTAAGATACAAAGATCCCGACTCGGACAAGAGTAAACTCATTGAGTATCCTCTTATTGATAAGGGCATCAGCAACAAAAAGGATTTTGATTTCATATGCGCTGTCGTTGAAGCTTCGATGGTTATCAGGAACAGCGAGTACAAAGGTACTGCAACATACGATTCTGCATATCAGCTTGCCGTTTCCGGCAGCGGCAGCAACAAGCTTAGGAATGAGTTCTGTGACCTTCTCATAGAACTGGGGGCTGACGGATAACAGAAAGGACCTACGTATCATATACCCCTGGAAGGGGTTTCAGGACTTCATCTGCCGGTCGTCCTGGAACCTCTTTAGAACGTTAGGAAACGGCGGGGCTCCTTAAAGATTTGCCGATAAGATGCGGTAAAGGTATCATTAATCTGATTCATCTTTTAAGGAAGAGGCCGTATAGAGCTATGTTTGACCCGCAAACGAACCGATACCCTTATCCGTTGGAGACTGACTGGCATTACCTTGAGATCCATAAGAACAGGGGATTTGTTTTCGATTCATCATATCCTTACATCGACAAGTCACGGATGTTCAGGTTCAGGCAGAACATGACCCGTCTCCTGCTTAATGTTGTGGTCTTCCCCGTGGCAACTGTCCGCCTCGGTCTTAAGATCGAAGGGCGCGAAAATCTTAAAAAGCACAAAGACGTTCTTGATAAAGGCGTAATATCCGTCTGCAATCACGTGCACATGTGGGACTATATCGCCGTCATGAAAGCAGTCCGTCCCCACAGAACGAATCTCCTTGCATGGGATAAAAACATCAACGGCGAGAACGGCACTCTCATAAGGATGGTCGGCGGTATTCCGATCCCGGAAAACAACGTCGCAGGACAAAAGGCTTTTCTCAAAGCCCTGAGCGGTCTTCTCAATGAGCACGGCTGGCTCCACATCTATGCCGAAGGCAGCATGTGGGAATACTATGCGCCCATCCGTCCGTTCAAACGCGGTGCCGCATTTATTGCAGTCAGCAACAACAAGCCCGTTATTCCTTTGGGCATCTCATACCGCGAGCCCGGCTTTATAAGAAAGCACATATTCCGTCAGATTGCTTGCTTTACTCTCAGGATCGGCGAGCCCTTATATCCCGACATGGCATTAAAGCCCAAGGAGCGCGAGAAAGACCTTACAATACGTTCGCACAGGGCCGTTTGCAGTCTGGTGGGCATCGATCCGGATAAAAACATTTACGGATCTGAATTCAACGATTCCAAACGCATCGATTACTATACCGGCACTTACGGTGTTGGTTACAAGGGGTCGTGGTAAAGCCGGCAGGATGCCTGCTTCATATTTTCGCGCACGTGGAAAAAGTCATCACTCCACGGTAATGATCTTCTTAAATGATCTGTGGATCATGATGCTTCCGATGACGTCCAGCATGAAGAAGAAGTTTAAGATCACGCCTGCGACCATGAGTCCCGTGGGGCGCTTCTTATTCTTAATGCAGAAACCGATACAGTAGATTATGTCCGGAAGGCCGGTCATGAGCATGTAGACATATGTAAGGCACACACCGATGACAGTTGCCAGCGGGATTCCCAGCATGAGGAACGGATTAAGCATTCCTGCAATGAGCAGGATCCAAAGGACAATGTTTATTACGAAGAATGGTATCATGGCGATCTTAACGCCAACCGTAATTCCTGTAAGAGGCCCCTCGCTCTTTATGGTGCCGGCGATGCCGAATCCCAAAGCGGTCAGGCCGGTAAGGATCGACACAACAAGCAGTATGAAGACCAGCTTAACATTGAGATCTCCCGTGTTGACCGATTTCATCACACCGTATAACGGCACTGCAATGAAGCCCTGCATCACGTAGAGCACGATCATCGTAATGATAAGAAAGATCTTGCATATCCGCATAAAGCGCGGCTTTTTTACGATCACCTTTTGGATTTCTGTTGTATTATCCATTTCAATTCACGTCCTATTCCTTAAATCGCCAACATTCTACCACTTAAATCTCCGTGCTTCGGGCCGTGCCGTAATACTGCCTCAAAAAATATCACGATATGATGCAAGTCTTGCTCCCCTGCTTTCTTCGCGCGCGAAAACCGTTCTCCCGACAAAACACAAGGGCTGACTTAAAAAAGACAGCCCTTGCGACAAACTCAATCTATTCCCTGTTACCTGCTTCTTATTCAGCTACCAGCATGTTGTATGCTTCGATCTTTTTGATCCTTCTTGTCTGCATGAGAGCAAGGAAGAAAGATACGATCGCGAGTCCTGCAGCGATTATCACTACACCCGGAACAGGGATAGCGAATCTGCACTTAACCAGTCCGAACATGTGCATGAATGTCGACATGTAAGGATTTGCCAGATAGTAGGATGCGACTGAGAAAACTATCACAGAAGCAATTACCGAAGGCATAAAGCTTAATGCTGTCTGGAGCATGAGACTTCCCGATGTGTAACCAAGTGCCTTATAGATACCATAGTCCTTGCGCTTGTGATAAACGAGTGACTTGATAAGAAGGAAAAGGATCAATGCCATGACCACTACTGATATCGTGCACATAACGATGAGCATCGTAGCAGAAATACTCTTGAATGTAGTCATGCTGCCTTCCAGGATCTCGTAGAAATTCATCGTGTTTACGATATGCTCGCCATACTTGTCCTTGCATTCGTCAATGACCTTATAGGTAGCGGCCTTGTTTTCCTTTGCATCTCCGGATTCTTCCTTAAGATCGAACCAGTACCATGCCGGAATATGATCCATGTTTACAAGGTGCTCTGCCGCATCGAATGTGAAGATAGCTTCGCGTCCGTTATTATTCGTTGTCTGAATATATCCTGTTATCAGGTAATTGTATGAATTCTCACCGAAGGTAAGCTCGATCTCATCGCCGACTTCAAATCCATATACTTTTGCAAATGCACCGCTTACTGCGACTTCGTTATCGTACCGGGGCAGTCTTCCTTTGTAGCACAGATCCCGGTTGTTCATTTTCGACATATCATCAACGATATATGTGAAAAGGCTTTCCTTCTCCTCGTAGTAGAAATTCATGTTGATGATCTTTCTGATGTTCTTGATATCAGATCTTGATTCAAGATATTCAAGTCCCTCATCAGCGGTGTCATTATCAAAAGTTACAACACCGGAACACATTTCGGTCATGAGGATCTCAAGCTTCGGATGACGGCTGAAGTTCTCATACATAAGCAGTGAGATCACGCATGTGAAGATCATGAATCCGGTTACGATGAATGTGATAACGTTCTGCTTCATGTTGCCGAAGAATGTCTTCATCGCAAGGCTGGAGTTAAGGCTTAAAGATGTCTTATCAAGAGCCACATGATTCTTCCTGAAATTGTGTGATTCGATGCCTTCTCTCAATGCCACGATCGGATGGATCTTAGTTATCTTTGAAGAGCAGATTGCCGTAACAACAAATGCGAATGCGATGATGAATCCTACAGGGATCACAGTGGCCGGGAGATTGAATGAAACCTGATAAGGGAAACCCATCTGTCCGACTACGATATCAGCGAAAACAGGCATGATCAGATATGCTGCTGCAATACCTGCGGCACTTCCCAGGACGGAAAGGATAAAGAACCAGATGACAAGTGATCCCTTGATGTCTTTTCCTGTATAACCGATAGCCTTGAGAGCGCCTAAAGTCTTCATGTTCTCTTTTATGTAGTTGGAGATGCAGTTTGCAAGCATCATTGCCACGGCTGCAACAACCAGGGATGTGATTACGAGGAATGATACAGCGAGGATAAGACCGATAAATGTTCTGGAACTTACAATAGTATCGATATCATAGCCGGTTGTAATCGCATTTGGATTGATCTTGAGCAGTGCGTTTCTGTTCCTGATCTTGAATTCGCCGTTGCTGACGCCTTCCTTCAGATCATATACGATAATGAGGCCTTCTGCAGTCTCGCCGTTTCTTTCCAGGATCTCATTATATGTGTCGTCATCAACCACAAAGGAGAACAATGCCGCATTGTTGCATCCGCCGTATGTTAATGCCGTAAAACCCTTTACGGTAAAGGTGTATTTGACGCCTTCGACCTCGAACTCGAAAACATCATTTAATCTTATTCCGCCGCCGGTATAAAACTGATAAGGCAGATAGATATAATCACCCGTGACAGATGCATCTTCAAGGATCACTTCGACCTTATCCATCTCTCTGTCAAATGCACTGCTGTCACAGAGCGCAATGTCGATGGATACATCGCCGGAACCGAAAGTAAGCGGGATAGCTCCGAACTGGAGATTCCTGTAAACATAATAACTGTCTGTATCGTCCTTGATCAGTTCTTCGATCTTCTCATCAGTGATATCGCTTATGCCGTTCCTGACCATGATGTATCCGTCGCCGGCATTAAGGCGTTCAGCTTCTTTTCTTGCTGTCGGGAGTGCATCGAAAAATATCATCAGCGACACACCGATCAATAATGTTGCGATAAACATCAGAAGGAACAGTCCTACTGACGTACCTCTGTTTTTCCTGAGGTTCGATCTGGTAAGCAATAATATCTTGTCCATGATTACCACCCCATCGTTGCGAGGAAGTCAGCTAACTTCTGATGGCGTTCCCTGTCTCCTGACACATACTTGCCCAGAATGCATTCACCTGCGATCTCACCGTCCTTTACATAAAGGATGCGGTTGCCTCTTCTGGCGCTTGAGATATCGTGCGTAACCATTACGATTGACTGGCCCTTCTCATTGAATCTTGTGAGTGTATCAAGAACGGCCTTGCCTGTCTGTGAATTTAAAGCTCCTGTAGGTTCGTCAGCGAAAACAAGTTTTGGGTCGTTTATCAATGCCCTTGCGATACCGACTCTCTGAGCCTCACCGCCGGAGATCTGTGTCGGGAACTTGCCCCGGAGACTCTCATCGATATTGACTGCTTTAAGAAGTTCGCCTGCCTTTTTGGCGAGCACTTTCTTATCCTTATAGACAAGAAGTCCTGCTGCCATGATGTTATCCAGAACGCTCATGGAATCAACAAGATATACCTGCTGAAAAACGAATCCGCAGTTGCTCCTCCTGAAGAGTGCAAGTCCGTCAGTATTCATTCCCGTGATGTCTGTACCGTCAAAAGTGATGCTTCCCAATGTCGGTTTATCCATGCCTGACAATGCATAAAGAAGTGTGGACTTGCCTGCACCCGAAGCACCCATGATGACAGTAAAATCGCCTTCGTAGATCTCCAGATCTATATTCTTAAGAACGTGCTGCTGCACGCCTCCGTTTGAAAATGTCTTGCAAAGTTTCCTGGTTTCAATAATGCTTTTCATGTTTTCCGACCTCCTTATGGCATAAGGATACTTTTTCAACCCTTAATTGCCTTTAAGGAATTCTTAAATATTTCTAAAATCGGCATATTATGCGATCCTTAAATACACAGATACTTCAAATCCCTTGTCCAGGTTCTTAAGACCAAGCTGACCGTTCATCTTTTCCATGAAATAATCAGCGAGATAAAGGCCGAGACCTGCGCCGTCCTTGTCACTTGTATTGCTTCCGCGTCTGTACTTTTCCTTAAGGAGCGGGATCTCCTCATCCTTGACGCCTGGGCCTTCATCCGCAACTCTGACCACGAGATAATCACCTGAGATATCAGCTTTAACGGACATAGCGGTATCAGCATATTTATATGAGTTCATGAAGATATTATCAAAAACCTGCTGAAGTCTTAATTTGTCGAAATAGACCGTGCATTCAGGAATCTCGAACGTTCCGGCGCGGTTAAGATAATCAGCATTTTTAATGAGTGAGACAATAGCGTCGGACGGCATTGCACCGGAGTTTACTTCGATCTCGGTGATGTCCTGGACGCTTGATGTGAAGAGGTTATCAATAAGCGATTTGATCTGGTCTGTTTTCGCATTGATAACTCCGAACATCTCTTTCGTGCGTTCCTCTTTTGTAATGGCCATTCCGACTTCGGAAGTTGACTTGATAGAAGCTACCGGAGTCTTTATGTCATGTGATAATTTAGCAACCATTTCCTTCTTCTCATCGCTCGCTTTTTTCTCAGCGATCCTTGCTTTCTTAAGCTCGGATCTCATTAAGTCGAAGCTTTCCGTGAACGCGCCGAAAACATGCCCTTTATCCATCGTCAAAGGCATGTCGAGATTGCCTTCAGCGACTCTTGCAGCAAAGCCTGAAAGCTTTTCAAAAGGTGTTATCATGGTTCTCTTGATATAGACATACCATGCGATTATTATCACCATCTGCAGCACACCTATTACGATGAACGTGACAATGGTATTCTTCTTAAACCCGTCTATCTGTGTGCCGAGGTCGTAATCGAAAATGACTTTGCCGGCTACTTCGCCGCCGATCTCAAGATCAAGGATCAGGCCTCTGGTCTTTATGGCCTCGTTGACCGATTCGCTCAAGCCGTCGCGCGTCTTAAAAAGAATCTTGCCTTCATTATCTATAACAACGTAATCGAGCTGCTTATTATATTTTGAAGCATCGCCGAAGTTTTCTTTTACTGAATATATGCACTCATTTACCTTAACAGGATCCGTCTTTATGTCCTGAATGCCTGTAACCATGAGAAAGCATGCCAGAACTTCGGCAACAAATGTGAGTATTATCAATAAGACAAAGGGGGCTTTCTTCATCCGTTCTCCTCTAAGGATACAAACTTATAGCCTTCCTTCCAGACTGTGACGATATATTTGGGATCCTGAGGATCTTTCTCGATCGCTTCCCTGATCTTCCTTATGTGGACATTAAGCGTGCCGTCAGTCGTGAACCTGTCATTCCAGACATTATCGAAGATCTCATTCTTGGTAACCAGTCTGTTCCTGTTCACGGTCAGGTAATCCAGGAGCTTCCACTCGATCGATGTTATCTTCTTTTCTTCCCCGTTCACGAAAACAGTCTTATTGACCGGATCGGTCCTGAGATAGCCGTCATCGTAGCCGGGCTTTTTAGGGGTATCGGAATCAGTACTTCCGTACCGCTTAAGAACGACCTTGACTTTAGCAAGCAGAACGCCCAGAGAATAAGGCTTTTCGATATAGTCGTCGCCTCCGATATTGAGCGCTATTATCTTATCGTCATCCGAGTTGCGCGCGGAGATAAAAAGGATCGGAATATTAAGCTTCCGGCGGATCTTCTTGCAGAGTTCAAAACCGCTTCCGTCAGTAAGGTTGATGTCCAGAAGGACCAGTGACGGATCGTTGCCGCTTAGGAACGCATCCGCTTCCGCACTCGAGAAAACAACGGCTGTCTTGACATCGAACATGTTGAAATATTCTGCGGTATTATTCGCGAGTTCCTTCTCGTCATCGATTATGAGGCAATCATATTTCACGTCTACCCGTCTCCAAAAGGTTATTCATTCTCCGTCCCTGTTCCCCGGAAAACCGTTTACTTTATGATTTTACTTCAAATACAGAGGTTATGCCAATTTAAATGGCAACTACAAACACCTTCGTATATGCATCATCGAGGTGATAGCGGAAGATCTCAGGCTTCTGAACCAGCTTAAGATTAAAGTCATGCATCTCGCAGATACGCGCTGATATGGCAAGACCAAGACCTGTTCCGGAACCTGAGGTTCTGGATTCATCACCTGTTACAAAAGGTTCGAAGATCTGTTCGCTGAGAGGTGAAGGAATTGCCGGACCCGAATCAGCCACGAAGATCCTAATGTCATCTGCAGTCGTCATGGATTCGCATTTAAGGTAAACACCTATCTTTGTACCTTCGGGGTTATGCCTTATCGCATTCATTATGAGGTTGGTGATCACTCTCTTAAGCTGAACGCTGTCTCCGTTTATCAATAACGGCTTTTCAGGTATGCTGATATCGATCTCATCGCCTGCCGACTCAACATCCGTATAGCAGAGCGCACAGCATGAGCGGACAAGCTCGCAAATATCCATAAGATCCTTCTTTATCGTAAATCCTTCACTGTCGAGCTTTACGTAATCCAGAAGAAGGAGCGCGATCTCGTTCATCCTTTCAGTCTTTGCCATGATGGCCTCATGGTATTCGGGCTGCTTTTCGGCCGGTACTATCCCGTCGTTCAAAGCCTTTGCATAACCATAGACAGTCGTCATCGGAGTCTTCAGATCATGGACTATGTTGGAGATCATGAGATAGCGGCGCTTCTCTTCACTGCGGCGCGCTGCCTCTTTCTCGCGCTCAAGTTTCCTGATCCGGCGCGCGATCGACACGGAATATATGATACCGCCCACGATATAGGGCAGAATAAGCACCAAAGCTATCAATAAAACAGAAAGTAACAATGTTACACTCGCTTTTGTATCGCTGCTCAGGCCCTCTATTATGGTGTTTGCGCCTTTAACATCGCTGTTAGCCATACCGTGGTCGGCAAGAAGCTTTACAAGGAACTGGTTGACCTCGACGGGCGACACCTTGAAGATAGGAAGGATCTTGTTTACCAGACCCGTGGCCACAAGAACGAAAACAACAATAAACAGATTATCTACACTTTTGATCGACAGCAAAAGCCCTGCAGGCGTGTTGCTGAACAGCCATGGCACAAGATAAGTATTGGTAAGGAGCACGAATGCGACCTCGAACACGCTTACCACAGCAAGGACCATATAGAACCTTGAAAGAATAAAGCTCTTGATCTGTTTCTCGCCGGTCAAAAATTCTTTCCTCCGAATCCTTTTATATTCTCGAAAATATTACGCTTCCAGTCTGTATCCTAATCCCCTGAGGGTCTTGATGTACCTGGAAGGATCCTCATCAAGCTTTGTACGGAGCTTGCTTATGGCAACCATGATATTGTTATCAGCTACAAAGAAATCGTCACCCCATGCATATTCATAGATCTGCTGCTTGGTGAAGACCTTGCCCGGCTGCTTCATGAGCAGCTCCATGATCTTATATTCGACAGATGTAAGCTCCAAAGGCTTGCCGTCTTTGAGTAGAAGGCATTTCTCTGTATCAAGAACGAGGCTCCCGCAGGTGATCTTTTCAGCGTGCTCCTCACCGCCGCCCAATGCATAGAACCTTCTGAGGTTTGACTTGACCCTGGCAACGACTTCGAGCGGATTAAACGGTTTGCAGATATAATCGTCAGCGCCCACATTAAGGCCTAAGATCCTCTCGGCATCAGCCGTGCGTGCTGAAATGATCATGACGGGGATATTGCTTACTTCCCTTATGTCCTTGAGAACATGGATGCCGTCCTTACCTGGCATCATGACATCCAGTAAAACGATGTCAGGCTTAAAGCTGTCGATTGCGCCGGCAACCTCTGCGCCTGTTGAAACTTCTGATACCTTGAAGCCGTCATTTTCGAGATAGAGCCTTAAAAGATTCCTTATCTCTTTCTCGTCGTCTGCAATTAATACTTTATAGCTCATTTATATACCCCGTTCCTTAAGCAGACCGGAGGAGAATCCATCTCCTCCGGCTGCCAGTATATTATAACCTATTCTTATTCCCTGTGTTATTTAGCTTCAATACCATACTTCAATGTCTCGTAAAGTGCTGCGTCTGTAGATGCCTTGTAAGGCTCAACATAGAAGACTCCGAGGATGCCCCATGTGAGGAGCGAAAGGATATCCCAGCCGATGAATGAAAGGTCAAGTACGAATGACTTCCACTTGTTGCCCTGCATGAGTCTTGTGCTCTCATCCAATGCTTCCCTGAAGTTCATTGTGGGGTTCTCGCTCATGATATAAGGTACGAGTCTCCACTGATAGCTCTTGATGATACCCGGAATAATGAAGAGCAGGCTCCAGAGCCAGATAAAAAGATCTTTCAGGAAGGCTGTCTTTACAACATTCTTGTAATGGGAATCAAATACATATACAAGATTCTTAAGCTTGGCGGGTTCTTCAAGGTTCTTTCTGAAGTACTTCCTGCATCCGTATTCGAACGGTGTGAGGAGAAAATACTTGAATGCCAGTACCACAGCTGTAATTAACACTGAAAGTATCATTACCACGAAGAAAAGAGCCAAATACAATCTGATCTCCGTATGGAATGAGCTGCCTGAGTCAGCTTCCTGAATTCTTTCGATAAATGTCGGAATCGAGTAGCTGCCTCCGTTGAAGCTTGATCCTGCAGAACCGATGATCATCGACAGGATCAATCCGACCAGTACGCACTTCCAGTAATTGAGGTTAAATGCTTTCTTACCTCTCTCTTTAACGCTTTTCCTTGTCCACATATTATTTCTCTCCTTAAAAATGTATCTTTACTTTTTTCCGTCAGGTTTGTCTCCCATCCCTTACGAGTATCATTCTACATAAGCAACCTTAACCTGAAAATCGCCTAACCTTAACGTAACATTAACTTATTCATGCGGTATTCCCCACGCATGTCCACATAAAAAGAGCGGGTATTCATAAAGTTCCCGCTCATATAAAATCCGTAACCTTTATTGCTCATGCACTTATCCGTGCAAGCAATTCATCAGCATGCTTCTTGAATTTTGTATCCCCTCCTTTTTGGGAAGCAAACTCGAGATATTGAGCGGCGCGTTCATTCTCGCCCTTAAGGACAAGAAGGTTGCCCAGCGCGCATCTGAGAGCTACCTGATGCAAGAGTATGTTGTTGCTGCTCTTGCCGATCTCTTCCAGATAAAACTCCTCAGCGCCTTCATAATCGCCATTATTTATACGCATCCTGTAATCCTGCATTTGGATAAACTGAAAGAGCGTTTCCCTGTATATATCAGATCTTTCCCTTGCGGCAACCTCTTCCAGCTGTCCGAGAATCTCACGCGCTTCATCATAATCCCCGGTACTGATGTAATAGTCAGCCAGATACTTAATTCGCTCCGTTTGATGTGACCTTGCAGTTATCAGATTAGTGCACTCATATTCGTGCTCAGCGTCACCAAGAAGAAAATATCCCATGGCTTTCATATAACCGTATGCAGACTTCTGAATGGCGCTTTTCTTTTTCCCCATTCGAAGATCAAGCTTATCAATATATTCATTTATCCGGCAGCTTGTCATGAGGCCAAGGACCTCATCAGCAAACCTGTTTTTGGCTATCCTGGAGATTATCAGCATATTAACCACCAGCAGACATATGCATACCAGAAAAACCGGCTCCCTGTATCCGGGCAGTAAACTTACCAATACTATCGCAATGATGCATATAAGTAACGCACCGCCCCAGTAAGCGGCGTGCAGATCTTTATAAAGATTTATCATTGATTACTTCCCTTTGCCGAGAGCCTTAGCAGTGCGTCTCGTCACATAGGACTTGGTATTCCACCAGCCGTCGTGATCATAGTAATAACGGAGATAAGGCAGTCCCTGTGCGCGGCAGTCTTTTCTCAATTTATAAGGTGAAGTCTTGGTTGATATGACCTCAACCACGAGCTTCTTTTCACCTTCCCGGCTGAAGGTATATACCATAGCTTTTCTGTTCCTTACTCGCTCAGAATCGATCTGATACGAAGAAGCAAAAACCTCATTAAAGAGGTTTGTGAAATACTCATCATAAGATAGTCCTGAATTGAACTGATTAGGTTCAGCAGGCATTACCGGACCCCATGAATCGCCTGAAGGAGCGTCAGAAACTGAAGAAGAAATTGCAGAACCGCTGTACGATAATGATTCTGAATCAGCAGGAGCAGGCTTATTCTGTCTCAGCCTTCTCTCATCCTCATCGGCATAGTTTGCCATATCCTCAGCAAGATCCTTCATCTTGCCAAGCGCATCATCGATCTCTTTGCCGCCTTTACCGAACAGATTTGAGAATAAGCCCATATTATGCCTCCTTTGAAAGCGCGAAAATATTTCCTATACGATGTAATTCTATTAGAAAGAAAACTTGATGGCAAGCGCAGCAATAAACAGGCAACAAAAAAGCACCAGCCATTTGACTGGTGCTTTGGCTCCCCGAACAGGACTTGAACCTGTGACATTTCGGTTAACAGCCGAACGCTCTACCGACTGAGCTATCGAGGAATTTAATCCGGCAGCAATCTATCTTCCCGGGCCGTTGCCAGCCGAGTATTGTCGACGCCAGTGAGCTTAACTTCTGTGTTCGGAATGGGAACAGGTGTGGCCTCACCGCAATAACCACCGGAATGGTTGAGAGTCTTATACCCTCAGGACTGCAAAGAAAACTAACTTCAAGGAAGAAGTAACGGTTGTTGTGAAGAATCCTCTCAAGAAATGTATCTTGGAAAAAAGACTTGAAATTACATAACCTTGTGTGGTCAAGTCTTCGGTCATTAGTACCGGTAAGCTGAATGGCTCTCACCACTTACACGCCCGGCCTATCAACTGGTAGTCTTCCAGTGACCTTATCAAAAGAGGGAAATCTCATCTCGGGGTTGGTTTCACACTTAGATG
>JAFWQC010000067.1 GCA_017509245.1 Clostridiales bacterium | reverse complement strand
TCAGATTAATCAAGCACGCCCATAACGTCTCTCGGCTATCATCTGTAATATACGTACTCTTTATGGCTTCCTTTTCATAATCGGGCAGATTATCTATTTCACGGTTCACAGCGCTCTCAAGTTTATATCGGTCTCCTAAAAATTCAGTTCCAATATAACTTGCTATGCACCCTTTATTCCTTTCTCTAACGTATAATAACGGCACATTTCTTCAAAAACGGATCCCATATATGAATGGATCTGCGGTTTGACAACCTTTTTATAGTATCGTAAACTCCATCTCGACATCTGACATTTCTGCAGGAAGATCTCTTTCACCCACCACATTAAGAAGAGGAAAGCCCGATGCAGACAGATGTACCCTGTGGAAAGCGCTGCAGCGGCAGTTGTATTTATCTCTTTCCTGGGCATGATAGGCTATCATCAGCCTGCCGTCCATATCATAGAAAAATGAATTGTGGCCGGGTCCAAGTATACCTTCTACAGACTGAAGATGAAGAACTGCCGTAGGCTCCTTTTTCCAGGAAGAGATATCCAGAAGATCCGCACCGACTTTTACCTTAAGATATCCCACAACATAAGCCGGTCCGCAGGCATCACCGCCTGAATATGAAAGATATACCGTATCCCCGGATATCAATGCATAAGGTCCTTCATTATTGATAGTACCCGACTGATTTTCCCAGCCGTATAAAGGCCTTGATAAAAGTACAGGTTCTGATGTGAGTACCCAGGGCTTTTCAGGATCCGTGGTTGCGATATAGAGCATGGATCCCGTATCCTTTGGCGTTCCGATACCATAACGGTACGACCATGCCAGATAAGCCTTTCCTGCCGATTCAAAATACGTCATATCAAGTGTGATACCGTCCTCTGTGAGGAAGTGATCGTTCATCCTCTTTACACGTATGGGATCTTCCCAGTCTTCCGCACACATTATATTCCCGCCTTTCTTAAGACGCATCATGTGGCACTGGGGCCCCCAATTTTTATTGCTTACGGCAAACAGTATATAAAGCCTTCCGCCTATCACATGGAATTCCGGAGCCCAGAATGTCTGACAGAGTCCCCTTTCCTCATCATAATCAAGGATTATCTTTGTCTCTACATCATCTGTAAATAATCCGTCAACGGTATCCGCACATCTGACATATAGACCTATATCGTTTACGTTATCATTCGTTGCTATATAGTACCACTTTCCTTCGTATAAGAAGATCACCGGATCTGCAAGTCCCACTGTTAACGGAAAACCGGTATCTATCGCCTGCATATGTCCCGTTATCCTGTACCTTCTGTTTCCCATATCTCTAAGAGATGCGATGCTCCAGTATACAGGCTTAAGATCCTCCGATCCGTCCGAATAGATAACTCTGACACGGATATCCTTTAATTCTTTAAGGGAATCAACCCTTACATCTTCGGGTACGGAAACACTCTTAACTTCCAAAGGTATCCAGCGTTCACTAACAGCAGGAAAGAGCTCATCCGGGAGCTCTATGCTTTCAGAAGCCTCAGGACCAACAGCATCCGCAGAGCATTCTTCAAAGTTAACGAAATCCTTTGTACTCCAGGCAATGATACTTTCTTCTCCTGACGCAACCGGCTGTCCTTCCTTATCGATCACTTCGGCATAAATAACATACCCGTCGTCTTTTTTAACCACAAGCGGATTACGTATCCCTCTTTCATCCAGAGTGTTGTCTTCCTTTATCTTTGCTTTTGCAAATAAAATACCGTAATCCTGGTTAAGGACTGTTTCCTTCCCGTCACTGCATACCGCAAAATGCACACTGTTTCCAAGCGCTGCGGGATAATTCTTACCTGTCGGTTTTCTTGTAAATACTCTGAGTGTAAACATATTCCCTCCTAGAATACTTCCGCTACTTCCGCGCCTTCTTTTACGAAAGCGATGAACTTATCTATCGGTGCTTCGCATTCAATCCACTGTCCGCCTTTGACTATCGCCTTGCTGTTCACGTCCTGCCAGCTGCCTTCCGGAAGATATACTTTCCTTGATATGCAGCCCTGCTCAGTGATAGGAGCAAAGAGTATATCTTCACCAAACATATACTGGTCCTCAAGCTCATAGCATACGGGATCCTTATAGTAGTCAAAGAACATGGGACGCATTATGGGCTTACCTTCCTTTGATGCGATATCCATATACCTGCATATATAGGGTTTAAGGCGCTCACGGAGTTTTACCAGTTCAGCCAGTATCTCATAGTTTTCATCACCGAAGCTCCATATCTCATTTTCGCCTCCGGTACGTTCCTTTATCCCGGGGAAGCGCTCTGTCTGCTCCGGTGTACGGATCCTGGCACCATGCAGTCTCATTACAGGGCAGAACACTCCGAACTGTGCCCAGCGCACTATCAGCTCACGGAAGTATTCACTCCTGGTATCCCCGGAATGAAAACCTCCTATATCACTGTTCCACCAGGGTATGCCGCTCATTGCCATTGAAAGGCCTGTCTTCACGCTCATGCGCAGGTTTAAGAATGTGGATGCTATGTCACCGTTCCATACAAGAGATCCGAATTTCTGGCTTCCCGGATATGC
>JAFWQC010000066.1 GCA_017509245.1 Clostridiales bacterium | reverse complement strand
GGACTCGAACCTCCGGCCCACAGCTTAGAAGGCTGTTGCTCTATCCAGCTGAGCTAATGACCCTGGAGCGAGTGATGGGAATCGAACCCACGTGGTCAGCTTGGAAGGCTGAAGTTCTACCATTGAACTACACTCGCATATTCGCCGAATAATTTCGGCGAAGTAAATATTACACTAACGTTCCGAATTAATCAACAGGAAAAATCAGGCCGTAACCGGTTTCTTCTGAAGATATGTCTCAGAGGCATAGAAACCGTCGATTGTCTTATACCAGCCGTTGCTCGTTCTGGCAACAACTACGATCGACTGACCTCTTGAAAGAGTACCAACCTTTGAATATTCCGTGCCCGGACCTTTTCTGATGTTGAGGAATTCACCCTTGGTTACCTTTGCATAATATGTAACCTGCTGATCGAGCGTGGTCTCCTTCCAGGTAACCTGCTGATCATTTGTAAGAGGACCGGTCCACAGCGAAAGAGACGTTGTGGGAGCTGTAGTTGTAGGTACTGTTGTTATCTCTGAAGTGGACGGAGCGGTATCAATCGTCGGCTTATTCTTCTTTCCGCATGCAACAACGCTTAAAGCCATTACGCCGATAAGCAATCCGGCAGAAATCTTTGCAGCCGTCATTTTGCTGTTCACGTTTATCACCTCCGCAGATTTTTATACGTTTCAATTATTATTACATATTTTACATAAAAAAATGTATTAATTTTGTTACAAAGCAAATTATGTATATTCAGGTTCCAACAAATAAAAGGCTTCGTGATCTCTGTACTCGCCGTTTATGTGCATGTAGGAAACCCTTCTTCCCTCACCGATAAAGCCTGCACGCCTTATCAGATTTATCGACGGTTCATTCTCCGGAAGGATGAAAGCCTCTATCCGGTGCATCTTATATTCCCTGAACATAAACTCACAAGCGACTTCAAGAGCTTCGGTCATATACCCTTTTCCAGTGCGGTCCTTATCAAGATGATACCCGACTGCACAGTTCATCATTCCGCCGTACGCAAGATTGAAGAACGATACCCTGCCGGCTATCTCATCGCTGCCCTTAACCGTAATCCAGAAAGGCACAAGACAGCCTGCAAGAAAAGAATCACAGTCATAAGCCAGATACTTTCTCTGTTCTGAGACAGTGAAATATGAATCCGGATGAGTCTGCGAAAATCTCTTGTGAAAATCGCGGTTTTTCACGAAATACGCAGCAACACGGGGTGCTTCGCTCTTTCTTAAGACAGAAAGCCTGAGCCTGTCAGTCTCGATCGCGAGCATTTCATTCCTGCCGCGTTTGAGCGCTATCTGATATTTCATTCTTCGGGCTTGTCTTCGTTATCGCCTTCGGGAATGTCGCCTGAATCACCTTCATCATCAGGATAATCATCAGGGAATTCATTTGGCAGCTCTTCAGGCTTTGCTTCAACTTCAGGCTGTTCCGTACCCTGTGCGGCAAGGAGCCTGTTCCTTACTATAAGTCCTGACTCAGAGAGCAGTCCCTTAGGCCAGTGTCCTGCAAAGATGTCTTCGAGAGTATATCTCTCTCCGCCGAAAATGAGGGCGTTTGACGTTGTTGAGTTGTTGCCGCCGATATAGGAATTGCACCAGCTGATCTTATGCTCATCAAGGAAATCAAGCCATTTGGCCGTATTTTCGGCATGAGGCGCGCTTACACCGGATGAATCCGTTGTTTTCCATTCAGTGGCAATAACGCAAATTCCTTTGGACTGTGCATCAGCGATCTTATTTCTGAGTTCCTCGCCGTCGGTATAAGCATTAAAGTGTACTGAATAACAGATTCCTGTGCCCTTTACCGGATTCTTTGCAGCCTTGTCGATGTCACGGGAATAATCAGATGTTCCTATAATGATGATGTTATTGTTATCGATCGCTCTGATGGCCTTAACTACAGCATCTGCATAAGGCTTAACGGTATTGTCCCAGTCAACGTTGACTTTCTTGGTCTTGTTCTTGCTCTTCACGGTTCTGGTGCCGTTAGGTTCGTTGCTGATCTCATAGATAACGTTCTGGCTGTCCGTGTAAACACCTGCGATTCTGGTAAAGAACTCGATGGCTTTCTTCTGATTTGCCAGAGGGTTTCCGTCCTTGCTGGGATGCCAGTTGACGATTACATAGATGCCCTGCTTGATGCAAAGGTCGATTATGTCGCATGTCTGCTTGAAATACTTCTCTGAATTCTTAACGTAAGATTCTTCAACGCTGTCAGCAGGAACCGCGATCCTGAGGACTTCAACGCCCCAGTCTTCCGCAAGAGTCTTAACCGTTTCGGCACCGAAGAAGCCCTGGCATTCACTTATGACATCAGAGCTCATTCCTCTTAATACAACGGGAGTCTTGTTCTTTGTTGTGAGCTGTCCGTTATTTACATACAGCATTCCGTATTTCTTGATCGGCATCTTTGATACAACGGGAACACTGGTGGGTTCAGGTCCCAAAGGTTCTGTTTCCGTGGTCTCGGTTGCCGTGGGCTCAGTTGTCTCCGTAGGCACTGTTTCAGGCGGCAGAGTCGTGGACGGGATTGTCTCGGGTCCGAGATTCTTGGAGCATGAAACGAGTGAGACCGTCATGGCCAGAATAAGGATCAGTGATGCAATTTTTATTCTCATAATTAAAAAACACCTCAAAAAATTGAACTTTAGAATATCAAATTGTATTTCATATTTCTCAAAATAATGTATAATCAATTACGTATTATAAAGCAACTTACACAAAAACAAGCGGTCTTTTAATACAATTGGCAGTTAACATAATAGAAACAGTTTATTTATAATAAAACTTGTT
>JAFWQC010000065.1 GCA_017509245.1 Clostridiales bacterium | reverse complement strand
GTCAACCTCAAAAGCCAGCTTGACCTTTTCTACCTTGTCCTTAACAAATTCAGAAGCGGGATTGGCTACGGTCGCTGCAGTTGCCGAAGCCTCACCTGAGACCTTCGGGAATGACTCAAAAGTAACAATGGCAGTAGTCTCGCCTGTCGGTTCAGTCTTCTTGTTGCAGGCAGCAAGTGACATGACGGTAGTTATGCAAAGAAGTGTTGCTAATATCTTTTTCATTTTAATCTCCTCGCGCTTATTCCTATGAATTATAAACATTTTCCGGCCGGATGTGTGTCTTATTTGTGTGTTTCTTATGGTTTCGGCGATAAAAAACGGACGGAACCAGACCAGTCAACCGTCCGTTTATTCAGATTTAGTGCCGGTACGAGGTCAGCACATTAATCTTCGTCTTCATCGTCGTCATCCTCGGGAATGAAATCATCATCCTCATCTTCCAGATCTTCTTCGTCCTCATCATCCTCCTCATCAGGATATCTTTCGCCTACCCAGTACTTATTGTCTTCGCTGTCCAGGTCGTTGCCTTCAGCATCATAGACAAAGTCGAACTCAGCTGCACCGCCGCCGTTGTAGATGTTTGAGACAAAGAACAGTTTGCCTTCGCTTGTCAGACCGATCTGCATCTTATCGTTGAGGTGCTTTTCACTGAAACGTTTTTCGACTTCCTTGTCCTCGGAGTTTTTCTTCTCGCCCTTTTCCTTGACCACCTTATAGTCCTTGATCTCGTACCACTCCTTCTTGTTATAGAAAGCCTGGAGAGCGTCCATGGCAGCCTTTCTGATGTTGCTTACGCCTGCAATCTGTGCGATGCGGGCATTGTCGACCTTCTCGCCGGTCTTTGTATCGATGTTGTAGACCTTAAATTCGTTCTGCTCATATTCCTGGTAGGAAATGACTACCAGGCTCAGGATGCCTTCCTTTGTAAGGTAGGCGATATAAGAATCTGCGCAGAACTGATCATCGCAATATTCGCCTTTGATCATTTTCTTATACTTCTCAACACTTGCATTGATCTCTTTATTGATCGAATCAGCATAGGAAGATTTGATCTGGAGCTCGGGTATATGTAAAACGACCTCTTCGTCATCTTCCTTTTCACCGTCTTCGTCTACCTCGCCTTTAAACAAGAACCTCTCGACTCTTTCCTTGACAAATTCAGAAGCGGGATTATAGACGGTCGTTACTGTTGCGGAAGGTTCTGCCGAGGGATCTGTTGCAGTGGTCTGGACTGTTGTCTCAGCATTGCCCGCAGAGGTCGTTTCCGGTGCCTTCTTGCTGCATGCTGCAAGCGACATTGCGATCGTTAAACAAAGAACTGATGCTATAAGCTTTTTCATGATAATTACCTCGTACCACTTTGATTTGTTTTGTCGGAAGCATTCTTAACTTCCTGACCAAAGGATAAAAGACTTTTGTGTAGTCTGTGTGTGGACTGTGTGTTTTGTTTGTGTTTTATTCTTAATCGTATTCACTTTTGGCGCCTACATATTCTTTGTTGCCACGCCAGTAGTCCCAGAGTTCACCGTCTGAAGCTATTAATCCGCTTACAAAACTGTCTCCGCAATCTTCTGTTATCCTGCAGATGAAAAGCAGTTTGCCTTCGCTTGTAATACCGATCTTCATATTTTCATTAAGGTACTTTTCACTTAAAGAATCTTCGATTGCCTTTTTGTTCTTTTTCATCACGCTTTTGCTACCCTTGACCAGTTTGAAGTCTTTGACATATATCGATCCGCCGGCTGTTTCAAGACCATCGTAGTGAGACTCGAGTGCTTTCATGGCTGCCTGCCTTATGTTCTTTACGCCGGCGATCTCGGCAAGGCGTGCATTATCGACTTTCTCACCTGTGGTGACATCGATATTCCAGACGTGATGTTTAGGAGAAACGTCTCCAACGCCATACTCGACAAAGATAATGCTCAGAATACCCTCTTTGGTAAGGAAAGCATAATACGCTGTTTCATCGAAACTGGGATCGCCTTTGGTCTTCTTGAATTCTTTTTTGTATCCCTCAAAGATATCAGCGATCTCTTTGTTTACGGAATCAGCATAAGCAGATTTGATCAGGATCTCAGGAACATAGAATCCGTCGGTATAATCTTTGTTTTTCTTGCCAAAGATGTTCCTGTATTTGCTTCTGACATTCTTAACGTAATCCTTCTTGGTAAGGATCTTAGCAGTAGTCGCCGCAGTAGTTTCTGTCGTTGTCTCAGCCGCAGTAGTCGTTTCGACGGTTGTCTCTGCGGTTGTTTCCGTAGTTTCAATCACCTGAGCTGTTGTCTCAGAGCTGACTGTTGTCTGCTCCGGCTGCTTTCCGCTGCATGCCGCGATAGACATTGCCATTGTTATACAAAGAGCTGACGCTAAAAACTTCTTCATGATCGTTTACCCCGTACTGTTTTATCTTTTCCTTAAGAAGCTCACCGAACTTCTTGAGTAAAGGATAAAAGTCTTTTGTGTAGTCTGTGTGTGGTTTGTGTGTTTTGTTGATGTGAATTCACAGTGTGATAGTAACACTTGATAATTGCTATTTATATATTTTTAAAGTGAACTCTTAGTCGAGTTCATTCTCAAATGCCCTAAAACAGGGCACTCTACCAGCGGTCGATTAATCCGGAGAACAAAAAACGGACGGTATCCGTTTGAAAAACCGTCCGTTTCTTTTATCGATCCATGTGCCGGTACGAGGTCAGCACATTAATCTTCTTATTATTTTTGTCTGACCCAGTTCGAATTCTTTTCAGTATACAGATCCTTGCCGTTGGCATCGTAAATGCCGGTTCTTTCGTCGCCGTTTGCGTCGATGTAATCGGAAATGAAGAATATCTTGCCCTCATTAGTCAGGCCGATCTTCATCTTGTCGCTGAGGTGCTTACTGTTGAATGACTTTTCGACATCCTTGTCTATTGAGTTCTTCTTTTTGCCGTTCTTCTTGACTACTTTGTAGTTCTTGATCTTGTAATACTTTTCTTTGTTGTATTTGGCCTGAAGAGCATTCATGGCAGTCTTTCTGATGTTGCTTACGCCAGCGGTCTGCGCGATGCGGGCGTTGTCAACTTTCTCACCTGTCTTAACGTCAATGTTGTAAACGCGGCAGTCAATATGGTCATTGGGAGAGGTCTCGATGAAGACAATGCTCAGCACGCCGTCTTTCGTAAGATAAGCAATGTATTCAGTAACACCTTCGGTATCTCCGTTCTTTTTGAATTCTTTTTGATAAGCACTGATCTTCTTTTCCATCGCCTTATTGATCGCATCAGCATAAGAAGACTTGATCAGAAGAACGGGGAAATGGTATTCATAAGTTTCATAAGTCCACTTCTTTTTCTTTTTGTTATATGTATCCTTGACCTTGAACTTAAGAACTTTGTCCTTAAGGTAATCCTTTTTGTTAAGAACTGTTGCAGCTGTTTCCGATGTCTCCGTTGCAGTGGTTGCTTCGGCAGTTGTTTCAGCAGTCTCGGCTGTTGTCGTTTCCGTAGCTTCAGTATCCTGGGTTGTCTCAGTCACCTCAGTTGTCGACTCCGTGCTCTCAGGAGCGGTCTGCTGCGGCTTACTGCTGTTGCAAGCTGCGAGCGAAAACAACATCGTGCAAATGAGTGCTGTT
>JAFWQC010000064.1 GCA_017509245.1 Clostridiales bacterium | reverse complement strand
CCATCAACGTCGTAAGCCTTCTTCTCAGCTGCAACTACATAGATCTTGCCAGCCTTGGGAAGCTTCTTTGCGATTGCTGTAGCAGAGATTTCCTGACCATCGATCTGGAAAATAAGCTCAGGCTTCTTAGCAGCAACTTTCTTTGCAGGAGCCTTCTTTGCAGCGGGCTTCTTAGCAGCAGCCTTCTTTGCAGGAGCCTTCTTTGCAGCGGGCTTCTTAGCAGCAGGTGCCTTCTTAGCAGCGGGTGCCTTCTTTGCAGCAGGAGCCTTCTTTGCAGCGGGCTTCTTAGCAGCAGCCTTCTTTGCAGCAGGCTTCTTAGCCTCAACCTTCTTTGCTTCTACCTTCTTAGCGTCTGCCTTCTTAGCTTCAGCCTTCTTAGCGGGTGCCTTCTTTGCAGCGGGCTTCTTTGCAGCAGCCTTCTTAGCAGGAGCCTTCTTTGCAGCGGGCTTCTTAGCAGCAGCGGGCTTTTCAGCGGGCTTAGCAGCGGGAGCTGCAGGAGCTGCAGGTGCTACAACCTTTACTTCTTTCTTTTCTGTATCCATACTAAAAGAACCTCCGTATTTTTCCTTGTTTGGATACTCTAAATCTACATTTCTTTATAATTTGTGTCAACAAACATTTTTTATAATTTTTGCAGGATATTTATTCCCGTCAATTCCGCATTTGTTCAATTTATACACAAGAAGCCTTATGCATTGCGGTTTCTGCGACTTATCAAACTAACATTTTGTTTTCAGAAAAATTTGAAAAAATACATAGAATTATACGTGAGATTATTCTAAAATGTTGCTATGCAAAAAGTGATCACAGTTTTTAAGTGGGAGATTAGGAAACTATTTTCGAGTTGGCGTAGAACAGTTACACTGTTCCTTGTTCCTGCAGTATTGTTAATGGCAGCACTTAACGTGTTTCCGCTTCTCGTGAATTATATGTCTACAGGTTCTCTTAACAAGAAACCTGTTACTGTTGTTGACGCACCTGAATCGTTTAAATCTTATGTTGAGAATACTGTCGACGCCAGAGTATTCAATTATGAATACATCACGTTCGATGAATTCCAGAAGATGAATGAGGATAAAGCCGCTTTCAAAAAACAGCTCCGCAAGGGAATGCTGATCTGCTTATTCCATTCAGGAGATCCCGATAAGGATTTTGATGAAGAGATACGTTCATACTACGATGAGATATATGCAGAGAATGAGAATGCAGTAAGCCATGCAGTGATCTATGTCGGATACGATTATAATTCACTTACTTCCGCTGCAAAGGCAGAACAGTTCAAACAGACTGTTCTCGAGAATTACCAGCATGGTCTCATCGATACATTAGGCGGAGATTATGCACTCGTCGGAAGTACATTCTTCGATACCGATACATTTAATCCCGTAACCAAACTCGAAGACTTCAGAACGATCGCAAACACAGCCGCAGCAAGAGTAGTGCCGGGTGTTCTGATGATAATGATGTATTACTGCGTATATTCACTCGTAAGTGATATGTTCGCATCCGAACGTGACAGGGGCTTCATGGCAAAGCTTCTTATGACACCCGTAAAACCCAGACATATCTATGCTGGCAAGATACTCGCGATAAATCTTATCGTCTCATGTGCATCATACGTAACGATGCTGCTGCTATTCTTCTCGTCGTGGATAAACCGGAGCAACGATGCAATGTCACTTCTTCCCTTCGGTATGATGCTTACTCCTACAGAACTCGTCAACATTATCATTGTTGTTCCGATCTCTGTACTGCTCATGACTGCTGTCTGCATAAGCATCGTCTTCTCTTTGGACCGCATGCAGGATATCACAGTTAATCTGCAGCTTCCGCTTATTCTCTTCCTTGGCGACTTCTTCCTTCAGATGTTCAGAGGAACAAGACCCGTTACCATGGAATATTTCGTTCCGCTTCACAACACCATGCAACTTGTCTCAGAGACCTTTATGGCTCAGGACAAAACATGGCACGTAATAGTAGTCTGTCTGCTTAATCTCGTTCTGGCATTTATCGTATTTGCCGTTACATTCAGAAAAGAGGAACTCAAATGATCAAGTTAGTCGATGTACACAAGAGTTATACAAAAGACAAAGAGACCATCAAGGGCGTAAGCTTCGAAGTCAAAAAGGGCGAGATCTTTGGTCTTTTAGGTCCTAACGGTGCCGGCAAGACAACATTGATGCAGATGATAGCCACACTTATGAAGCCTACTACAGGCCAGGTATTCATTGACGGAATGACCGCAGACAAGAATCTTCTTGAGATACATAAACGGATCGGTTTTCTTACCAACGAGATAAAGCTTGATCCTATGTCTACTCCGAATAATCTTTTCGATTTCTTCGCAGCATTATACGACATTCCCGAAAATGAACTGAAAGACAGACGCGATGAGAGCTTTGCAAGATTCGGCATCACACCCTTTGCTGACAAAAGGATCAATGAGCTGTCCACGGGTATGAAGCAGAAGATATCGATCGCAATAAGCCTCATTCACAACCCGCCGATCATAATTTTCGATGAGCCGACAAACGGACTCGACATCCTCACATCCAAGCAGGTAACTGATTATCTTAAAGAACTCAAGGAACAGGGGCATGCGATATTGCTGTCGACACACATCTTCTCAGTTGCAGAAGAACTCTGCGATGAGATCGCGATACTGGTTGACGGAAAGATCGCTGCGCAGGGCACGGTTGAAGAACTTATCAAACAGTCAGAGACAGACAGTTTCGAGAAGGCATTCTTCAAGATATATGTTGAGAATCATGTTGAATAAGGAATAAGAGATAAGGGATATCATGAGAAGCAAACGTGGAATCAGTGCAATAATCGGAAATTTCTTCCGCAAGAAAGGTCAGCTGGGCGCCCAGGCGTCAAATGCGACCTTCCTTGTGACTGTTTTCTTCGTTGTTGCTTTGGCAGGCTGTGGCTCCTCATGGGTGATGTGGTGGTTCCCCTATCACCTTTTCAGCGATGAGGTCTATAACGTCGTTGCAGTAAACGCACCTGAATCATTTATCGAATTCAATGAAGAGATGCAGCGTTACCGTGACTACAAGTCCGACCAATACGGTGACCGTTATAACTATTTTCTTAACTGGGAACACATGACCCAGTTCGAATACAATTACGACGGTTACGGCTGGACCGAATTCATCTATAAGGATACCGACGCATTATATGATTTCATTACTTTCGGCGAATGGATGCGCGAAAATGATGCTTACCTGACGATCGTCTTCCCCAAGGATTTCGACGAGCAGATAGCAAGGCGTGAGAACGGTCTTGATTATGAGAGACCCGAGCTCCTCACCTACTACCGCACGAATTCCATGGAATACAGCGGCATGAAGGATGATTTCATTGATGAGTATCTCTCTTTATACCAGAGCAGGATCAGGACTAACTACGGACTTAAGATAACCACAGTCGAAGACTGCACTATCCAGGATGATCCCATTCCGACCGTCGAAAATGCATACGGATTCAGGGCATTCATCGATAACATGTGCAGGACTTTTATTCCGATCCTTCTGTTCATCATCCTTTTGTATGCTTCAATGAGCACCGGTACGAATGTCATTGCGGGTCAGAAGGAACGCGGCACATTTACCGGAATACTGCTGACGCCCCAGCCGAGGCGCTCGATCATATTAGGATATCTTACGGGCGTAGTCCTTAAAGCACTTATCCCCGCGATTATCATCGCGACGCTTGCCGCTGTGTTTGTTGGATATTTTGCTATCGACACATATCTTGCGATATTCCTTTATCTTGTAATCCTTGCGGTGTTCATCGCGTCGATCACCATCATGATCTCTGTTATCAACGATACCGTTGTATCAGCACAGACAGCGTTCCTGCCGATCTTCCTTATACTTGTCGCCGTTTGCGTAACATGTATCCAGTCCGTATCCGACAGAGCTGACTTCTATATGTATCTTCCGGTATACGGCCAGTTCTACGGCATCGGCGATGCGCTGACCGGAAGCGTTGATTTCGCGGGACTTCTGGTAAGCTCTTTAGCAACGTTCGTTCTTACGGTGATAATCACTGCTGTAACGGTCAAACTCCTTTCGAGCGAGCGTTATACCGTATCCATCGATACAGTAACTGCCAAAGAGATCAAGGCAAGCCGTGAAGGCTCAAAGCCGAGATTCCTCGATATCATGGACAAGCTTACTGACAACTTCAGTTATTTCATTACTGAGCTGTTCTACCCTCTCGTTGTTCTGTCATTCTTCCAGATGCTGGCAATGATCCCCGTCGTTATCGCTTACATGCGCAAACCCGAATATTCAAAGTTCATTCAGGATCTTGCGAATGTCGGCACAGTTGAACAGATAATGGACAAGACATTTGAGGTCATCGGCATATTCCTTGCAGACCCGCTCTTCCTCACGCTCATGAACGTCGGATATATTCTGATAATCATCACATACTTCCTTCACGCAGGAAGAGTCTGGAAGATCAAGGGCTTCGGCAACAAGGTCGGTGCCGTTGGTTATCCGCTTGCAAATAAGAAGCATATAGCTAAGCATTACGGACTTGGTCTCATCTTCGGTTTCCTCATGATGACATCAGTCGTATTGATCATGCTCACAACTGGTCAGATAAGCTTCAACGGCTTTAACTTAAAGCTTTCAGGAATCGGTGTCTTCATATTGAACCTCCTCATGTGGGTACCTCAGGGCGCATCAGAAGAGCTCATGTTCAGAGGCTACATGATCCCTGCCTTCAAGAGAAGATTCTCCACCGTGACAGGCATAATCGTATCGTCCATCGTATTCTCCGCATTCCACTCACTGAACAGCGGATATACACCGCTTGCTTCAGTTAACCTCGTTCTTATAGCGGTGCTTTTCGCGCTGATATATCTTCTTACAGGCGATATCTGGATGACATCTGCAATGCATACGGCATGGAACCTTACACAGGGCAACATCTACGGATTACAGGTATCAGGTAATGACGCGGCACATTCAGTCTTCCTGACTAACTACAGCAGCAACGCTTCCGCAACGATCACCGGCGGCGCATTCGGACCTGAAGGCGGACTTGCGGTTACGGCCGTTACCTGCGTATGCCTTGTCATTGTTACTGTACTGCTGGTCTTAAAGTCCAAGAGGGAAAGAAAATCGAAGGTGGAAGCAGTTTAAAGGAAGACTCCTGTCTCCCGCCTCTTCATGTATACCAAAACGCGAAAAATAATAGCTTTTGGCATACATTTTCGAGTTTTTGTATACCATTTTTTAAATTTCGGAAGAAAATGGCATACCGCAAAACCGGTTTACCCTTCAGGCTCAACCGTATATACAAATCCCTTAGTTTTGTCAAAGCATTTGCCTTCTATCTGATATCCGTATTCGGCAGTCTTTTCATCAATAGTCTGATGCTCTGATTGCAGGCGGCGGACTACTGAGATCATCTCATCACGGCTGCATTCGGAATCCGATGCCGTCCAAAGGCTTAATACTTCCCCGTTACTTCTGACAACAATGAAAACAATCTTGCTATTGAGAAGGTTATTTATATCCCTCAGAAGGTCTTCATAATCCATACGGCAAAGATCATAATCGGTCTTCCAGTTGCGGTAATCCAATGTGAACTTGCCTTCGTTATAATCAACATACATTACTTTGCCATCGCCGTCTCTAACGCTGATCGAATAGCCGTCATCATCAAGCCATTCATAACCGTTATCAGTACTCCTGTTAACTTGAGGATCATACTCTGACATCAGCGCGGTCAACTCAGATTCTTTAGCTGCAGGATCTATTTCCTCATAGATCCTCGCATTAGCAATATCATCAAGAGTTGATTTTATTTCCACAAATCCGTCCGGCCATTTCTCACCGTGTTTGGATGAACCATTAAGGACAGAGCTTGTACCGTCAGAATACTCAATAACAATTCTATAAGTAGGATCAGCAGGTCCATACTCAAGATCGACCAAAGGCTTATGTTTATAATCACTGCTCCACTTTCTGGCAGGTTCAAACGAATTCCTTATCGTATCTATTTCAGATTGCTCCAGTTCATATGCAGGTGAATCCTCAAGACTTTCCTTATCAAGACGCGCACGGAAAACACCTCCGTCAAGATCAAACAGGTAGTGCTCATACCCGGCCGTCTCGTCACTAAAGGAAAAATCTATTGTCGATATTTTATTCACATCGCGAAAATCTGACGATAATAAACACCCGCACAGAACGGGAATAATCAGCAGTATTGACAGAACAGCAATTATCTTCTTCATTTGAGGATCCGCTTTATTCTTGTATCACAATATGATTCTTAAATGCGTTACTCTTCAGCGATCTCTCTTGCAACAAACACACCGGATGCAGATGCATGTGACAGCGAATGCGTAACGCCTGAACCGTCACCGATTACGAACAATCCCGGATAACGCGTCTCAAGTCTGTCGTTGATCGCAACTTCCATGTTGTAGAACTTGACTTCAACGCCATAGAGCAATGTATCGTCATTTGCAGTACCGGGAGCTATCTTATCTAATGCATAGATCATCTCGATGATGCCGTCCAGTATTCTCTTCGGAAGAACGAGCGAGAGATCACCAGGAGTAGCCTTGAGTGTAGGCCTTACGGAAGATTCCTCGATCCTGGACATATTGGATCTTCTTCCTCTCATGAGGTCGCCGAATCTCTGGACGATAACGCCGCCTCCGAGCATGTTCGAAAGCCTTGCGATAGATTCGCCGTATCCGTTCGAATCCTTGAACGGTTCAGAGAAATGCTTTGCAACAAGGAGTGCGAAGTTTGTATTCTCAGACTGAAGTTCCGGAGAATCGAAGCTGTGTCCGTTAACCGTAACGATACCGTTTGTATTCTCATTAACGACATAGCCGTACGGATTCATGCAGAATGTTCTGACCTTGTCTTCGAACTTCTCCGTACGGTATACGATCTTTGATTCATAAAGCTCTGATGTAAGATCAGAGAAAACAACTGCCGGAAGCTCTACTCTTACACCGATATCGACTCTGTTGGAATATGTCTCGATATCAAGTTCGTTGCATACCTTCTCGATCCACTTGCTGCCGGAACGTCCGACGGAAACGATACATTTCTTACATGTATAAGAAGCACCTTCACACTCGACCTCAAATGTGCCGTCTTCCAGCACCTTAAGATCACCTACGGGTGAATTGAAGAAGAAATCAACTTTATCTTTCAGAACATTAAAGATATTGCCCAGCACCTGGTAATTCTTATCAGTTCCGAGATGTCTTACAGAAGCGTCCAGAAGGTGGAGCTTATTCTCCAGGCAGATCTTCTTGAATGATGATCCTGCCGTCGAATAGAGCTTCGTTCCCTCACCGCCGTTAGCAAGATTGATGCCGTCAACATACTTCATGAGTTCGAGTGCTTTTTCCTTGCCGATATGCTCGTACAAGGTTCCGCCGAAATCATTTGTAATGTTGTATTTGCCGTCAGAGAAAGCACCCGCACCGCCGAATCCGCGCATTATGGCGCACGAAGGGCAGTTGATGCAACTCTTCACCTTATCGCCGTCAATAGGGCACTTACGCTGTTCAAGAGGCTTACCCGCCTCGAAAACAGCTACCTTAAGATCAGGTCTCAGATTAACAAGTTCATATGCTGAAAATATACCGCCGGGGCCGGCTCCGATAATGATGACATCATAGTTATTCATAAGTCTCACCTTCCGTACAAGGAATTCTCTTAAATTATAATCTATCGCAACGCGAAAACAAAACCTGCACACAGGGCTAAAGTTACGGCAAATCAGATATCTTCTGACAGATCCCTTCCAATACTTAATGCATCACGGAACCTTCCCTGTCCGGTTTTCGCGCGCTCGAAAATGATCGCCGGCGCAAATTCAGGATTTTACAGTCTTTAATCTGACAGCGTATGTAAGAGGGATAGCCAAAAGGATCGCAACGCCTGCCTGTATCAGGTTGAACACGACGGAAGCAGAAGCCGCTTCCAAGCCATACATAAAAGCTTCAAAAGCAAAGTATCCTCCGACCATGATGAGTTCTGCAGCAATGCCGCCCGCTACTCTGATAAGAATGCCGGAAGCCTTTTTGCCGTAAGACCCGGCCATGATGAGAGAAGCCGTAAGTCCCATAAGGCCCTTGATAACGAATGTCGGCGCGATATAGACAGGATAACCTGCTATAAGGTCTCCAAGGGCAGATCCTATCGCTGCCGGGAAAAATGCGAACGGTCCGATGAAATATGCAGCGATCAATATAACCGCGTCACCTAAATTCATATAGCCTAATGCCGTCGGGATCCTTAATTCCGTGCCGATGAATATAAGGGCAGCAAGAATACCGCATTCAGCGATAATGCGGAGCTGTGATCTCTTTTCTGTCCTGCCATTCACGCTCATCAGTTACCTCATAAAAGTTCCGAGATCCACAGGCGCCGTGCAGATCTGCGAAGCACCGTTCTCAAGAAGGAATTCATGCGTCCTGTATCCCCAGGTGCAGCTTATTATATCAAGTCCGCTGTTTAGTGCTGTCTTGATATCAGTATCGGAATCACCGATGTAGACCGCTTCATTCTCATTTACGCCCAAAGCGTTAAGGCATCTTTGCACGGGTTCAGCGGAAGGCTTTCTCTCCACGCCCTCAACAGAGCCGCTTACATAATCAAAAAGGCCGGGAAAGAAGTGTTCAATGAGCCTTTGGGATGGTTCGTCATCCTTGTTCGATACACAGGCAATGAGCATTCCGTCAGACTTGAGCCTTGTTATCACTTCGGTAATGCCGTTATACGGATGAGTCCGTTCAAGATAATGCGAATTATAGTAAGCGATGTAATCTTTAAGAAGACCGTTCTTTAATTCTTCAGAGTAGTCACCGGGATCTGCTGTAAGGCTTCTTTCGATCATCTTGACAACACCGTTATTAATGAACGTCATGACCTGTTCTTCCGTCTGGGGAGCAAGGTTATTCATCCTGCGCGCAGCATTGAGACTTAGGGTAAGCCCCCCTAAAGTATCAAGGAGCGTTCCGTCCAGGTCAAAGCATGCAAGTCTGTATCTCATAAAGTATTACTCTTTCTTAGATTGTCCCTCAAAGTTCTGATTATGGGACAACCGCGCACATTTTAGCACGAAAAGCCTCTGATTCAATAGGCAGCTTATGGCATAAACGGGCCTCTAATGCTAACATTTACTCGAAAAGATTCAGTAACAGGAGTTAATTATGGCAATAGTAAAATTCAGCACCATGGATCTCGGCACATATGATACCGACATCGTGGTAACAGGCATAAATCAGACCGCTACGGCAAACAACAAGCCTATGCTCAAGGTCACCTTAAGTGACGGCGGCGACAGCATCACCGCATTGATCTTCGACACTACCAAGAAGGATCTTGCAGCGAACGGCATAGAGGAAGGCTGTACGGCTGTAGTAAGACTTGAAGTTACGGATTATAAGGGCAACAAGAGCTATAAGATCACAGGTATCACGCCGGCAAAGCTTCCCGATGACGAACTCATGCAGCTGGTCAAGATGCCGCCCGTTGCGCCCGACAAGCTCGTGAATGACATAATCATCATGATCAAGCAGTCTTCAGGAAGAGCTTATGACCTTACAAACCTTGAAGTCCCCGCAGATGACTTCTCGCTTACGGCACTTGCAGTAAGGCTCATAAATGCCAACATCAAGGCATTTACAAAGTCTTCAGCTGCAAAAGCCATGCATCATAACATCTATGGCGGTCTTGCCTACCACACCTACAGAATGGTCAAGTCTGCTTATCAGATCTGTGAGGTCTATTCCCTGCTCGACCGTGAGCTTCTCGTATGCGGTACTGCACTGCACGATATCGGTAAACTTTTCGAGATGAAGACATCAGATACCGGAATAGCAACATATACGGATATGGGCAATCTCTTCGGACATTCGCTGCTCGGAATCGAGATGATAGACCGCGAGGTTTGGAGACAGAATCAGGCCATTGGCGGAAGATCTTATAACAGCGAGCAGGTTGCAATGTTAAAGCACATGATCGCTTCGCATCACGGCGAACCCGAATGGGGCGCCATAAGGCTCCCTTCCACTCCTGAAGCATTGATACTTCATGAACTCGACATGATCGATTCGCGCATGTATATGTATGAGGAGAATTTCAAGGATATGCAGCCCGGCACATCAAGTGATCCGATCTTCGGAATCTCGGGTGACGGCAAGGCTGTGATCTATAAGAATTCGTTCTCAGGTCAGTAACCGAACTCGTGCCCGCCATCAGGATCGCTGTAGTAAAGTATCTTGTTTTGCTCATCCATCGATGTGAGGAAAGATCCTGACGGGAACATATAGTCGCCGCTGTTTGCGGGGAAATCAAGATCGGAATTGATGTCAAAATACTGCGGAAGAAGCGGTATCTGAAGGCTGTCCACCGGACATCCGGATTCAGCCCTGCGCTGATCATTCATCATGAAATAATACAGACTGAGCCGCGTATCGCCCGTATTTTCTTTCAATGACCATGTCGGATCTGCATGATATCCCTTGCCGTCGATGATTATGTATGTCCATGAATGAGCCATATCAGGCACACAGCATCCGACCTGGAATGCCTCCACACCGGCCTGAAGCAGAAAATATGCATAAACACTCGCTAATTCTATGCACTGGCCCTTATGGCTTATCATCGTGGAGTAATTTGCACCATCAGGCATTGATTCATAACTGAATTCATAATCGTAGGTATACTCGGTCTCCATATAATCATAGAGCTTGACACACTTCTCAAAATCATCATCGTCAGGCTCGAGACATTTATTGAGCACATCTTCGACCATTGCTTCGAAGTCAGCCTGCCTTTGAACATATTCTTCAACAGGAATCTGGTAATAGATCCTCCCGACGCCATTCTCGTAAGGAACAGTGCCGTCATTGCTCACACCTTTTATCTTTACGCATGCCGGAGGAAACAGTTCACCCAAAGTTACCGAATCCGTCGCCCATTTATAGGCTTCCTGGCTTGAACACTCGAAGGTCGGCTCCCCGGCTCTTAACGCATCGCAGAGATTATAGAATGAATCCCAGTAATCCCGGGGGATCTCAGGCGCAAACTTCTCAACATAGATATGAGGATTGAATTCATATTTCAAAGGTTCAACAAAGGGCGGTTCTTTAGTGTAGCCGTCATCAATAACTATCTTTGAAAGTTCAGTGGTCTCATCAGTACCTGATTCGGTTACAGGAATGCTGTCAGACGCCTGCGCCGCTGCGCATCCGCAAAAAGACATCATGACTGCTGTTATGAGCACCAAACATGCTATTTTCTTCATCTTCGTTTTTCCTTATCTGTTTACAAACGTTAGCGGTAATTCAACGATTTCGATCCTTCGGAATCATTGTAGTACAGTATCTTATTTTCTTCATCCAACTCGACCAGATATGACTGAATGGGGAAAGAAAGACTGTCGTCTGTTGCAGAAAAATCGATATGGGATCTGCTCTCCCAGTATTCCGGAAGGAGCTGCGCATTAAGATCATCGACAGGACAGCCCGAATCAGCGCGGCGCTCGTCAGTCATCATGAAATAGTAAAGGTTAAGCCCAACGCCCGTATATTGCTTCAGCCCCCACGTGGGATCTGCATGGTAACCCTTTCCGTCAAGGACAATATATGTCCATGAGTGGGATATGCTCGGGTCAAAGCATCCTACGTTCATGGCCTCAACTCCGGCCTGAAGCAGCAGATATGAATACACTCCTGCCAGCTGCGCACATAGGCCGCGCCTGTTCATCAGGGTGTAGTAGTGCGAACCGTCCTCACTCTCATATGTGTAACTCTCATACGTATAATTGGATTCAATGTAATCGTAGAGTTTCACGCACTTCTCAAAATCAGTGTCATCATACTCGACAGTGCTGTTAATGATATCCGTGACAAGCATCTCGAATTCAGATTCTCTTGCTACAAATTCATCAACAGGCATCTGATAATAGATCCTTCCGGTCCCGTTCTCAAAAGGAACCGTGCCGTCGTTGCTCTCACCTGTTACCCTTAAGCAGGCAGCAGGAAACAGTTCATTCAAAGTAGCCCAGTTCGTTGCCCATTCATAAGCTTCCTTGCTTGAGCACTCGAAAACAGTATTCCCTGCCCTTAGCGCATCACAAAGGTTATAAAATGACTCCCAGTAATCAGCAGGGATGTCTTCAGACAGTGACGGCACATAAAGATGGGGTTCGAATTCAAACAGCTTCTTTGAGGGTATGGCTGATTCAGTCACGGATTCATCAATAACGATCCGTGATATTTCAGATGTCTGATCAACACTTAGGTCTTCTGTGCTGTTGTCAGAAATATTATTGGTTTTGCCGCATCCCGTCAGCAGAAAAGCAACTGCAAGAAGCAGGCTCATCAATCGGTTATCTCGCATAAAGAACCCCTCCGGTTTGATTATATCAAACAGAAGGGGCTCTCTTTTGGGCAACACTATGGCAGTATCCGTGAGCGGATATTCCTTATCATTTCTTCATTTCCTGGATCTTCTCGTTCATCTTCTTTGCCTGGCCACGGTAGTAGCTGCTGAATGCAAGCCAGATCACGAATGCCACTGCGAGCTGGATCGCGCCTATCAGGATCCCCTGCCCGACTGTTGCAGATCCTCCTATCCAGCCTACCGCATAAGCTACACCAAGGTAAATTGCGGTGCCGATACCCATGTGAATAATGATCTTTATCGGCAGCGGCAGGCTCTCTTTACGGTAGATTATTGTCGGAACGCCGTACCCTAAACCGACAAGTGCACTTCCTGCAACCATTTTTGTGAAGGTGTAATTTTCGAGACTGAAATTACCTCCGAATCCGATATCAAATACGATTCCGGCAAGACAGAAGATAGTCATTGCCATTCCGATGCTGGCTAAAATACTTATAAACAGTTCTTTTCCTATATTTTTCATATCCTTATCCTCCTATATTCCAAGATATTTCTTAAACTCAGGCAGATATTTCCTTGATACGTAATCCTTGCATCCGTTCTTGAGCTTGAGAAGAAGCGTACCGCTGAATCCGGGCTCTATGCTGTCCATGTAGGACAGATTGATCAATGTGGTCTTCGATATCTGCATGAACTGCTTGCCTAACTGGCTGCTCAGTTCGTACAGGCGCTTTTTGGAACGGAATCTCAGTTTCTGTCCGTATATGATCGTATCCCCGTCCTCAACCCTGACCATATAGATCTCTCTGGGCTGAAGTACTATTATGTCCTCTTCATTCATCAGTGCCGTGACAGGTGTCTCGCTGCTGCTGAATATATCGATCATACGCTGGATATCGCCCGTCACTTTATCGGTATGGATGACCGCAAACGGCTCTTTATATTCAGGTGATATGTCTATACTAACTTTCACTTGAAGAACCCTCCTCGCAAATATACTTCTATATTACATCAAGCTGCTTTTCCAAACGCTGCGAACTTTTATTCCGGCTAACCGGTCATTACTCTTGAGATCATGCTGATCACCTCCTCCTTTGTTTGTAGCCACATACTAGCAAAGGATTTTTGCCCCGTGTTCGAAAATGCGCCAAGTGGCGAAAATCAGAAGGTGAAATGCAAAAAGCTCATCCAAAAACAGAGAACGCAGCCTTTCCGGACTGCATCCCAAACATCAATAGTCCTTAGGAAAACATATTAACCGAGCAGCGCCTTCGCGTCTTCAGGCTCCATCGGACGGCCCCAGACGTAGCCTTGGACATAATTGCTGAAGACGATGATATAGCCTTCGCTTCCGGCGGCAAGAACGGTCAGAACGGAGGAAATGAAGAGGGTTTTGCGGCCGTAATTCAATTGCTTTGTCAATCTTCGGACTGCTGTATGACTGAAGCCTCAACTTTCTTATCGGAGCCGGGCTTATATGCGTTTCTTTCCTCCTCGCGAATATAGCCCATACCGAATGACTCCCTTACGGAGCTGCTGATCTTGTCTTCACGTCTGTCAAATGAGACTCCTCTCGAATAGTGGTAAGCCGAACCAATGCTGTTGCCTATGTCATTGGATTTTATAAGAAGCGATGCAAATATGAAGCATGCCGTTCCAAATCCGACTCCTATCGCCAGAATTAATGCAAAAAAATCCATACCTTACTCCTGTCTCTTCTTAACAAAATTGAATATCGATCCTGCCTGCGTAAGATCAATACTCTTTATGACCTTGGATATCTTCTTGATACCCGCAGAGAATAATGCGATAACACCCATAATGATAAGTCCGATGATCTTGCCGTTAGACTTTGACGAACTCCTGCTCGCTGAAGCCATCATCGCTTCCAGTATTGGTCTCAGTAAGAAATAACTTGCCACCGTAAGTGCGATGCCTGTCACGATCAGCAGTGTAAAGAACAACACCTTGTTCCACGGCACACCGCAGACGATCTTGCCTGTCTGGCCGTTAACAATGATCGTATTATGCTTTCCATCATGGTCGTACGTGACAAACCACGCCGGCAGCATTGCATATCTCACATTGTTGTAATCGATATTAGTCAGCTGGTTCGAAGAATATATCCCTTTGCTGCTTGCGCCGCTAACGTCAGCGATCGCCGCCTCGTTGAAATAACTTTCGCAGCGTTTTGCAGCAGCGCTCCTCAGATCTCTGTACGTAACATCAGATATATTGGAATAGAAACCCAGGAGATAATCCTCATCAAAAGGCTTCATAGCCCTCAGATCAAACGGTTCAAGTCTGGCGCTGCTCTCGTCTGAAAGCATTCTTGACGCATCAAGCGGAAGATTCTTGAGATCGAGCCTTCCTGCTCTTCCGTAATATACAGTCCTTGAGCTCTTGCCGCTCCTTATCACGCCTTTGACGACTACCGCACCCTTGTGTTTACAGTCGACAAGCCAGTAAGGGATATAGATGCCCCTTACATTATCGGCCTTGAAATTCTTGATATCCTTCGGGATGAAGAGTCCTTTTTTGAAGCGCTCACGGATGACCTCGATAGCCTCTTCCTTTGACACTTTAAACGGAATAACATACTGCGGTCTCTTATGTCTTGCAATACGGCTGAAGACTACCGCGGGATTACCGCAATAAATGCATCTTGTAGAAGATTCCGTACCGTTGATTATGATCTCTCCGCCACAGCTCGCGCATGTGTATACATAGCAGTCCATGAATTCCTTCGAATCGGTTCCCTGGACCTCATTCATTGATACGGCCTTTTTGTCCAAAAGTTCTTCCTTATCGGAAATGTCAAACTCCTCCGGCATGAACATGCTTCCGCAGCTCTCGCATACTAATCTTTGCTTCGCGGGATCGAAAACAAGTCTTCCGGCACAGTTCTTGCAGCTTGTGATCATCTAACCCTCCTTAATTCCGTTACACATTCCATTGAAGGAACATTTTCGAAAACCTATCCGAATGACATTATACATTAAAAGCTATCCAAAAAACGGATAATCGTACTTAAGTAACTGGCTTAAGTAACTGCTCGACTCAATGCTCGACTTTTTAGCCTCGAAAAGTCAGACGGAAACTCGGTTTTTGCCAAAAACCGAGTCAAGTCCAAAGTTTTGTGTAAATTCAATCCTTCGTATAATTTGTAAACTTTTGCAAACAACTCTGAGTGGAGCGTAGCGGAACGAGGAGTTGTTTGCAGCGCGCCTCGTTCAATGCTCTTAAGCCACCAGAACGGCTT
>JAFWQC010000063.1 GCA_017509245.1 Clostridiales bacterium | reverse complement strand
TGTCGGGAACATGGTCCGACAATGCAGGATATCCTCTTATAGTCTCTATATATCACTATTTTTCATATTGCTCAAAATGCCGATAAACCAAAATTGACTACAACTATCTGTATCTATCTGTCCGTTAGATGTAAGAAAAGAGGTAAGAGATGTAAGTTCTGAGTATATGGCATCACTTCTAAAACTCATAGTCAACCTGTTTTGCGTTGTGGGGTGACTATTATTTCGGGAGGCCTTGATCTTCCTGAAGTGTCTCGCGCTTTAATTCAAGAGCTGCAAGACTTAACGGGCGACTCTTGTCCTGAAGGAGCGATATGCTTCTTGAAGGAAGTTCATCCACAAGAGGAATAGGGAATATCTTTTTTCTTTCTATAGAAGGCATGGCCAGTTCCTTAGGTACGAATCCGAGTCCCATGCCGTGTTCGACGATAGGAAGGATCTGGTCGGTCGTTGTGACTTCGATCGATGGCTTAAGGATTATGTCGTCCTTGAGAAACAGTTCAGTAAGATATTGGAATGATGTTGAGTCGTGGCTTTGTGTGACGAGTGGATATGAAGAAATCTCCTGAAGAGTGTGTTTTCGAGTAGAAAGGGAGATATAAGGTTCACCGCCTATGATGATCTCCTGAAAGGATTTGACATGCGTTGCTTCGAGTGAATCGGAGACCTTGAGCGGTGACGAGATGACGGCCAGGTCGACAAGGCCCTGTTCGAGAGCATTTACGCCTTGCGGGGTAGAGTGGTTGAACACGCGGATCCTAATTCCGAGATGCTTGGCCTTGAAGCGCTGAAGGATAGGGAGCATGAGAACGTGAAGAGCGATCTCGCTTATGGAGACGGAGACACTTCCGTTTTCGAGGAGACGGTCTGAAGTTATCTCGTCTTCACCTTTTTCGATATGATGATAAGCTGATTCTATATGTGAAAAGAGCTTTGCTCCTTCAGGGGTTAAGGTTACGCCTTTCTTGGATCGGACGAAGAGTCTGCAGCCAAGTTCAGATTCCAGCGTGTTTATGACGCGTGTGATGTTAGGCTGGTTGTTATGAAGAAAACGCGCTGCCTGAGTGAAACTTCCGTGCTTTCCTACAAAGTAGAATATCTTGTAATAATCCCAGTTACTGTTCATGATCGACCTCATATGATTTTTGTATGACTGACATATGAAATATACTTTATACATATTACATTGCTTGCATTATAATCCAGTTAGAAATAAAAAAACAAGGAGGACTGCATATGGCACGATTCACATTACCTCGTGATATCTATCACGGCAAAGGCGCACTTGAGGCGTTGAAGAACTTCAAGGGAAAGAAGGCTATGATCTGCGTCGGAGGCGGATCCATGAAGCGCTTCGGATTCCTTGACAAGGCTGAGAGCTACCTTAAAGAGGCAGGCATGGAAGTTGAGATCTTTGACGGTATCGAGCCTGACCCGTCAGTTGAGACAGTCATGAAGGGTGCGCAGGCTATGCTTAAGTTCGAGCCTGACTGGATCGTTGCTATCGGAGGCGGTTCTCCTATTGATGCTGCTAAGGCAATGTGGATCAAGTATGAGTATCCAGATTGTACTTTCGAAGATATGTGCAAGGTATTCGGTATTCCTGAACTTCGTAAGAAGGCTCATTTCTGCGCTGTTTCCTCTACATCCGGAACAGCTACTGAGGTAACCGCTTTCTCCATCATTACTGACTATTCCAAGGGTATCAAGTATCCTATCGCTGACTTTGAGATCACACCTGATGTTGCTATCGTAGATCCTGAGCTTGCAGAGACAATGCCTAAGAAACTCGTTGCTCACACAGGTATGGATGCAATGACTCACGCAGTCGAGGCTTATGTTTCCACAGCCAACAGCGATTACACAGATCCACTCGCTATCCATGCTATCGAGATGATCATGAAAGATCTTGTTCCTTCCTTCAACGGCGATATGGAAGCAAGAGACAGAATGCATAACGCACAGTGCCTTGCAGGTATGGCTTTCTCCAATGCACTTCTCGGAATCGTTCACTCCATGGCTCATAAGACAGGTGCTGCTTTTGCTGATTACGGTGCACACATCATCCACGGTGCCGCAAACGCTATGTACCTTCCTAAGGTAATCGCATTTAATGCCAAGGATGAGACTGCAAAGAAGCGCTACGGCGTTATCGTTGACTACATGGGCATCGCTGACAAGAATGCTTCCGATGATGAGAAGGTCGCAGCACTCATCGCTTACCTGCGCAAGATGAACGATGACCTTAACATCCCTCACGGAATCGGCACATACGGTGCTGACAGCTATCCTGCTGAGAAGGGCTTCGTACCTGAGGAAGTATTCCTTGAAAGACTTCACGACATCGCTGTAAATGCTATCGCAGATGCATGTACGGGATCTAACCCTCGTCAGCCATCCGTTGAAGAGATGGAAAAACTCCTTAAATGTTGTTACTACGATACTGAAGTAGATTTCTGATCTGACTTCTGTAACTGAATAAACGGAAGAAAGGGGGCTGTCTCAAAACTAAATTGAGATGGCCCTTTAATTTTGCAAAAGAAAATGGGTCCCGAAGGGCCCATTTATTGTTAGAATATTTTTGTGAAAACCATTCTAAACTTACAGTCTGACTACACAAAAAGGACAGACACGTCCATTGGCACGGGCATAAACGACCGCTTGATACTGATTTCCGCATTTGTTGCAGTGCCACGGCAGGATTTACCGGGCATGATGAAAAGTCTCAAATTGTCTTATAAGTCCCGAAAATAAGCGTTTTTTGTGTTTCGCTCTCAATTTTACCAAAGATTTACCAATATTTCTGGAGAGTCAGACTTGCGAAAATATGGAACCAGAATGAGGAGAAAATCAAAATGAGCGATTTATTAACT
>JAFWQC010000062.1 GCA_017509245.1 Clostridiales bacterium | reverse complement strand
GGCAATATCTGTTTTGTCTTCCCTGAAGGCACCAGATCTCACACCGGAAAGCTCGCCGAGATGAAAGACGGCGCAGCATACCTTGCCATCAAGGCCGGCGTTCCCATGGTACCCGTCTACATCGCTGGCGCATATCAGATCTGGCCGAGGACTTCCAAGAAGCCACACCCGCTCAACGGTCTCCACCGCCGCAAGATCAGAATCTATGTCGGCGAACCGCTCCACGGCGAGGACTTCGACAACGATGCTCACAAGATGACCGAAGCATTGTCCGCCTGGATGCACAAACACGAAGATCTCTACTGGGATCCGGAAACGAACTTCGAAGCTAAGTAAAATTGAAAGGGGCTCTCCGATATCTCAAAAGGATTGAATTTAGAACATTTGAGATATTCTTCGCCGCGCCAGTATCTCAAAACGCTGATTTTCAGGCTTTTGTGATATTTCTCAGGACAGGCTCCGTCCCTGCCAATTTCATTTTCGAGCGCTCGAAAAAAAGAACTCTCCAAGCTCACGAATACAGTCCGCCCAGGAACTCAGTTGCAAACTGGATCTTGGTGGGATTGAACACATCGCGGCTCTCGTCCGTCGGATAGATGAAGAATGTATCATCATAAGTCGACAGCGTGACGCACGGTCCGAACTTGCCTCTGTAATCGTATTCGGTGTGAAGCGATACCATTGACTTGGCCGGGAACCTTAAGGTCTCATACTTCTCTGTCCTGTAGTTATTGAACGTCAAAGCAAAACCGTCATTATCCTGGACCAGTCTTCCCTCTCCGCAGTCGATGAAATTCACGGAATTAGGCAGTGCTTCCACACGCACCGGGATATCAAGTTTGTAACGGCCTTCACGTATCTCCTCATGGACAAAACCTCTCTGCCATTCATACCAGTCAGGGATATGGATTATCTCTCCGGTGGAAGAATGGAGCTGACCAAGTTCATCCATCTCATATGAATCGCCGCAGAACTTGCATGTGATCCTGCTGCCGGATGAAGTCATGGCAAAGTCCTTTCCGCACTTCCTGCATCTGTACAGAGGGTAATGCAGGCCTTCTGCTCTCCAGGGATCATCGATGACGATATTGTTTTCGAGCTGGTACGTATATTCATCGTAAGTGAGTTCTTTTGAAATGCGGGACAGGATCTCGTCCACGGAAAGCTTGCCGATCTCATCCTGAGTAACGACGCACTTAAGCTCAGCGTGGAGACGCGCACCCTTACGCTCTTTGAGATTCCAGATGGGCTGCTGCAGATAGTTGCCCTGCATGTTCAAAGTAACTACAGGAACTTTCAGCATCTTGGCAAGCTTGGCAATGGAAGGCGTCAGGTGGGAATTAGTTCCGACATTAGCATACCTTGCCTCAGGATAGATGACCATGATGTCGCCGCGCTTGGTGACACGCGCGATGTTCCTGATAAGGGACTGATCATTGATGAACTTGCGCGTTCCAAGACAGCCTGCCTGACGGTAGATCCATTCGCCGAAATTCTCGAATCCTTCAAGCTCGGAAATATAATTCGCGCGGTAAGGCTTTAATGCCAGCGGAGTTACATAGAAATCCATAAAGGAATTGTGCGAGCCATATACAAGGAAAGGCGGCTTGATGCCTTCCATGTTCTTCTTATCGATCTTGAGCTTATAAGGCGATAAGGCGAGCTTGCAGAGGAGCCACATCAAAGGCAGGAAGATAATGTTCTGCCTCGGCGGAACCTTTGCTCTGTCAAAAGGCTTCTTGTCAGGGCTCGCATATGTGTCTCTTCTGACATAGCGGCGGATGCCGGGAATCTTACAGAGCAGATAGTACAGGATCGCCGTAAATAAAAGTGACGCGCCCGTAGGAGTCAGCATGAAGAGTATCTTGTTATGAACGACACTCTTGATAGGATCGTAAATGATAAGCGAGAACGCGAAGCCCAGCGCAAGGCAGACTGCGCCAACGATATTGAATCCCTTTGAATATACATATGCGTTGTGGCCTTCCTCTTCATAAGCGCTCTTAAGGTCGATCTTCTGTTTTCTTACGAAGAAAAAGTCAACGAACAGCAGCGCTGCCAGAGGCGCATAAACACATGCACTTATCGTAAGGAAGCTTCCGAAATATTCTTCGATCTTTCCCCATACGCAAAGGATGCCGACATAAAGGCCGAGAACAAGAACGAGCACTTTATAAGACGATTTCTTGAATGTCGATTTGAGCATTACGCCATAGATATATGAACCTACAGCCTGGGTACCGATGTTCGCAAAAGCTACCAGAAGGAGCGATGCAAGCGCAAGGATCGGAGTAGATAAAGTTGCAAGCATGAGCGTAGGGTCTTCAACCATCTGCCCTGTTACATACTGCATTGCGATAGCCATGACGGCACCGACTACAACGAAGAAGGATCCTGCAGCACCCTGGCCGAGAACGCCTGCGTAATAACCTGATTTCTCGGATTTACATAATCTCGGAACTTCAGCCATGCCTCCGACAAGCGTTATTACAAATGCGAAGTTCGCTTCGATATTGAGCACATAATTAACCGTCTTGTCAGCATCTCCGGCAAGTTCCGGCTGGTAATTCCAGATGACATCCATTGGCACGGAAGTAAAGCCGACAACGACAACTGCCACACCTACAAGAAGGAGGAGCGGCACAAGTATTCTCGTGGTCCATGTGATAGTACCGACACCTCTTAATGCGATGATAGTTCCGATAACTACGCAGGACAGACTGAGCACTAAGTGCGCGCCGTTAAACAGGTGTACGCCGAACAGCGCCAGAAGGTTTTCCATCGAGCTCGCGAAAAGCTCACAGCACACCGCATACCACGGGAAATTCACGATAATGATGATGACCGTTACGATCTTAACACCCTTTGTTCCGAACACGCTTCGAAGCCATATCCATATGTCTATTCCGTATCTGACTGACATGATTACCGGAAGCTGGTAGATCATTAGCATGAATATCGCTGCGAGGAATGCGCCGATCAAAAGCTGCTTAAATCCGACGAGAGTTGCAAGGTAGGAACCCTGAGTATAACTCCATGTTGCGATGCAGTATCCTGATAAGACGAGGAGCGCATCTATAAATCCATATTTTCGCTCTTTTGGAAGTACGGGGAGCGTACCGCAATAGACTTCATTCTCTATTTCTTTATTAACATCATGCTTCGGACTCATAAGAAGAACCCCCAGATTATGCCTATAAGCGAGAGTCCGGTAATGACCGCGGCAATGATGTAATCTCTCTTTGTCATGCGGGGGATCTGATTCTCCTTCTCCGCACGAAGGACCTCATCGATCCTGGAATTGAGTTCTTTGTAGTCTTCCATAGAATTCTCCGTTTGTTAATGTAAGATGTGTTCTTTTCATTGTTCCATCGCGAAAACGGACATCAGATACACATGCTACCTCTTAAAGATAACATAATCCCCTCATATTCAGATGCGCCGGAATCTAAAGAATAGAGGCTGCCCCACCATCAAGGCAGCCTCATCCACCCTTATCCCAAAAACTTACGAATTAATCTCCGAGACTCTGTACCTGTTCGGTAACCTGACCCCAGGCACCTTTCCAGTCATATTCCATGGCTTTACCGCCAAGCTTGATTGCATATAGAGCAATAGTTATGATTCCCAGGAAGCAAGCCAGGAAAAGAGCTATCGCACCGGTAATCAATAATTTAACATCACTTTTACTCATATTAGTCCTCCCCCAAGCCGTAGTTCCATACGTGCTTGTTCCATCTGATGTATGCCTTGAGTCCTCTTCCGTAATACTTGATTCCGAGTATCAGCAAAGCAATAAGGAAAACTGCAATGCAGAGGAGTGTAAGTATGAGGAAGATACAAGGAACTATAAACTCCGTGATCTTGCCTAAGATAAGTGAAGCCACGAGCAAGCCCGCAATTCCGAGGTCTCCTGCAAGGAACATGAATGCCGCAACGATAGCTGCAAGGAGTATAAGCCATGCCCAGATACCGACTACTGCATTCAGTATGATCACGAAGATCCTTCCTCTGCCGTCAGGTCCCTTGAAAGAATCGGCCATCTTTTTGCGCTTTTTCATGATCTGGTTGAACTTGGCGCCATCCTTGAATTCGGCTGCCAGCTCCTTCGGATCACCAAGGCTTTCAGCGATCTCATCCTCGCTTCTGCCTTCACTCAAACCTTCGTCAAAATGCTCTTCAATCGATTGAATGATGTCTTTTACATCACCGTAGGGCATGTGCCCCAATTCATCGCTGAGCCTTTTAAGATATTCAGTCTTGTTCATCAGCTTTTCCTCCCGTCTCTCGCTCAAGTATTTCGTTTACTTCCCCGCAGAACTTGATCCATTCCTCACGTTCGTTATTTAACTTCTTTCGGCCTGAATCAGTGAGATGATAGTATTTGCGCGGCGGCCCGTTTTGTGATTCCTGCAGGTATGTGGAGACAATACCTTCAGAAGCGAGCTTGCGCAGTATCGGATACACAGTGCCGTCTGCTACTTCGACTTTACGTGCAAGGCTACCTGCGAGGTCGTAGCCGTAACTGTCACCCTTTTCGAGCAACGCCAGCACGCACAAATCGAGAATGCCCTTCTTGATCTGGCTATTCATTGGCAATACCCCTTTCATTCCGATTTGACAGGTTATTGGGGTGCCCCCTATTCCCAAGCACCCGCCTGTCAGTATCAGTTATAGCACACTACTATTTATTGTTCAATACTAAATTTTGAATAATTCCATGTCCGCGAAAATATGGCATCAGGAATGCCGAACGCGGAGATTTTGCCACAAAGATAAAGAGTGTTAATATCTTTTTTAATGGAGAATCATATGCCTGAAGACAACAAAGCAAAGTTTAAGCAGATACTTTCAAAGCTTCCGGAAGATAAAAGGAAGCTTTTGTACAAGCGTCTTCATGACATGCCGGAATCCAAGCGAGAGGCTTACATCGATGATTTCGTAAAGAAATACTATTCCAAGCCGAAGAAAAAGGCTCAGCAGAAGAACACTTCCCAGAGCATCATCCTTGGAATACTCTCTGCCCTTCTCATCGTCGGCATACTCTATTTTGTATATGTTTTCAATAAATCTTCAATAGACAGCAAATTCAATCAGATGTTCGGAATGCCGCCATCGGAAGAGTTCAGCACCGATCCCGATACCGGCAGCATCATCGGTCCCGAGCCAAGGCACTTCCCTACGGATACGCCTACTCCGGTCCCCGCTACACCTACGCCCTCCCCGGTTCCGCTCAAGGATGATCACCCTGACCTTTCAGGTCTTGTGATTGTAATCGATCCGGGTCATCAGGCTGAGCCTGATACTGAACTTGAAGAATCGATCCCCGGCTCCACTGCGCAGAAAGAGAAAGCAACTGCCGGCGCGGTCGGAATCAACAGCGGCACCTGCGAGTACGATCTCACCCTTCAGTACGCGATAGTCATGAAGGAATATCTTGAAGGATGCGGCGCTGAGGTAATTCTCACGAGATCAGGCAATGATGAGAATATCTCCAATATCGAGCGCGCGAAAATCGCTACTGACAACAAAGCAGATTACTTTATAAGGCTCCATGCCGACAGCGCACCCGACAGCGATATCCGCGGCGTCAAAGTATATGTTCCCTCAACAGGCAAATATGCTTCTTCAGCATCTGCCGACGGCAAAAAACTCGCAGAGACAGTTGCATCAGAAATCGGATCCACTTCTTTGGGCGCCGTTCAGTCCAACATGTATACAGGTCTTAACCATGCCGATTCTGTTAGATCCTATCAACTGGTTGTAGGCTATCTCTCAAACAGCGACGATGATGCGCTCCTTAACCAGGAAGAAACCGCATATAATGTCGCGGTTGCCGTATCCGGATTTTTGGGATGATTCAGCCGTAAGAATAATTTTCGTGAACGAAATATAAAAATGTTTGATATATTAGGTTAAGGAAGCACATAAATCACAGTCAGAGGAGGTAGATGATTATGAATGATTTCGATCCTAAGTTAATGAAGGATATCGCAGGTCTCAGAAACGCAAATGAAGCTGATGAGCTTCTCCGCGGCATCAAGGATCCCGGCAAAGAGAGCGAGATCAAGAACGAGTACCAGTCACTCAAAGAAGTCGAAGAGTTGAAGAAACTCGTTGAGAAGCAGTCTTACATGCTCCACGCATTCTGGATCATGCTCAAGGAACACGGCGCAGCCAATGAAGATCTTGATAAAGCTTTGAACGAAGCCGTTCTTCTCGAGAAGAGAACAGATTATAAGAACGCATCTGTCTGCCCTAACTGCGGAAAGGGTCTCCAGTCCATGGAGAATAAGCCTTTCACTTCCAAGTGCTACTATTGCGGTATCGAGATCCTCGATAACCCTTATAAGAAGTTCGACGGTCTGGATCCGTACAAGACAGGTTATGAAGCAAAGAACGCTGATCAGCCCGGTCCGTATGTCTCAGATGCCGAAGCTTTAGAGCAGGAATACAAGAATGCTCAGGAAGTAATAAGCCAGAGTTTTGAACCCTATGACGTATCCAAGGACTTGAATTTCGACGACGAGAATGTATAATCTCGCATAAGCTGAATTACTTCGGTGCTCCGGATTCAGTCGGATCCGGAGTTTTTATTTTCGGGTTCTGTGGCCGGAGTAATTAAGCGGTCCGATTTGGGGATGTACCGGTTTCGACGGGGCTTCTGAGGTCGGGAAAGCGGGTGGAGGATCCTCGTTGTGCCTCCTTAAAAAACGGGGAAATGCAAGTAATTGCAAACACAACAGAGCTCGTAGCAGCCTAAGGCTACCGTCCCCGCGCCTATCTTCTCGCGCGGGTGAATGTACACCGAAGACCTCGCCTGAGAGAGGTTAAGCAGGCAGTCCTCCCGGCTAAGCTTTGCACCGGTCTGCGACTTTAATATTCCATGAAGCTACAGGAACCGCAATCTGTCAGCAGATGACGCGGGAATTGGAATAATTCAAATACTGACTGCACCCGGAGATTGTCCCGGAGGAGGAGGTTTCGGACAGGGGTTCGATTCCCCTCATCTCCACCAAAAAGAAACGGCTGGAATAATCCAGTCGTTTTTTATTTGAAAATACATTACTTTCCGTACGATTAATACGAAATCAATACGGCTATGAACAAAAACCTCATATCGTACTTTTTCGCCCTGGAAAAAAGTACGAAAAACACCTTCGCAACTCGCGAAAGTCAAGTCCAAAGTTTTGTGTAAATTCAATCCTTCGTATAATTTGTAAACTTTTGCAAACAACTCTGAGTGGAGCGTAGCGGAACGAGGAGTTGTTTGCAGCGCGCCTCGTTCAATGCTCTTAAGCCACCAGAACGGCTT
>JAFWQC010000061.1 GCA_017509245.1 Clostridiales bacterium | reverse complement strand
TTGAGCGATGGGGGTGTAATTATCGAACCTATCGGAGAACTTCCATGGAGTAAATGTTGCGCCACCATTATTGATAAATACGGTGTATGCTGGTGGATATCAATTTAACAAATTCCAGTTTGTCGGGATAATGTGATAGTAAGTTTTATCAGGAAACCCGCTAATTAAATTCAACGAGTTAAGCGACGATGAGAAGTATACTTCTGCAGACATCGATAACATAGAGAGGATCATCTTGAGTTGCTCTTCCATGAACAGCGAGAATTCGGACATGAGCATGATTCTTATTGAAGAGATGCCTGCATAGATAATGAAGTTTGTTAAGAATATATTCATTTGATATGAGCATATATATCATAAATATGGAGGATTATCTTTCCATAGCAAATGAATTAAAGAACTATGTTGATCATGGTTATGATGAGTGTTTTCGTTGACAAAGAATAGGTAATATGTTACCTATATAAATGCCTTAATCCAAATATGGGGGATTTATATAGTGAATACAAAATTATCCGTGGGATTAAAATGCCTTGCGACAGGCATTATATATGCTCTTGTTACATGTATCATACAAGTGCCCTTAGCCGAAGTGCTGGGCCGGATAATGGAATTAAAGTCCGATTCTTCGATATCGGATGAGATGCTGCCGCAGTTATTGTTTTCCCTTTTTCTGTCAGGCACCACACTGGCATTGTTCTTTTACCTGAACGGGCATCTTTTCTCAGCTACTTCGAAATGGAAGCATGGCATGAAGTTTGCTATGTTTGTGTACTTATCAAATTACATAGCCCAGGTCTTTTTTCTGGATGCAGACGAGGGTTTAAACGCCCTGATAAGCGGCGGTTTCCCCGTTATTCAGGTCGAACTGTTTGACCTGATCATACTTATCATTACCGTTCTCATTATGGTCAGATTTATGCCCTGCCGCCATGTTTTCGAGAAGACCGACAAAAAGCCAAAGGTATGGAAATGTCTTGTGTGTGGCTTAGTATTTGCGGCTGTTATGGTTTTATTGAATGAAGCGGTTCTGCCATTAATTGGCTTCCCGAATATGGCATCCGGACTTAAAGTCTCAAGTGAGAATATGCTGTTTTTCTATAGTGTAATGGCTGCAGGCTTTTTCCTGACCGGAACGTTTGTCTCATATTATGCATATAAAGCAAATGACGGACTTGCAAAAGGAAAATTCATTACAGAATACGGGATACTCGTTTGGTGCATATTTGATATTACAATGATACCGCTCGGTTACGGAGTGCCGGCCACGGCAGCATTTATGTTCGTAAGCATGGTTGCGTTTACTTCGCTTAGATATATGAACGCATTTGTAAATAATACATCATCTACTGCCGGGAGTTGACTTTTGCGGACAATTTCTAAGCTGCGCTGGCAAAAAGGGGACTTATCAAGATGGTTTTGCTTGATTGAATACGAATATTTGTTCGAAAATAAGATGTCTTCAAAAACAACGTGTTTCTGAAGGCGAAATAAAAACATGAGGATAATTTATGGAAGAACAGATTGTAGAAAAGAACAAAAGATACTGGAACGATTATGCGGATCTCTGGTTTGGTACGACTGCTCTGCCCAAATACGGAGTCAGATTCGTAACGGAAGATGACCTCCATTTCTTTTCTGATGTTGAAGGAAAGAAAGTTTTGGAACTGTGCTGCGGCAGCGGCCATTCACTTAAATATCTTGCGGATAAAGGCGCAGGCGAGCTGTGGGGATTGGATCTTTCTCAGAAGCAATTGGATAACGCGAAGCAGATGCTAAAAGGGAGCGGATGCAATCCCAGACTTATATGCGCACCTATGGAAGCGGACAGTGATATTCCTGAAGATTATTTTGACTATGTTTTCTCGATATACGGAATAGGCTGGACGACAGATCTTGCAGGCACTTTTAAGAAGGTTGCTTCATATCTTAAGAAGGACGGCATATTCATATTCAGCTGGGGACATCCGCTTCATTACTGCGTTGCCAAATCTTATGAGACAGGCGAAGATGAAGTCATTGACGGGAAGCTGGTCTTCTCACGGAGTTACTTCGATGAATCGTATCTTAAGATGCCTGTTCACGATACAGATGTGACCTTTGCAAACAGGAAGATCTCAACATATGTTAATGCTCTTTATGATGCCGGATTCATTATCGAGAGAATGGTAGAGCAGACTGACGAGAAGTCTTTATCAGATACCGAAGATGACAGTCCGAAGGCACAGAAGGCAAAGATGGTACCGCTGTCGATGTGTTTTAAATGCAGAAAACTTTAAGAGAACTCCAACCTCAAATAAACTTCCGGGTTAATGTTTTTGTCGGTTATGTTTTCGGGAACGTCATAATAACATAAGGAAACATACCAGGAATACTTCAGAAATGCCTGATATATATCACTTTTATAATATAAAATGGTGCATGAAGTTGTAACTGCAAATAAGAAGTTGTTCTCTATGAAAAAGGCACTCCATAAAACCGTTTCTGCATTATTATTGCTGACTTTTATACTCTCCGTTGCTTCTTGCGGGATTAAGCAAGGTTCTACTAAACACGGCAAGGAAAAGGTCTCTGAAGACGCTCCGTGGTTCGACAGTAATGTTGTTGAGGTAGATCTCGGGATCGATTTTGAGAAAGTCAGGCCGGATTGCACGACATGGATGGCCGGCCTTGATGAGAAGGAGATAGTTCTCATCACCTTCGGTCAGTTCATAGAGTCCGAAGACAATAAATATGTTTCCGTATCGGTTATAGACAGAACTGCAGATGAGATGAAAAAGATGGATATCTCACAGGAGTTCAGTTCAACAGATTTCATATATGATGCCGTTTATGAGGATGGCAGACTTACTCTTCTGGTCAACAAATATAACCCCAAAACATATGCTGTAACTTATTTTGAGGAAGAAGTGGATCTTAAGACCGGAAAGATCCTGGATATCCGTGAGCTTGATCCAAATATATTTGAAGCCGAAGGTGATGCTTTCACCGTGGGTGAGTATAAAGTTGCCGCCGGTTACAATTACCTTGGAGAAGACATGAAATACATGCTTCAGGTGCAGTCTCCTGACGGAACCTGGAATAAAACAGACATTCCGGAAACTGACAACGAGATATACGGAGCACCGGTCATTCTTCCGTTAAATGACACGACTGCATTAGTTCCCCTGGCAACGGAAAAAGGAACCCGTTATTATGAACTGGACCTCGTAAACTGCTCTGTGCAAAAGCCGGATGCAGAAGCTTATGAATGGCTTGATCAGAAGACGCTTAATGAGATCGGATCGGTTTTTTATGGCGCTGACGGTAAGATCTATTTCAAGTCATCGACAGGTGTCTCAGTAATCGATATCGAAAATAAAAAGGTTGAGGAATTATTCGATTACGGCTGGTGTAATGTAAACAAAAACCAGTTCATGTGTTTTCAGATCGTTGACTGTACAGGAGATTCGATCCTTCTTTGCGGACAGGAAAACGGCAATTTCACGATGGATTATAACCGAGCAAAGGCTGCTTCAAAGTATTATATCGTTCAGCTGAACAAAGCCGATAAGAATCCGAATGCGGGAAAAACAATACTCAGCCTTTACATTGGTGACGGGTACTATCCGGCCGAGATAGAAGATGCGATCCTTGAGTTTAACGATAAGAGCGATGACTACTATATTGTTGTTACAGACAAATATGATAAATCTGCTGAACGGGATTTATTCAAACCAGAAGATATCGAAGATTATAATCTGGCAATGCTCAATGCCGGTAATGAGCTCAGTAATGAATTGGCCATGGACATCATCAGCGGCGAAGGTCCGGATATCTTTTTAAATACAAGTTCTATCGGACAGCTTAACAACGATAATTATCTTATAGACCTCGCGCCGTATTTTAGTGATCTGTCGCCTGACGATTACTTCACCGGTGTAATTGAAGCATCGAAGTTCGACGGCAAACTTTATCAGATGCCTGTCTGTTTCAGATTGGACGGAATCATCACAGAAAGCAGATATGCAGGTGCTTCGGGTGTTGGAATGACCATTGATGAATATAAGCAGTTCTTAAAAGGTCCGCTTAACGGTGATGATGTAATAAAGCTTGGTCAGGCGCAATATTTTGTTGAGCTATTCAACGCGATGAGCGATAAGTTTATCAAGGATGGCAAGGTGGATTTTACATGCCCGGAATTCTTGGAACTGGCATCTTTTGTTAAGGAAAATGTTCCGGAGAAAGCCGACATAAGTGAGGATTATATTGCCAGCGATATAAATATTGCCAGCCGCGATACCTGCATGAATATGATGGAATACTTCAATAGAATGGCACAACATAACGGGGATATAACTATATTAGGACTTCCATCGTCAGACGGGCGCGGACCCCTTGCTCAAGCGTATACTTCGGTTGCCATTTCCGCTGAAACACCTGATGCAGAAGAATGCATGGAGTTTGTGAGAATACTTCTTTCTGATGAAATTCAGGAGGAAATGGCTTTGAGCGAACACTTTGTGCTTGATCGAAAAGCATTTCATGAATATGGTTTACTGGCAGCCGACTACTTTAACACGGCCGGATCAAATCAGTTCTACTTTGAACTTCCTAAAGATTACGAGGATAACAGACTTGTATTTTCCGAAAAGGACATTGATAATCTTGAGGAACTTGTAATGAGCTGTTCAAGAGTAAGTTCGGAAGATTCATCGATAAGCATCATTCTATTAGAGGAGATGCCTGCATATTTTACCGGGCAGAAGTCTCTGGATGATGTCATAAAGATCGCACAGGACAGAGCACAAAAAGTTTTGGACGAACGAAAATAAAGACCACACGATTCGGTAAAGGAAGAGTTGCAGTATGGGGAAAAGGTCAACTAAGTATTTATCGGCAGTTCTTGCACTATTGATGATGATGCCGGTGACATCATGCGTTAAGAAGGATAATGATCCGGAACCTTCAGTAAGCAATAGCGGCGGAGAAGAGATCTCTGAAGATTTTCCGTGGTTCGACTGCAAAACTATCGATATAGATTTGGAGATAGATAAAAGCAAACCTATCGATTTCATTGACACTAGTGTTATAGGCATTGATGACAAGTACCTGGTAACACTTACGACTGTTCAGTACACGTTCGAAGACGGTACAGGTACTGACAGCGATGCGTATTATTATGACGCGAATAATAAGAATATAGTTTCGGTTTATGACAGGACGGCAAATAAGACTGTAAATTCAATCGACATTAAGAGCATACCGGTTGCAGGATCACTTTGGGGCACCGGTTACTCTGACGGAAGGCTTATTATCAGTTACGCCACATATGAGTCTTCAACCAATAAGACCATCGTTACTGAGACTGATATCGATCCTTTAACGGGAAACATATTAGAAACCCGTCAGAGAGATGCCGAAGAGATTCTTGCCGTTGACGGCACATTCAAGATCGGGAATAACAAAATAGATGTTGTGAGAACATGGGAAGCTGATGAGGAGATCTCCACTTTGAAGATAACTTCTTCTGACGGAAATGTGAAAGAGACTGAGGTAAGCGGAAACGGTGCGATCATTTTTGGTATAGATCTTATTTTGCCTATAAATGACTCTACCGCTTTGGTCTGTGCTGTATCCGAAAGAGACTATTTATTCTATGTTCTTGACATCGAAAATGCTGCGGTTACAGCGGCGGATGCCAAGGATTACGATTGGCTTGATGTCGACGTCCTGCGTTATAACAGACTGACCGGCACTGACGGCAAAATCTATTATCCGTCAACTCAGGGTATATACCGGGTCAATATGGAAACTAAGACCAACGAACTGGTCTTTGATTACAGCTGTTGCGGAATAAACAGACATACGCTTAGCTCCTTTCTCATTGCTGAATGCAATGCCGATTCTTTCATCCTTTATGGCTCAAAATATACTTCAGGTACTTTTCTGTCTTCACAGCAGTCTGAGGACATCATCTATGAATTCACAAGAGCAGCCGTGAATCCGCACGCGGGAAAAACAGTTCTGGAGTTGTATTCAGCCGATGGTGCACTGGATGACGCGGTCGCCGATGCAGTAATAAGGTTTAATGAAACAAACGGAGAATACTATATCAAGGTATCAGACAGATATAACCTGAGCAGTTACGTTGATCCCGACAAGGCATTTGGCTATTCTGACGAAGCAGAAGAGTACAACCTGAGGACGAATTCTCAAATGAATAATGCACTTGCCATGGACATCATTAACGGCAAAGGACCGGATATACTGTTGAACACAAGTTCCTTTGGCCAGCTTAATAATCCGAATTATCTTGCCGATCTTACACCTTATGCAGGATCACTTGATCCTGATAAGTATTATGTCAATGTGATCGAAGGGTCTAAGACAAATGGAGCTCTTTATCAGTTACCGATCACGTTCGCCGTGGAGGGCATTCACACGGATTATAAATATGCCGGCAGCTCTGGAGTTGGTTTTACAACTGAAGAATATAAAAGATTTCTGGGTGACACGCTCAACGGAAAAGATGTACTGACTTCAGGTCAGGCGGTCTATTTTGCGAAGCTTTTCAATGCTTCAAGCGATGTGTTTATTAAGGACGGGAAAGTGGATTTTACTTCTCCCGAGTTTGAAAGACTGGCAAGTTATGTGAAGGATAATGTTCCGGAGATAAGCAGTAATGAAATAGACATTCCTCATTCTCCGGAAGATAACTACCGTGCTGTATACCGCAGGAATGCCTTCATCAGTGAATATCTGCAATATACAGAAGTATTGAGCGGCGCCTCAGCGATTCTGGGAATGCCTTCTCCTGACGGCAGAGGCCCGGCAGTCAGGATGACCAGGTCCGTTGCAGTTTCCGCTCAGGCTAAGAACGTTGATGCTTGCGGTGAATTTGTGAAGATGCTTTTATCTGACGAAGTCCAAAGCAGTTTTGCAATGTGTGACAACCTTGTTGTTAACCGTGATGTTCTGAGACAGACTGTCATGACCGCTGTCGAATTTTATAATGCCGGAATGACCGGTGTTACGAATCATTATTCTGAAAGCAATGTCGATGATCTCGATAAGGTCATATTGAGTTGCTTCTGGGTGAGTTCAACTGACTCGGATATAAGCATTATCCTCATTGAGGAGATGCCCGCATACTTTACCGGACAGAAGGATCTTGATTCTGTAGCCGCAATTGCACAGGACAGGGTACAGAAGGTTTTGGATGAACGGGGGTAAAAGGGTTTATTGACAAGCTTGGTTCATCGTGTACTGCTATAAAGAGGTTTGTGCTTTAGGTCTTCCTCACGATATTACGGAGCTGTCACAATGCGGCGAGGAGGTCGATCCTGACGATGTCTTTGATGGTGATATTATCTGCTTCGACAGGGATGGTGACGGCGTGATGGAGCATTGCGGTATGTATGTCGGCAATGACATTTATGTACACGTTTTGCCTGAAAAAGGTGTAGTCGCATCCTGCTATTCAGATGTAAAGTCTGAGATCGGCACGATCCGCAGAGTGGTCCTATACCCTGAACTGATCTGGTAATTTAATCATAGGGTTAAATGACGTGAACCCCGGAAGTTATACGGCTTCCGGGGTTCGATTTTTATTGCCGCTTTAATGACAAAAATTCTTCTTATCCTTATAACAATCAAAAAGAAATGATATAATCTGTCTTGACTTTATTTTCGAGGTCATGGAAAAAGGGAGAGTATTACAAGATAGAGTGGAGGAGGTTGATTCTATGCCTTTTTGCAGTAAGTGTGGAAACGAACTTAAGGTTGAAGATATCTTTTGTTCAAAGTGCGGATTCAAGTCCGATTTTAATGAAGATGCTGATGCGGCAGCACAGGATACTTCTGTCGATAGACCTGCGATGACAAAAGAAGAGAGCATTGCTCTTGCGGAGAAGCTCAGCAAGGATTACAAGGCTCTTGAAAGGCTGAACAAGGATATCAGTGACAATGAGACTATACTTAGCAGACCTGCTGATTACCAGTTCAGACCGCATTCGGCGTTCAAGTTCTTCTGGCCGTATCTTATTTATGCGGCTATTGCGTTTTGGATCTTATACTTCCTGTTCATTTTTATAGCTTCAGGTACTTCGAGCGCGGGAGTGTTAATTGTCGGAATGCTTTGCCTTTGTTCACCTGTTATCCTTCTTATAGTCGGAGGCGTAAAAGCATTCCGTTCAAGAGAAGAGGCAAATGCTGCCGAGTCTGAGGCGATCCGAAGAAGGAAAGTTGACAATGAAAACCTGAAGAAGCGCACCGACGAGCTCCGTTTAAAGAGAACTGTAATTACAAAGAGACTCAGCGACTATAATCAGATTGTTCCTCCGGCTCTCAGGACCAGCACCAGGATGGAAAAGAGCAGGGTCCTGATCCAGACCGGCAAGGCAGAGGATTTCTACGACGCAATCGATTTTCAGCTGAAGCATTGATCTGATCCGTGTAATAGCACTTACCGGGATGACGGCACTGCTGTCATCCCGTTTTCATTTTCCGGAAAAGAAATGTTATAAAACACAAGGATTCAATGATATGAAGCATTTGGCGTCATGATATAATCCACATCAGGAAATAGGGATAAAGGGGGATACATATGAACAGCCACTATTCAGATTATCTTAAGAAATCTGTTCCTGCAGATTCTCTGATATTTGACAAGGTCACGGAAAATGACAGGGAACTCATCAAGAGTGTAAGAAAAGCACATATTAATGCCAACAAGGGTTTTCTCGCGCTTTTGATCTTTGCATTTATAGTGTGTGCCGGTTTTTTTATATGTTTTCTCATGACTCCTTTTGACAGTATTGTCTACGAGGTCGTCACGCTTGCTGTAACCGGCTCCGGTGCTTTCGGAAGCGGAAGTGCTATCTACAATATCATCGGCGGTATCAAGGGCATCCGCAGAGGTGTCGTGCTGACTGCTGAAAGGATCGGCGAAATGAAGGATAACAGGAATGCCACTTACCAGTATGTTTTGGATATCTACCTTGAAGACAGGGATGAGACATTGATGAGTTATTCAGTAAGCAAGGTCGTTTTCGCGAGCGTCGAACCGGGCGACGGAGTTGCTGTTGTCAAAGTCGGAAAGAAAGTTATGGTATTGGAAGATCCGGAACGCAAGGGCGTAATGGACGTAAGCAAGATCAAGTCAGGAATCTGATATGAAATACTACAGGATACACACGGCGGATCAGGCGTTCCGCACCAGGCAGCCCAGAGGCATATTTACCACAGTAGGAAAGCTCGTAGACAGCAAGACCCTTACTGAAGATGAGGAGAAGGAATACTGGAAGAACCGCGAGTATTTCGAGAAGGTCCTTCCCGTACCTCCGTTTTATGAGAAGGATAATCCTGAAGGTGCCATAACATGGTTCAAGGACACCGAAGAAGGCAATAATATCTGGGAACAGATGACTTTCTACCGCGACATGTGCAAAAAATACGGCGTGAAGCTTTATTCTTCCGAATGCACTGAGAAGCCGGGCGAGATCATTTATGAGGATGAATTCCAGATCGCGGTGAAGAACATTTCTGAAGAAGTTAAGATCGATACGAAGGAACTGGATTACTGATCCTCTATTATCCGCAATATCTGCAACATTAATTTCCGGTCAACTGTATACAAGTTAGGAGTTAATCCTGACTGCTATAGTGATAGGGGTGTGTTGTATGTCCGGATCAGTAAAGAGGTTTTCTGTCATTGTTCTTGCTCTGATAATGTGCGCATCATGTTTTGCCGGATGTGTTAAGAAAGATAAGGATAATGGTCATTCCAAAAGTTCGAAAACATACAGATATGTTGTTCTGGACAAGCGGGACGAGGTCAGTAAAGAGTCTCTCGGTGATATCAGGACCGACGGCGATTTCAATGAATGCAGTTCGAAAAACATGCTCGATTACAAAGGATATTACAAGGGCCTTGATTACGTAACGCTCGTATTCGACAGTTCCTCTCCGGTAGGCAAGGAAAACGTGGAGCTGTTCATCAGCGAGGAAAAATGGATAAACTGTTATCTGGAAGGCCTTTTGTATCGTGAAAAGGGCGGGAATAAATATATCACTTTCAAGTTTGAGACTTGTGATCTTCAGTACCCCGGCCATGTAGAGCAGTTTAATTCAGCAAAGAACTGCCGGTATTTTGAACTTCCGACTGAGGCCTCAGAACCAATGTCACATTACTTTATTCTGATCGATTCAAGGTGGGGGGACAATGACGCAAGTATAGGTGAATGCAGGCAGAAAGAGGCCGTTGACCAGGGTTACTGGACAGACTACATTTATGATGAAGCAGTTCAGTATTATTATGCTGACAGCGGCAAATGGGAATCTGAGATAAGCACCGGTCTGATGACAAATAACATGCCTTTGGAATAAATACGATTTCAATTGAAGCCGCCGGGCAACAGCGGTAAAATACTATAAGCTGATAAATTAAGCGAAATGGAAAAGGTATAGATTTTAGGAGGTTTTATATGGAAAATCAGTATTACCAGCCCGCAGGCTATCAGCAGCCCATAGATCCAAATTACGATGAGACCGTAAAAGGTTTTCTTACCAAGGCTATCGTAGCATGTGCCATCTGCTCACTTCCTATCGGAAGCATCATTGCCATTGTAATGGGCAAGACGAACAGACAGGCAGTGCTCGATTATATCAACCGCGGCGGTCTTCATACTCCCAGAGTCAAGGTTTGTTCTGCATTAAGCCGTACAGCCTTTTATTGCGGAGTCGGATTTACGATCTTATGGGCTTTTTACGCAGTCTATTTCACGTTTATGATAATGCTGGCAATCGGTGTGATCGCTGCAAATACCGGATTCCTTATCGGATGATGTATAGTAAGTGAACTGAAAAAACAGAACTTCAAACGATGGCGGTGTCTAAAAATGAAGGCGCCGCCATTTTAGTTGCTTTCAAAGTCTGATTTGATATGTTTCCGGAAACATATAATTTTATACTGCTGATATACACATCTCTGTCTATAGCGCATTCCATTCAATGACACTTGAATCTACGTGTGCTGAGATTCACGGCAAATTCACGGCTATGCCGTGAAAATGCCGTGATTATTATCGTTAAACAGCATTATTCACGGCAAAATCCCGGCTATGCCGTGAAAATGCCGTGAAAATGACCCGGGTGAGGTTGTTAAAAGTATTTCAAGGCGATATATAGGGTTGAAAAGTCAGTGGTGACGAAATGGTGATGAGATTTGGCATTTCCGTAACCATATCGTGCACTTTTACCCAAAAGTGCATCATTTGGTTACGAAAAAGTCGTATTCCGTAACTATATCGTAACCGGGAATTGTCAGGCATGGGATCGAGAGGCAATATGATGCCTAATCCCTGAATTAACCTTCCGGGGTCAAAAGATACCTCCAACTGCATTTCACAACGCATTTTTGCATCTTACCATGACAATTATTGAGCGGCATAAGATCATTATCTATACTCTGCCCAAAACATATTGAAGGGCAGGTTTGATTATGGCTTATTTACTTTTGGCATTACTGATATTAAGTGAGGCAGGTTTTCTGGTCTATGCATGGAAGGGGACATCAAGAAGTTCCTGGACGAAGAAAAGACTGATCGCGGACATCGGGCAATTGGTGCTGTTCTTTATCACGGTGCTGCTTCCCGGAATAGATCTCAGCTTCAGGTTCACGGGTCTCTTGATCATTCTTGCAGCCAGGATACTGATCGCAGCAATATCAGCACTAATGAACAGGAAAAAGGACAATCTGAAGAAGACATCAGGAAAGATCGCGAGTCTTATATTGAGCATTGTATTCATTTCAACTTCACTTGTTCCGGCATTTATATTCACTGATTATGAGGGGCTTCCAACAAGCGGTCTTTACAGTGTAAAGATGAGCAAGACAATACTTATAGATAAGAGCAGAATCGAAGAACATGAAGACGATGGTTCCTATAGGGAAGTGCCTGCATATTTCTTCGCGCCGGAAGGAACTCCTGAAGGCAGCAGGTTCCCTCTTGTAGTATTCTCGCACGGTGCCTTCGGATACTATGAGAGCAATGCTTCAACATATCTTGAACTTGCAAGTCACGGTTATGTTGTAGTAAGCATTGAGCATCCTTATCATTCGTTCTTTACTAAGGATACTGACGGAAAGACCATCATAGTGGACAGCAACTTCATGAACAGTGTAATGAATGCCGGCCAGACGGAAGAAGAGGTTTTCGCCGCTTCACAGGAGTGGATGAGATTAAGGGCAGCAGATATGGATTTCGCAGTTGATGAGCTGATAAAAGGAGCTGCTGATGATATCGAGAACTATTGGTTCGAAGATGATGAATCAAAGGCGGATGTGCTTGATGCTCTTTCAAAACTTGACAGTGACAAGATTGGCTTGATGGGTCACTCCATGGGCGGTGCAACTTCCGTTGAAGTTGCAAAGCGGAGAGATGATATTGATGCGGTCATCGACATCGACGGCACGATGCTCGGATCGATTATTGGAGCAGAAGATCACAGATATATTGTTGAGGATATTGAGTATAAGGTTCCGGTTTTCGAGATCGAGAACATGAATGCGCACGCGGAGGCAATCGAAGCTGAGAGGATAGATTATCCGTATCCCAATAACATGATCAGGAATAATGCTGATGTATATTTCAGCACCTATTTTGAAGGTTCGCTTCACATGGATTATACCGACCTGCCGCTCTTTTCGCCCGCGCTCGCGAAAATGCTGGGCTCCGGCGACGTTGATAATGAATACGTCATGACGACGGTTAATTCTCTTGCGGTCGATTTCTTCGATTGTTATCTTAAAGGGGAAGGACAGTTCACCGTAAATGAATCTTATCCCGGAGCCAGATAATGAACATTAATGTAAAAAAGATCGATAATACTTTAGAGGAATACATCGAGATCGGATGTTATGTACGTGACGGAAGGATCGATGACATAGTCCGGTTTGTCGAAAATCTCGACGGCAACATAAGCGGTACCAAAGACGATAAAAGATATGCGATACCCGTTGCAGGGATCTTCTATATTGAATCAGTGGATAATAAGACATTTATTTACACGTCTAAGGAATGCTATGAGACAGCACGCAAACTCTATGAATTCGAAGAGCTGCTTAAGGAACGCAATTTCCTCAGGATATCGAAATCCGTTGTTATCAATATCATGAAGGTCGAATCGATAAAGCCCGCTTTGAACGGGCGGTTCAGCTGCAGACTGCTTAACGGCGAGGAAGTCATCATCTCACGCAAGTATGTCAATCCGTTCAAGGAATTCATTTCGAAGAAGGTATAAGGCTATGAAGGAACATATTAAAGATAATCTCATCAACTTTTTCATAATCGTTACCATGGTCAATATCGTGATCTTCATATGCGGATCATTGTTTGCTCCCGATCAGAACATTACGTATGCGGCATTTATCGTTCCTATCATCGACGGCATTCTCGGCAGCATTCCCGGTCTTATCATGTATTCGAAAAGAGAACTTACTGTTAAGCAGATGATAATAAGAGAAGTGATACAGTTCTTCATGGTCGAGATCATCATTCTGTTATTCTCGTTCGGCTTCTCCGGGTTCAGGATCGAGAATCTTAATATGATGGCCATAGTTGCTTTGTCTGTTGCAGCCGTATATATCTCCGTCTGGGTCATAAGGTTCTTTCTTGATTCCAGAAAGGCAAAGAAGATGACTGATGACCTTAAGATGTTCCAGAAATCTCTTTCGGGAAAAGCGAACTGACAACTCATAATTGTGTCGGTATTTCTAATAAACGGTAAACATTGAGTTATGAAAAGGCGGTGCCCCGTCTCATGGTTTATAATGACTTTATTGCAAAGAACGGGTTTTATACCCCGAGGAGTCTTTATGAAAGCATTAAAAACCATTGGCAAGGTATTGCTTGTCATACTTATCGTCCTTGTCGTTCTGATCGCGGGACTGCTCATTTGGCTTACCATCGTTGAATACGATCCTGAAGATCAGGAGGCAGTTGCAATCGAACAGTTGGACGGCGCAGCAAAAGAAACACTTTCTTCCGGCGATTCCCTGAAGGTACTGGCCTGGAATATCGGCTACGGAGCGCTGGGAGACAATGCCGATTTCTTCATGGACGGCGGAAAGATGGTATATACCGCTGATGAAGCGCGGGTTACCCAAAACCTTAATGCCGTTGTAAGTGAGGTCAGGGAGGAAGATCCTGATATCGTTCTGTTCCAGGAGATAGACTTCAACAGTGACAGAAGTTATCACATCAACGAGATGACGTATTTTAATAACCTTGGTTATAATAACTTTGCATTTGCAAATAACTTCAAGGTCGCATACTCGCCTGTCCCGGTTCCGCCTATGGGTAAGATCGATTCCGGCATTGCAACTTACAGCAGATATCAGACCCTGTCTGCTTCCAGGATACAGCTGCCATGTCCTTTCTCCTGGCCAATAAGGATAATCAATCTAAAAAGATGTCTTCTCATCACAAGGATCCCGGTGGAGGGCGGCAAGGAGCTTGTCATAGTAAACCTTCATCTTGAAGCATATGACGACGGTGAGGGCAAGGCTGCTCAGGCTCAGATGCTTATGGATATCCTGAATGAGGAAAGCGAGAAGGGCAATTATGTTATCGCGGGCGGAGACTTCAATCAGTGCTTCTCGAATATTGAGAATGATCTTCCCGTATTTCCCGATCAGTGGCAGCCGGCATATATGGATATCGGCCCGTTCGAAAAAGACTGGAAATTCCTTATGAGTGAAGAGACACCTTCGTGCAGATCGCTCTATACGCCGTTGGCAGGAAATGATCCTGATTCACTGCAGTATTACATCATCGACGGCTTTATCGTCTCAAGCAATATCAGAGTTGATTCATATGAGATAAAGGATCTGGGATTTGCAAACAGCGACCATAATCCACAGGTATTGAACATAACGCTTGAATGATTTAACTGGAAAATTCACCAACAAAAAACCTCCCTGAATAAGGGAGGCTTTTTGCGTGCTTCACTTTATGGATAAGAGGTTTTGATGTCTGTGATCACCCCTGAGACAGGCATACAATTCTCTGTTTGTGCTCCTTAAGGATTAGCGTTGTTGTTAGCACCGAGCTGTTTATCAACTTCCGCATTTACAAACTCAACTGAACTGTTGTGTGCTGTAACAGAAGATGATGCGGCTGCTGCCTTATTAAGATATGTTCCGATGCCTACAACAAGGACTCCTGCAAGAATAACAATGATTGCTATGACCAGGATCATTTCCACAAGCGTGAATCCTTTACGTGTTTTACCAATTCTTCTCATAAAGCTGTCCCCTCCCGAATCAGTTTCTAGCTTTCTTGCAACAAATATATCACATTTAGTTCACACTGTGTTCATAATTTTCATAATTTCTTCCGATTTGTGCTTATCACCAATCGGATGGGACTGTTTTTGTGCAACTTGATGCAAAATGCGTCCAATATCAATGTTTTCGGGCATGTTTCAAAATGTGAAATGTCAAATTTTAGTGCTTTTTTCTGACAGAAAACGAGTTTTGTCACAAAGCGAAAATGAACTTGTGACAAAAGTTCCGTTCACAATTTGTTAATAAACGTTCTCGAAAACGTGGAAAAAGAACAGATTGTCAAAACAGATAAAACAAGGTATACTTTCAAAGTTCGATTACGGATGATTAGCTCAGCTGGCTAGAGTACATGCTTGACGTGCATGGGGTCACAGGTTCGAGCCCTGTATCATCCACCAAATACAGGAGCTGTCTCAAAATGAGGCAGCTCTTTTGTCTTGGGAGGGAGGCGGAATTCGGGTTACGGCGCGGAAGAACTTTTTGATGGTGCCTTTTTCAATGCTCGACTTCACGTCCGACTTTTTAAGGTTAAAAACTCGAGCAAAAAGTCGGTTTTGGGCAAAAACCGAGTCAAGTCTGACTTTTCGAGGCTAAAAAGTCGAGCATCGAGTCGAGCATCGGAAAACCGTTGTGGAGGTCGGCTTTTTCGCGTGCACTCAACATTGCCGGCCGGCAGTGTACAACTCCGAGTCCGACATTTAAGGGTAAAAAACTTGGACAAAATGTTGGCTTTTGGCAAAATCCAACTCCGCGTCCAACATTTCGGGGCTGAAAAGTTGGACAATGAGTTGAACATCAAATGGGAGCGGACGTTCCTCATGTATATGCGTTATATCGGCATTTGTTTTGAATGTATAATGAATACATTCTGAAAATACAAAAGTCATAAGGTGAGAACATGAAAGATATTGAGAGATTTGAGAAACAGCTGGCATTCATAAGAGAGATTGATAAAGAGAAGATGATCAAGCGCCAGAGCTACATTACCGACGGCGTGACCCATGAGAACGATGCCGAGCATGCATGGCACATGGCAATAATGACACTTCTTCTAAGTGAGTATTCAAATAGTGAGATAGATGTCCTTAAGACGATCTCGATGCTCCTGATACACGATCTGGTAGAGATCTATGCCGGGGACACATATGCATACGATGAGGAAGGCAAAAAGACCCAGGCAGAACGCGAGGCAAAGGCTGCAGAAAAGCTTTACGGGATGCTTCCGGAAGATCAGGGGGAATATCTGAAATCTTTGTGGCTGGAGTTTGAGGCTCAAGAGACACCCGAAGCAAAGTTCGCAAGAACGATGGACTGTTTCCAGCCCCTGATCCTTAACGACGCTACAAACGGCCGCGCATGGAAAGAGCACGACGTTAGAAGAAGCTGGGTAATGAAGCGCAATATGAATACTCATTACGGCTCTGAAGATATCTGGGAATATGCAAGAGAGAACCTGATCGAGAAGAACGTCAGGAACGGCAACATCATTGATGACAGTAACGAAGCATAAGAGCCTTAAAGTTTGACCAACAATTTACTGTCGATTTATAATTGTCATAACTCTAATGGAATAGAGGAGGATAGATATAATGACTAAGTTTTGTTCACACTGCGGAACGGCGGTGGCGGATAATTCTAATTTCTGCATGAGGTGCGGATTTGATCTGCGTACCATCAGGGCATTTTCATCACCTGAACCGGCGCGCTCGCCATTTGTGCCGTTAAAACCTGATCCGGAAGCGGCACCATCACCGGACGCTGCTTCTAAGCCCGCACCATCGCCTTTTGTGCCGTTAAAACCTGATCCGGAAGCGGCACCATCGCCTTTTGTGCCGTTAAAACAGACACCTGTTCCTGCGCGTTCTCCGGCTCGAGCTACCGCGCCTGCACCAACACCGGCTCCGAAGCCGGCACAATCTTCTGCGCCTGCAGCTAAACCGAATCCGGCATCTGCATCAGCAACTGTTGTGCCGCCTGCACCAACACCGTCTCCTGTTGTCGCACCTGCTCCCGCTACTACTTCGGCGCCCGCTCAAGCTCCCGTTGCATCAAAAACTCAGCCTCAGCAGCCTGCAGCCGCCTCCGGAAGACCGTGGATCCTTAATTCCGGTGTGGTAAATCCAGCTCCCGTGGCAGGTTACGAGACGTACAATCCCACATTCCACTGTAAATGTGAGTATTGCTACTATGAATTCGATTACCACGCATACGATCTCGGGCACAGGGCATGGTATCCGCACGGGTTCGTGTATTGTCCGCGCTGTCAGAAGCCGTTGAGGCACAAGCTTGAGTATGAGGTGAGGGAAGAAACACCTTCACCTGAGCCCGGAATGCAGCCGGCACCCGCACCGGGCGAGGCAGTTGACCAGCCAAATGAAATACCTCAGCCGCCTGTTGCACCTCCGGCAACCTGATTAAATATATAGAATATTGTAAGGGCTGTCTCATATATGTGAGGCAGCCTTTTTGATCCCGGGAAGGGGAGCGGATTCCAGGACAAAGGGACGGAAGCGCTCGCTGATGGTTCTTTTTTCCATGCTCGACTCCGTGTCCGACTTTTGGGGCTGAAAAAGTCGAGCATTGAGTCGAGCATCGGCAGGGAACCGCTTTTCTCGCACGCCGAATAATGCTAGCCGGCAATGTTCAACTTCATGTCCAACTTTTCAGGTAAAAAACTTGGACATCGGAAAACCAACTGCATGCTCAACTTTTAGGGTTAAAAAGTTGAGCATTGAGTAGAGCATTGGCGGAGCATTGAAAGAAACCGACTCCGCGTCTAACATTTCGGGGTTAAGAAGTTGGAAATAATTATTCTTATGTGATAATTTTATTTAACTATGGCAATAGATAAGAGCAAGACAGAACTTATAAAGGCGAAATACGAGGAGCTGACCGGAACATTGAGCGATCCGGCCGTTGCTTCGCGCCCCGAGGAATATACGAAATATTCGAAGGAACTTGCAGCGCTTAATCCACAGGTTGAGGCCATTAGGAGCTACGAAGCGTGCGAAAAGGAGATCGAAGGCATAATCGCTCTTCTTGAGAGCGGGGATCTGGGCGGCGACGATGAGATGAGAAGCCTTGCCAATGCTGAACTTGCTGATGCCAAAGACAGACTTGCCACACTCGAGAAGGAGCTCATGATATATCTCACTCCCGGAGATCCGAGAGATTCAAGATCCGTTATCCTTGAGATCAGAGCCGGTGCAGGCGGAGAGGAATCTGCGCTCTTTGCAGGCGATCTCATGAAGATGTATAAGGGATATGCCGCGCTGAAGGGCTTTGAAGTCGATATCGTTGACGCAAGCCCCACGGAACTGGGCGGCTACAAGGAAATAGTTGCCGAGATCGACGGACCGAGAGTCTTCTCGAGGATGAAGTTCGAGAGCGGTGTTCACAGGGTACAGAGAGTTCCGGTAACCGAGTCCGGCGGAAGAGTTCACACCTCCACGGCGACTGTTGCGGTTCTCCCGAAGGCTGAACCCACGGATGTCGAGATCAATCCGAACGATCTGAAGATCGACAGGTTCAGAGCGTCGGGCGCAGGCGGACAGCATATCAATAAAACGTCTTCCGCGATAAGGATCACACACCTTCCGACCGGCATGGTCGTAACCTGCCAGGACGAGAGGTCGCAGATCCAGAACAAGGAAAAGGCAATGGAAGTCCTGCAGTCGCGTTTGTGGGCGATAGCACATCAGGCCGATGTCGACAGGAACAATGATGAGAGAAAATCCCAGGTCGGAACAGGTGACAGATCCGAGAGGATAAGGACATATAATTATCACCAGGGAAGAGTAACGGATCACAGGATCGGACTGACTCTCTACAAGCTGGACAGCATTCTTGCAGGAGATCTGGATGAGATAGTGGACGCTCTGACCCTGGCACAGGCAGCAGATAATGCCGCGAATGGCGAAGATTGATCAAAAGAGGCTTTTATGGACCGCGAAAAGAAGTATAGGAAAACATTATTAATAGATTCTGATGACGAAAAGGCCATCATGGATGCGGCAGAGCATCTGAAAAACGGCGAGGTAATAGGTTTTCCGACTGAGACGGTCTATGGTCTTGGCTGTGACGCAAGAGACGGTGAAGCTGTAAGAAAGGTTTTCGAGGCAAAAGGAAGACCTGCAGACAATCCGCTGATATGCCATATTGGTGATAAGGAGCAGATAAAGGATATCGTCTCAGAGATCACTCCGCTTGCTCAGAAGCTTATTGATAACTTCATGCCCGGTCCGATAACAGTGGTAATGAAGAAGGCTGACTGCATAGCAAATGAGACCACTGCAGGTCTTGATACGGTAGGCGTCAGAATGCCGTCGAACCCTGTTGCAAACAAGTTTCTTAAGTGCTGCGGCATCCCTGTTGCTGCACCTTCCGCAAATCTTTCCGGAAGACCTTCCCCGACGGGTGCAAGGTCTGTTCTTGAGGACATGGACGGATATATCTACGCGATAATCGACGGCGGAGATTCTGAGTACGGACTTGAGTCGACGGTGGTCGACTGCACCGGAAAAGAGCCTGTCATCCTGAGACCCGGCGCGGTTACGAAGGCTGATATCGATGCGGTCCTGAAGGACGGAGAGACCACGATCGCAGGTAATCTGACAGGCAGCAAGGCTCCGAGATCCCCCGGAATGAAATACCGCCATTACGCGCCTTATGCCCAGGTTGAGATCATGAAGATGCCTGAAGGCACCAAGATCACGGGCGATGATGCGGCAGGCTCTGACGGAAGGATAAAGAAGACTTCATTTACTGTTGAAGACCTGAAGAAACTGTCCGATGACGAAGCCAAGGAGCTTGTAAATATCGCTTCACCTTTTATCTTAAGGTCGCGTGAGATCCTCGCAGGCAATCCTTTCGCAAGGATCGGCCTTTATTGCGGCGAAGAGATCAAAGCAGTCTATGCCAAGCTTAATGACAAGATCTTATCCGCGCATACTGAATTCTGCGTTTATGGCAAGACCACTGATGTGTCCATGGCATCCCACGGGCTTTTTGAAGGCTTGAGATTCCTGGATGTCCAGGAAGTTGACGTGATCCTGGCACAGGGTTTTGACGGAGAAGGCCTGTCTGTTGCATACATGAACAGACTTTCCAAGGCGTCAGGCAAGAAAGAGGAACTTACTCCCGGAATGCCCGCACCTGCAAGACCGTTAAGACTCCCTCTGCCGCTTGATGCGTTCAGGGACACATATACCGCATCTGTTTTATTTGTTGACGATAACAATACTTCATTGTCTCCATGCTGCGAAGCACTGATGAGACGTCTTATAGAGAAGAATGAACCTTATATATCAAGCAGAACTGCTGATACCGGCTTTGAGATCTACTGTGAATCGGCAGGCCTTACGGCGATGTCCGGACTTGATCCTGATCCCATGATGGAAAAAGCTGTAAAAGAACTCACGGGCTGGGGCTTGGGTTCGATCGAATCCAGAAGGGCCGACCCTGCGATCTACGATGACAATGACCTTATCCTTACTGTGAGGGACGAGCAGGCCTACAGCATCATAAAGGCGTTCCCGGAGATCAAGGACAAGGTGTTCTCCTTATCGACCTTTGCAGCCGCAAACGGTCTTGTCATGAAGGACTCTTCGGGCAGGATAATGTCCATTTCCGTTCCCGATCCTTCCGGAGAGAATTTCGAGACTTATCTTCATACCGCTAAGGCTTTGGGCGCATGGATCGAATTGCTCTTCCCCTATGTTTTAAAGGATCTTGAGGCTTCGAGGATCTGATTTTCGCGCAAAATCGAAAATTGAGACTAGTCTCAGAAGACCCCTCAAAGTCTCAATCTTTGCGAAAGGGTAGCATTTTGATTTTGGGGTTGCTAGAATTTTCAGTAGTAAGAATTTTGGAAGCGCAAAGCCTTTGACGGACGCGCGACGCTTGAAGACCAAGTGCTTCTTAAGGCAGGACATGAACAACGGGAAAAGTCCTAAGAATGCAGTAAATGCTTGACTTTGGTTCTGTGGCTGTGTTATTCTTCTCGGTGCCGCTTATATATGGGCGGTATCCTTGCCCGGAGAAAGACCGGGCCGTAAAGTCCAGAAGGAGGTGAATGACATGGCAAACCAATATCGTTTGATCGTTATCCTCAGCACCGCTGCAGGTGAAGAGGGAATTGCTTCTCTTACTGACACAATTAAGGCTAAGATCGAATCAGGTGCTACGATTGATGCATTCGACACAATCGGAACACGTGAGTTGGCTTACGAGATTGAAGGTCAGAAGAACGGCTACTATGTTCAGACTGTATTTACTGCCGAGAGCGATTTCCCCAGGGAACTTGAGCGTGTTCTCAAGATCACTGATGGCGTAATCCGTTATCTCATTGTTCGTGTCGGTGAGTAA
>JAFWQC010000060.1 GCA_017509245.1 Clostridiales bacterium | reverse complement strand
TAAACTGGTCCCCGTAAGACGTACAGAACAATGACAGTTCTGACGGTCCTTACGAGGGCCTTTTTCTATCCGGAAAAGAGGCCATTTGGGAGGAATGCATATGGAAGAATTTAAGGAACTGAGCAGCTATGAGTACAGCAGAGTAATTGGAGTCATGACAGAACAGATACAGTCACTGACAATAGAACTGGCATCAGTGCTGTGTGACGTATCCCGTTATCTGTCACCGAATGAGAAAGAAGAAGTACGAAGTCTCGATCCTGAAGTATTCACCTATAGGCTTGTGAACAATGAATGGTATCAGCTGTATATCGGAAGTGATCTGGAAGGTTATGACCCTCTTATGGATCAGGAATATCTTAATGAAATATCCGGATATCTTTGGGATGAAGAGAAAGATCTGTTTTACCCATCCTTCTACAGAAGAAGAAAACTGAGAGGTGTTCAATGAGCAGGAAGAGGAAATCTCAGGCGAAACACTTCACAGAAGAACAGATCAAAAAGTTTCGTAATGATCCGAATGTGAGGCACGTGGATGATCATACGATACGTTTCATATATGAATTCCGTTTAAGACTTTATGAGGCATGGGAGACTGATAAAAGACAAGGTGTGAAACGTATACTGACTGAGAATGGGTATGATCTGAAAGAACTCGGAAGGTCTTTGATCAGTAGTCTATGCGATACATTCAAACGAAAAGGTTGGCCGCAAAACGCGAAATATGATTTGCCTGTCGGAAGTGTTCAATCATTCCGCATAAATCCAGAAGACAATGAATACCTCCTCAGTACCGGTAAGTTTGTAAAAGCGAGAAACGGTATCACATTCAATGAAGATTTCGTAAATGAACTGTTCCATAAGTACCCGGAACAGTCGATCGAAGAAGGTTTAAAAGCAGCGGGCATTGATCCTCATAAAGTCGGATACCATAGAATCTATGTCTTACAGCGCCGTTTTGAGAATGATACTCCAACCGACGAAGGAAGAAGTACTTATACGGACGAGGTGATTAAGAAGTACAAAGATCACCCTTATGTGAAGAAGATTACTGCGAAGCAGTTCATACTGAAGGAAGCTTTCTATGATGATGCTTACTGTCTGTGTAATATGCATATTAATGACATTCTTGAACTGTTTGAATTTGATTGTAAGGGTCTTCCATTAAGCCTTAAGGTAAGGATCAGGTATCATCTCATCCATCATGAGAAGCGCGGTGCCGGACTCTGTATGGATTCTGAACAGGCATTGAGGATCCTTCGCAATGTCATGGCGTCTCTTGAAAAGGAAGCAGAAAAGTCGCTGCAGGAATTACATGATATTATCCCTTCCCTGAAACCGGCTGACCGCAAAAAAGTATGCCTGTGGATCGATGCGATGACTCCTGATCCGGGAAAGAAGTTCACAAAGAAATACATTCTTAAAACAATTGGGATTTCCAGATCTTCCTTCTACAGCTGCCTGAAGGATCCGAATTACGGTCTCTTCCGTGAAATGAAAGATGAACAGGATGATAAGGATATTGAACTGATCCGCCAGGTAATAAACTGTAATGAATATCCCAAAGGCACAAGAATGATCTACATGATGATGAAGAAGATCACCGGCAAACAGTTCAGTATAAAAAAGATCAGAAGGCTTAAACGGAAATACGGGATCACCTGTCCGGTCAGGAAAGCCAACAACAACCGTCAAGCTGCCAGAGAACTGCTTGAAAGGAATGTCTGTCCAAACCGGCTGAAAAGAGAATTCAGACTTCATAAACCGCTGGAAGTGTTCCTGACTGATGTCACCTATATTCCATATGACGATAACAAGATGGCCTACGGATCTGCTGTGATCGACTCAGTAACAGGCAGACTGATGTCCTTCAGGATCAGCGATACCAACGATCTGAAACTGGCTGAATGTTCTTTTGTCGATCTCTCAGAAAGTGAACATTGTCCGAATGCATTATTTCATAGTGATCAGGGTTCTCTGTATCTGACAGATACATTCCGGAAACTGGTGAAGGATCATGGCTTTATTGAATCCATGTCCAAGCGCGGAAACTGCTGGGACAATGCGCCTCAGGAGTCGTTCTTCGGTCATTTCAAGGATGAAGTGGATTACAGGAACTGCCGCAATATCGTGGAACTGGAAGACAGGATATGGAAATATGCGGAATATTACAATTTCGACAGACCGCAGTGGACAAGAAACAGAATGGCTCCGATCTATTATCAGTTATGGCTTCAGAGTCTGAGCGAGGAAGAGTTCTCTGAATATCTTGAAAATGAGAAAATGAAATACGAAAAGATGAAGGAAAAAGCAGCGGTGAAGGCAATTGAGCGTGCAAAGACACTTGGTGTCTAATACAATTGTCTGAAAGAAATGAGAGGATAGACCGTTATGTGTGAAGACAGACCTTTTAAAAGTACATTCCTGAAAGACGGAACAGAAGAACCGCCCAGAGAGATCTGGGATCAGCTTGAAAATGAATTCGTAGCCGATTACAGAAAAGGAAGGATCATTTATTCCAAAGATTTCTATGTCGCTTTATACAAAAAGATTCAGGAAGGAATGACATATGTCCAGGCCTTTGAAGCACTTGGTTTCAGCACAAAGGTCCTCGGTACAGACAGGGCCAATGCCTGCGGTAAACGAGCTGTGCAGATGGCAAAAGAAGGAACACTGAATACAGTTGACCCATCCTCATATGACGGCAGTGTACCGATGGAAAAGATGGGAAAGATGACGCCGGAAGAAGAGATGGCCTATCTCAAGGCAAGAAATATCTACCTTGAAACAATATTCGAGATTAAAAAAAAGACGTTGTCAGAATTACTGGAGAAACCTGTATCTTCGATCAAGGTGAAAAGATAACAATAGACAGATTTCTTCTGATGGAGTTCTATTACAGGAAACAGAAGGGACTGAAAAACGGTATGACTCAGGTGCAGTGTCTGAGGATCTTCGGCTGTTCAAGATCCGGCTATAACAGCTGGAAAGAACGGCAGAAAGACAAGGACGGCAAACGAGCTGCCAAGGAAGCCGAAAACAGGAAGATCATGGAATCGATGAGACAGATCGTCCGGAATCGAGGCTATGTGCCTGGCAAGAGAACATTCCATACAGATCTTTGGAGAGACTACCAGATGTATGTCAGTATCAAGCGCTGTGCTAAGCTTATGCGTAAGATGCATCTCGTGGCGAATCAGCCTAAGAAGGATGCTTATAAGCATATGGCAACACACGATCATGAATGTGCTTCTCCGGAAAATGCCGTTAATCAGAACTTCTTCATCGGTCCCCGCAAAGTGATTCTTACCGACATTACCTATTTCTACTACGGAATATACAGAACACCGGTATACCTGTGTGTCTTCAGAGACGCATATACAAAGCAGATCCTCGGTGCTGCAGTTGATAAGAGAATGACAGTTGATCTTGTCAAAGCGGCTTATGACAGAATGATGGAACAATACTCCTCACAGCTGAAGCACTGCGAAGTCTATATCCACAGTGATCAGGGAAGTCAGTATCTCAGCACAACATTCCGCAGGATGCTTGAAGATGACGGCTTCATCCAGTCTGTATCCGGACGTGGAAACTCACAGGACAATGCGCCGATGGAATCATTCTTCGGAAAGATGAAGACACAGATCCTGGATCTGGTGGCACTGTGCACAGATGCAGAAACAGTTAAGGTTATGATCACCGAATATCTCCGCAGATATAATTCCGAATTCTACCAGTACAATCTTGCCGGACTGACTCCCGATGAGTTTTATACATATGTCACTACAGGCATTTATCCTCTCGATGAATACTACGGAATCAAAAGTACTGAACTCATGCCTGTCAGTGAGCTTGTTGCGGAAAGAAGAAGGCTTGCGGACGAGAAGAACCGAAAGGCACGGGAAGCGTATGCCCGTAAAAACGAGGAGCGGAACAAACTTCATAAGACACCGCTGCAGATCATCGCCAGAGATCAGAAGATCCTCAGAAAGCAGATCAAAGACTGGAAACAGACAAAAGATACTGCAAACAAACAGATCGATCATCTCAATGCAATATTGGAGAAAACAAAAACAGCAGGTGAATTCATTCTGTCACTCTCAAAGGACATATTAGATGAACTGGCAGTACCTCAGAACTGGCAGAAATATCCGGAGCTTGACTACATATATGATATGAAGGGACTCTTCTGAAAAAGGATCCCAGGATTACGGCAAACACATAATCGATCAGAACTCGCAGATGAACAGTTGTTTTTTGTCGTGCGAATTTTACTGAAACAATGAAAAAGACACAGCCGTTCATCACCATATTTCAGATGAATATCTGTGTCTCTTATGAAAAAC
>JAFWQC010000059.1 GCA_017509245.1 Clostridiales bacterium | reverse complement strand
GGTGTGGAAGTAGCGCCCATTGAACCGACTCTTCTGTGATACATGGAGCCGTGGCCTGAAGGACCACCCTTCTGACCGTGACGCTTGATGTTGCCCTGGAATCCCTTACCCTTTGATACGCCGCTTACGTCAACCTTGTCGCCGACAGCAAACATATCGGATACTTTGATCTCCTGGCCGAGGCTGTACTCCTCGTCGGGTGTGAACTCGCGGATAATTCTCTTAGGCTCAACGTCAGCCTTCTTGAACTGTCCTGCGTCAGGCTTGTTTACAAGCTTTGCTCTGATGGATCCCGTGCCTACTTTGCAGGCCTTGTATCCGTCAGTCTCAACCGTCTTGTTCTGGAGCACGTACATAGGCTCGCAGCTTATAACGGTTGCCGGGATAACGTTGCCGTTCTCATCGAACAACTGTGTCATGCCGGACTTTCTGCCAATGATGAATTTCGTCATAAAGTTTTTTCCTCCTATTTAGGTTATTGGTTCAACGGTTTTCCGAAGAACGTGACCTCGGTCAATAAGGCTTGGCAATCCTTAAAAACCGATTTAAGCCGTTAAGCGTCTTATTTGATAGATACCGAAATAGAAACGCCTGCAGGCATGTCAAGCTTGCTGATGTCCTCCATCGTCTGGGAAGACGGTGTGTAGACGTCGATGATCCTCTTGTGAGTTCTCTGTTCGAACTGCTCACGGGAATCCTTGTTTACGTGAGGTGAACGAAGGATCGTTACTACCTCTTTCTCTGTAGGGAGCGGGATAGGACCGGAGAAGCTTGCATCGTCACGTGCAAGTGCATCTACGATAAGCTTTGCGCTCTCGTCGAGGATCTTGTGATCATAAGCTCTGAGCTTAATTCTGACCATTGTTGATTTTGTTGCCATTGTGGTGGCCTCCTTCTTTAAGCTGTATTTCTTTTTCTCAACCCTGTCGGGAGTGTCCTGGCTTTCCATTCAAAAACCCAGACTATCCAGTTACCTCCTTCAGGCGGCACTTTGGTTCTCTGGGCAGTAACGTACTGCTTGCAGACTCTCCGGACTTAAGGGTCCTGAGACGGCATCGGATCGTATCCTCTGCCTTCGGCTCCTTCGAAGTTCCCCACCTCGCAAGTATTCGCGCAGCTGGCGCCTTGCCCCGTGGCAATCTCCGTTATCTAAGCCTTATCACCCGTGTAATTTGGGCAGAATTCACCCTAAATAGACGCGTGCGAAAGGTATTCTACTATCATGTATTGGGATTTGCAAGCACTTTTTTCAGATTTTGCCTATATTTTTAAGCTCATCTGGCTCAAAAACATATTTTGTGTTGCAAAATCTGCAAACTGTCTCGACCGGCTTGCCGTCTTTGGTGATCTCTTCAAGATCATTTCTGCCTAAAGCAGCCAGTCCGGAGAGCATTCTCTCCCTGCTGTAGTTGCACTTGAATTCGACTTCCTGTCCGTCCAGATACTTAAGATCGGGGTCACCCATGAACAGATCGATGATCTGTGCAGGTGTAAAGCCTTCACTGAAAAGGAATGATATCTCCGGAAAGCCCGATGCCCTCTTCTCGAGATAGGATATCTCCTCCTCGCCGGCACCCGGGAGCAGCTGGATCATAAGACCTCCCGCCTGGCTGACCTCGCCGTGTTCGATCAGAACGCCGAGGGAAACAATTGACTTGGTCTGTTCGGACTTTGCAAGATAATACGCAAAATCCTCCGCGATCTCTCCTGACACCAGTTCCGATACGCCGACATAGGGTTCCTTAAGTCCGATATCCCTGATCACCGTAAGGCTTCCCTTGCCTACGGCTGCTCCGACATTGATCTTGCCGGGTTTGTGGTATTCGGTCGGAACAACGGGCTCCATAGGATAAGCTCTTACCTTGAAGCCGAAATCCGTAACACAGGTCATCCCCTCCAGAGGCCCGTCGCCCCTGATGATGGTCGTCTGTGTATCCTTCTCATTCTTCATGGATTCGGATATCAGGAGAGAGCCTGTCATGAACCTGCCCAGAGCTGCCGTGGCAGCCGGTGATGTCTGATGCATCTTCCTTGCAGTCTCTGCTGTGGCCGTCGTCCTTACGCAAAGGCACTTAACAAGACCGCCAAGGCCTTCGGCTCTTACGATGTGGTCTTTCTTTAAGTCTTCGGGAGCACCCGGAACATAGTATGCGTTATCAGACATGATTCTTTCCTTATATATAATAATTATTTACCGAATATACAGAAGAAGCGCTCGTCAGTATCCATGGGCTCCTCTCTTTTAAATTCACCGAAGACGGCTATTTTCTTAAGTCCGGCCTTCAAAGCCATCTCCTCCAGTTCTTCCGGAGAATAGAATCTCGCGGTAAGTTCGCCGTCATATCTTTCGTACAGATCATCTTCCGTGAGCTCGAAAAGAGTCAGCTCGGCATGATTGATCTTCTCTTCCTTGTCGTAATGGTTGACCCAGAGGAGCGTGAAGTCATCATAATCTTCAAAGAATACTTTGTCTCCGAGGGATTCTTCAAAGTGGTGCCTTGATGTCGCATCAAGTATAAATACCCCGCCCTCTTCCAGGAGCTCTGATACTTTGCAGAACATTTTCGCGAGCGCATCAGGATCTGTAATATGGCCGACAGTATCCATGGTGGATATAAAACATCCGCAGGAAGGACCGTCATATTCGGTTATGTCGCAGCATATCCAGGACACCGTTCCGGTCTCGTCTCCCGATGAAGCGATGGAGAGCATGTCGCAGGACAGGTCGACGCCTGTTGCCTTAAGACCGTTTGAAGCAAGATAATTCGTGATCACTCCAGTGCCGCATCCGAGATCCGTGACGTCAGGATTTTCGAGCGCGCAGAAATCCCTAATGAGGTCCAGGATATAAGGACCCCAACAGGAAGTATCGCCATTTAACTGAAGAACGTCATAATGACTTGCGAGAATGTCATAGAAGCTGTCATCCATAAGTATTACGGCAGGTAATTCAGAGGATTCTTTCTGTCACCGTTAAGGCGGACCTCAAAGTGGAGGTGCGCACCTGTTGATGTGCCTGTGCTTCCGACTTCGCCTATGGACTGGCCGGCATTTACCCACTGGCCTTCACTTACATAGATGTCTCTTGCGTGGCCGTAAAGCGTGGAGTATCCGTTGCCGTGATCGATTATGCAGTAATTGCCGTAACCGGTTCCGCCCTTGTTGCAGCCTTCGTAAGGTTCGGTAACGAAGATGACCGTTCCTGAAGCTGCGGCCATGATCTTATCACCGTATCCGGCTCCGATATCGATTCCGGAGTGGAACTTCGTGGTGCCGTATACAGGGTGTACTCTGTTGCCAAAGTACGAAGTGATCGTTGTGCAGTAAGTAGGCCAGTTGAACGTTACACCGCCGGTCGTCTTCGTGCTGCCCCTGGCAGGATGCTCCTTGGCATACTTATCCTGGAGTTCCTTTACCTTCTTATCAAGTGAAGCGGCATATTCCTCAAGCTCGTCTTCCTTTGCTTCCCATTCATCAAGGGATGTGTTGACGTCATCAAGAGTAGCCTCTGTAGTTCCGATAAGGGCCTCGAGCTCATCTAACTGTCTTTTCTTCTCATCTGCGATTGCCTGCATGTCCTCAGCATACTGAAGCTTGATCTGTGCCTGAAGTTCGGCATCGTCCAGCGCGATCTGGAGCATGTCGATAGCCTGCGCGTCACTGTCTGCGATGAGGGTTATGAGCTCCATGTTGGTGAAGAAGCCGGCAATGCTGTCAGATTCCAGAAGGACTTCGAGCGTCGACTTTTTCTGATACTCGAACATGATCGTTATTCTGTCGGTGAAGAGCTGCTGCTGATACTCAAGGTTTTCCTGAGCCTGGATGAATTCATCCAATGCCTTCGCCTTTTCTTCCAGTGCAGCCTGGAGCTGGCCGTAGATGATCTCATACTGTGCACGCTGCTCTTCACTAGCCTGATTGAGCTTTGCGAGTTCGCCCTGAAGATCGTCTCTCTGGTCCTCAAGCTGTGCGATCTTGTCTGAAGCGGCCTTGGCCTGGTTCTTTGCCTCGTCTCTTTTCTTCTTTGCGTCTTCGATGTCCTTCTTGGTGACTTCGTTAACAATGTACGGAATACCGCCGACAGCGAAAACACGCTCGGAAGACAGCCACGAACTGGAAGCCGTGGTTATGACGCAGAACAAAAGCGCAACTCCGAACATTCCGAGTGCTCTTATGATCTTCAATCCTTTCTGACTGATCCTGGAAGTTTCTGTGTTCTTCATGATTCGCCTCACACTTTAACGTACTTGCGTACCGAGATGCCGCTTCCGACTGCACCTATTATCAATCCCATTACTATAAGGATAACAAGCTCATGCCACATGATCGATCTCGTTCCCGCGAGAGCATAGAAGCTTCCGGGATCGATCGAGCTCATGGCTTTGAAATACACCTGACGGTAAACGAGGATGGTGACAGCCCAGGAGCATACAGCACTGAACATTCCTACCAGCGCACCTTCGGTGATATAAGGCAGCCTGATGTAATTATTTGTGGCGCCTACGAACTTCATGATCTCGATCTCGCTCGCTCTGGAGTAGACTGAGATCCTTACCATGTTGGATATGATGAACAGCGCTATTACGAACAGTACGATAAACGCTGCAAAAGTCGTGATGTTAACGATCCTCGACGCCTTTGTGAGGAATCTCATGACGTTGCTTTCCTGCGCAACCTTTGATACGCCGGTATATGTTGCGACCTCACCGCAGACCTGGTCCGCAAGGCTGGGGTCCGTGAGACGGAGACTGAAAGTATAAGGCAGATACATGTTGTAATCGAAGTCATCCAGGATAGAGGATGAGGATCCGAGATTTGCCTTAAAGCTCTCGTAGTTCTGCTCAGGTGAAGCCATCGTGTAATCGAGGATGTTGGGATTTGCCGAAAGCTGCTGTGTTACAAAGCTCAGTTCTTCCTCCGAACACTGAAGGTTCATGTATACCTCGATGGGTGGCCTTTGTGAAAGCTTGGTCATGATCATTCTCGCATTGATCGAGAAGATGTAGAATGCGCCCATGATAAGGAGCATCAGCATGATTGTCGTGATTGAGGCTATCGTAACGAGAGGATGTCTTATGATCCCGCGGAAGCCTTCCCTTATTGAATTAATAAAAGCTCTTCCGGTCATTATTCATCATCCTCCGGGAACAGATCTATGTCACTGCCTGGTTTGAAGTCGGTCCTTCTGACCTTTTTCTTCTTATCAAGCTTTTCCTTACGCTTTGCTTCCTTCTGCGCAAGCTTGTCTTCACGCTGTCTGCGTTTCTGCTCACGCTTCAGTTCCTTCGCCTGCTCTTCTGCTTCCTCGTTCGGGAAAGCGATACCGTCTTCAGTATCAATATCAGGATCAAGGTTATTTGCAGGAGTCTTTACACGCTCATATGCTTCCTTGGGGATCACGGGTGCAGCCTTCACCTCATCGCCGAAAGCTACGGGTTCCTCCTTCGGAACATTGATCTCAATGATCTCCGGTTCTTCGGGAATGACTTCCTCTTCAACGGGAACCTCAGTCACATTGTTGATCACCTGATCCGGGATCTCAGCCTCTTCCTCATCGGAAGTATCATGTTCAGGCAGTACTGCCTCTTCGACAGGGATCTCCGAAGGCACCGTGATCTTCTTGTCGTCACCGAAAACAAAGCCCTTTACGGGATTCGTTGCCTTTGTGGCTATATAATCCGGATCGTCGAAATTGTCACTGTATTCCTCATCATCACCAAAAGCAACAGCACCTGCTCCGCTGTAAGCATCAGTTCTGGAGTGCTGAGGGGTATAAGCCTCATGTTCAGCCTGCTCACCCTTGTAGCTGCTGCTCTTCTCGTCTCTGGAGATAAGGCCCTCTTCGATCTCGATAACTCTCTGCTTCATACGGTCTACCATCGTGCTGTCATGTGTGCAGATGATTACCGTTGTGCCGCCGTTCCTGTTGATCTCGAGGAGCATTGCCATGATGGCTTCAGATGTCTCCGGATCCAGGTTGCCCGTAGGCTCGTCAGCAACGATAAGGCTGGGGTTGTTGACCATCGCTCTTGCTATGGCAACTCTCTGCTGCTCACCGCCGGAGAGTTCCTGCGGATAGCAGTCTGCCTTGTCCTTAAGTCCTACTACGGATAAACAGATCTGAACGGTGTTCATGAGGCTCTGCTTTGGGACACCGATGATCTCGCCTGCGAATGCAACATTCTCAGCGACTGTCTTTGTCTCGATAAGACGGAAATCCTGATAGATCATTCCGATCTTACGGCGCAAAACAGGTACGAGCGCACGGCTCATATGTGAAATATCGAAGTTATCGATAGTAACTTTGCCTGATGTGGGTCTCTCTTCGCAGGTTATGCACTTGAGAAGAGTTGATTTGCCTGATCCTGATTTACCTATAATGAAGACGAACTCACCGTCTTCTATTGTGAAATTGACGCCTCTAAGAGCCTCAACTCCCGATTTGTATGTTTTCTCTACGTTTATAAAGTCTATCAATGTGAATTACCTGATCTTATTATCATTGGTATCGTTAAGATAGTCGATATAGGTCCTTACCATGGTCGCCATCTTAAAGAGTACCGCATCATCAAATTTTCTGAGGTCAAGACCTGTCTTGGTCTTCACCTTTTCGAGCCTGTATACAAGAGTATTTCTGTGAACGAACAATTCTCTTGAAGTCTCTGAACCGTTAAGGTCATTTGCAAAGAACGTGTCGATGGTCGTTCTTGTCTCTTCGTCTAACTGCTTGAAAGCCTCATTAGGGAAAACCTCTCTTATGAACATCTCGCAAAGGGGCTTGGGCAGCTGGTAGATAAGTCTTCCGAGACCTAACTTGTCATATCTTGAAAGGTCTGCTTCACCGTCGAAGATCTTGCTGACCTTGAGCGCTGTCATCGCGTCGGAATAAGACTTGCTTATATCCATGAACGAAGCAACGACAGAACCTACGGCAACCTTAGCCTTGCAGCCTTCTGAAGTAAGGCATGCCAGTACGGACTGTGATGTCTCTTCGATAAAGCTGTCCCTGGACTCCTCGCTGACCTGTGACTCAAGAGCATCGATTATTACGATAGCCGTTGTGTCATCCATTGAGATGACTGTCGCAAAATCAGAATCCGTATAGAGGTTCTGCAGTATCTCGAATGCTTCGGCACTCTGCTCCGTCGATGTTCTTACGACAAGAACGAGTCTCGGATCATTGCAGTCGATCTTATAGCCTCTTGCGATCATAGGGATCTCATTACGGATCTCGTTATCGAGCAAAACGTTACGGATAAAGATTGCCTTCTCCGCATCGGTTCCCTTCTCCTTAACAAGCGTCTTCATCCATTCAGCGATGAGCTGCAGGGAAATCTTTGCATCCGGATCGGTGCTCTCGATGTAGAGGATATATTTAAGCTGCTCGCCGATAAAGACTTTGAGATAAGTCCTGTCTGCCGTGGAAGCGAAAAGGTTGTCTGAAGATATAACCGCTCTGAAGGAAGGATCTGTCTCTTCCTCTCCGATATCATTCGTTGCTGCCAGGATCTTGCCTGCCGTGTCTATTACACCGCAGTTGGCGGAGATGATCGTTTTTACCTGACGCATACATTTTTTTATCTCTTCCATGGCTCATACCTCTTAATGAGAAATAATAGAACGCCTAAAACGCTACACTAAATAATATTATTTTTCTTTAAAAGGTGCAAGGAAACCCTCGTTTTTGTCTCTTTTTTGCCACATAAAAAAAGGAGCCGTGGATCTTTTTAGGAATCCACGGCTCCGTTATTGAGGTTCTAAAGTCAGTTACCTGATTATGAAATGATGCTCTGCTCTGTATCCTTATCGAAGAGGTGGATACGGTTGGAGTCAACTGCGAGGTCAACAACCTGACCAACTGCAGACTGTGAAGTTGTAGGGTCAACGCGGCATGTAAGCGGGAGTGATCCGTTAACTGTGACATAGAGATATGTCTCAGCACCGAGCATTTCTACGACGTCTACGTCAGCTGTGAATGCTGATTCAGGGTGATCTGTTACGTATGTGATATCGTCTGTGATAGCCTCAGGTCTTACACCGAAGATAACTTCCTGACCATCGCGCTCCATAACTTCCTCAACTGCATATCTCTCAGGGAGCTTGATCGTAACGTTCTCGAAAGAAACGAATACGTCAGAACCCTCAACGTTGATAACAGCATTGATGAAGTTCATAGGAGGCATTCCGATGAATCCTGCAACGAATGTGTTAACCGGGTTGTCATAGAGCTCCGTAGGAGAGTCAACCTGCTGGATGAAACCGTCCTTCATAACTACGATTCTGGTACCCATGGTCATAGCTTCTGTCTGGTCGTGTGTAACGTAAACGAATGTTGTCTTAAGTCTGTGGTGAAGCTTTGTGATCTCGACACGCATCTGTACACGGAGCTTAGCGTCCAAGTTGGAGAGAGGCTCGTCCATGAGGAAGACCTTAGGGTCACGTACGATAGCACGGCCTAATGCAACTCTCTGACGCTGACCACCGGAAAGCGCCTTAGGCTTTCTGTCAAGCAGGTGCTCGATCTCGAGGATCTTAGCTGCTTCCTGAACACGGCGGTTGATCTCGTCCTTAGGCATCTTTCTGAGCTTAAGAGCGAATGCCATGTTGTCACGAACTGACATGTGAGGATAGAGAGCGTAGTTCTGGAAAACCATTGCGATGTCTCTGTCCTTAGGGAGTACGTCGTTTACGCAACGATCGTCGATATAAATTTCACCCTCGGAAATATCTTCGAGACCAGCAAGCATACGGAGTGTTGTAGATTTACCGCATCCTGAAGGACCTACGAGGATAACGAATTCCTTATCTGCTACGTCAAGATTGAAATCTGAAACTGCGACAACGCCGCCTTCATACTTCTTGTAAACGTGCTGGAAAGATAAACTTGCCATAACTTATAACCTCCAAAAATGTGCCCAAACATACATGGGCAGGATAACTACGAGAATAGTATCAAACAGCATATTTGAATACTATATGACACATTCCCCAAAAAAAGTTAGAGTATTTTGGCATAGTAATTTAGTGTGGTTGGTAAATATATCAAATGCTCACAAAGTATTTTGTATGTGTTGTATAAAAAACGCTCTCAAAATTACTTTTTTGGCAAATTTTTTACCGTTTTGGCTATTGTGCAAATTATCTTGACCGGTCCCGAAAACACCTTTGTTATATTACTATTTAGTGACTTAGGGGGTCTTCCCGGATACCATTTCCCGTTATTGCGCTAATATACTTTTTGATCCGCACTCTATAAATATGTAATTATATTGTTGACTTTTGAATTTTTATGCATTATATTGCATAAACTAACACTGGAGCATAATCCGTTATGCCCTGACCGGAGGCTAAGATAATGTCATTAGATGAATCTGTAAAGTATATATCAATCATAGGTGCCACAGGATATGTGGGCGCGGAACTCGTCAGAGGTTTCGCAGGTCACCCTTACTTCAGATTCCGGCATTTGACCAGCCAGACTTTTGCAGGCAAGCCCTATTCCGATATATATCCCGAATACAGAGGCGTCGTAGATAATGTATGCGAGGATATCCCTTACGCTGAGGCAGCAAAGGATTCCGACCTCGTCATCACCGCACTCCCCCACGGAGTATCCGCAAAGATCGTTCCCGAGCTTCTTGCGGAAGGCTGCAGGGTAATAGACCACAGCGGCGATTTCAGATATAAGGATCTTGCCACATACGAGAATTCCTATAAGCTTACGCATCCCAACCCGGAGCTTTTGGAGACCGCAGTATACGGTCTTCCCGAGTTCTACAGGGAGGATCTTAAGACAGCAAAGCTCGTCGCAAATCCCGGATGCTATCCGACCTGTTCACTCATCGCACTCGCACCTTTCCTTAAGAACCACCTGATCGAAGAGGATTCCATCATCATCGACGCAACGTCAGGCGTAAGCGGTGCCGGAAGAAAAGCGGACCTTGCCTATGCATTCTGTGAACTTGACGAATCATTCAAGCCTTACGGGGCAGTCGGCCACCGCCACACGACCGAGATATCCGAGCAGTGCTCTTTCCTCGCCGGAAAGGCATCCGGTGATATCAAGGTAACCTTCACTCCCCACCTGGCACCTTTCAAGCGCGGAATGCTCGCAAGCGTATATGCAAAGCCATCCCAAGCGTTCGAAAATGTATCTTCCGAGAAGATCAACACTATATATAATGATTTTTATAAGGGTGAGACCTTTGTAAGAGTACTCCCCGGAAAGACATTGCCTGACGTAAAGGCCGTAGCTTGTTCAAACTATATCGACGTAAACGGCGTTTACGATCCCGATACCAACATGATCAAGCTCTTCACAGCCCAGGATAACCTCGGCAAGGGCGCGGCACTTCAGGCAATACAGGCAGCAAACGCAATGTTCGGCTTCCCCGAGGAAGCGGGACTTAAGAATATCGTAAGAGGTATCTGATATGGCAGGACAAAAGGAAAAACCCGTTATCACGGGTGACATGAAGAACAATGTTGACAGGGCTTCGATCCTCATAGAGGCACTTCCTTTCATCAGAAAGATGCGCGGCCAGACATTCGTCATCAAGTACGGCGGAAATGCGATGGTCAATGACGAGCTCAAGCAGTCTGTCATGGACGATATCACTCTCCTTAAGTATATCGGCATCAACCCCGTCATCGTTCATGGCGGCGGACCTGACATCAGTGAAATGCTTAACAAGGTCAATAAGGAATCTCACTTTGTCAACGGCCTGCGGTATACGGATGCAGAGACAATGGGTTATGCCCAGATGGTATTGATCGGCAAGACCAACAAGGATATCGTATCCACTCTCTGCGGCAAGGGCGCAAGGGCGATCGGTATCTCAGGCATCGACGGCAATCTCATCGAAGCCGAGAAGATGACCGAAGACGCTGACGGCAACCCCGTCGACATCGGATACGTAGGCAAGATCAAGAAGATCAACACCAAGGTCATCTCAATGCTCGCAAATGATGAGTATATCCCGGTCATCGCCCCCATCGGTGTAGGCAAGGACGGCGAGAGCTATAACATCAACGCTGATACTGTAGCAGCGGAAGTCGCTGTTGCTTTGGGCGCTTCAAAGCTCATCACACTGACAGACGTCGGCGGCGTTTTAAGAAAACTCGAAGACGGCTCCGACTACATCATTCCGGTCCTTGACGAGAACGATATCAAGGATCTCGTAAAGGAAGGCATCATAAGCGGAGGAATGATCCCGAAGATCGAAGGATGCCTTGATACAGTGCGAAGAGGCGTCGGCCGCGCGCACATAATCGACGGAAGGATACCGCACTCTATAATCCTCGAGACATTCACCAAGAACGGTATCGGAACAATGATAGTAAAGGAGAAAAAAGAACATTATGAGTATAGAAAATGATCTCGCCCTGATACAGGATTTTGATAAGAACTATTGTCTTCAGGTCTTTAACCTTCTTCCCGTTGCCTTTGTTAAAGGCAAGGGATGCTATCTTTACGATACCGAAGGCAGGAAATATCTCGACATGATCGGCGGCATCGCCGTTAACTGCCTCGGATACGGACATCCGAAGCTTACATCTGCAGTCTGCTCACAGGCAAAGAACATAATCCATGCCTGCAACTACTATTACATTCCCCAGAAGTCCGAACTCGCTTACAGGCTCTGCCGCGTAAGCTTCGCAGACAAGGTATTCTTCTGCAATTCCGGCGCTGAGGCCAACGAAGCTGCGATCAAGCTCGCAAGAAGTTATTTCTATTATAAGGATATAAATAAGTATGAGATAATCACGGCTGACATGAGCTTCCACGGAAGGACCATGGGCACTGTCGCAGCTACAGGCCAGGCAAAATTCCAGAGACCGTTCGAACCTAACCTTCCCGGCTTTGTTCACGTTCCTTATAACGATATCGATGCCATGATCGAAGCAGTTAACCCCAAGACATGTGCTATCATGCTCGAGCTCGTTCAGGGTGAGAGCGGCGTTCATCCGGCTGATCTCGAATACATCCGCCAGATCAAGAAGCTCTGCGTCGAAAAGGGCATTCTCCTCATTTTCGATGAAGTGCAGACAGGCGTCGGACGTACCGGAAAGATGTTCTGCTACCAGAACTACGGCGTACAGCCTGACATCATGACGCTCGCAAAGGGTCTTGGCGGCGGTGTTCCGATTGGTGCCATGCTCACGACAAACGAGATCGCAACAGGCATGAAGCCCGGTGATCACGGTTCGACATTCGGCGGCAATCCCCTGGCTTGCGCTGCAGGAAACGCAGTAATGGAAGCTTTCGAAGAAGAGAACATAATCGACAACGTCAAGGAAGTGAGCGATGAACTTTTCGAGAAGCTCGGAAAACTCAGAGCAAAATATAACTGCATCCGTTCGGTAAGAGGCAAGGGCCTCCTGATCGGCATTGAATTCGATGACACCATCACCGCACAGGGTATGCGTGAACAGCTCTTCTCGATGGGCATCCTCGTAAGCGCCATCGGCAAATCGACGATAAGGCTTGCTCCCCCGCTCATCATCACGAAAGCTCAGGCAGGACAGTTCATCAAGGCTCTGGATAAGATCTTAAAGAACGTTCAGGGACCAAAGACAGTCTTAGGCAAGCTCAAGGACGCGATCCCTTCCAAGAAACAGATCAAGGAAAGCGCGGCAAAAGCAAATAATGCCAAGATCGACAAACTTGATGAGCTTGGACTTACGAAGACACCTGCAAAAGACATGGACATCATAGACGAAGACGATTGATATATAAGGAATATAAGGAGAAATCAACAATGAAGCATTATATAGATTTTCACAGAGACGTAAGCTTTGAGGATCTGGACTACCTCCTCGACACGGCAATCGATCTTAAGGCCAAGACCAAAGCAGGTATCGAGCACCACCTCTTAAAGGGCAAGACACTTGCCATGATCTTCACCAAGTCATCAACAAGAACCAGAGTCTCTTTCGAAGTCGGCATGTATCAGCTTGGCGGCATGGCTCTTTTCTTAAGCAACAACGATATCCAGATCGGCAGAGGCGAGACCATCTATGATACGGCAAACGTATTGTCCGGAATGGTCGACGGCATCATGATCAGAACCTTCAAGCACCAGGATGTCCAGGACCTTGCAGACTACGGAAAGATCCCCGTTATCAACGGACTTACGGATGACCAGCACCCCACTCAGGTCCTGGCTGACCTCCTTACGATCAAGGAACACAAGGGCACACTTAAGGGCCTTAAGATGGCTTATCTTGGTGACGGCAACAACATGGCGAATTCACTCCTCCACGCATGCGCAAAGGCAGGAATGGACATCTCCGTCGCAAGTCCCAAGGATTACACATGCCCTGACAAGTATGTTCTTGAGGCTAAGGAAGATGCCAAGGTCACAGGTTCAAAGGTCATCATGACAGAAGATCCTTTTGAAGCAGCTGAAGGCGCTGACGTTATCTATACCGACACATGGACATCCATGGGCCAGGAAGCCGAGAAGGCCAAGAGAGTCGGGATCTTCAAGAACTATCAGGTCAACTCAAAGATCATGGGCGTTGCCCACAAGGACGCGATCTTCATGCACTGCCTCCCTGCTTACAGAGGCTATGAAGTAACTGAAGACGTTATCGACGGACCTCAGAGTGTCGTTTTCGATGAGGCTGAGAACAGACTTCACGCTCACAAGGCAATCCTCGTTAACTGCTTTCTCAACTGATGAAGAACATTCCGGTAATAAGAACTGCAAGCGTCATTGACGCACCTGAAGTATCGCGCCTCTTAAGAAGCGCGATGCTTACTTATTGTGCAGATTCGGGAATATCCTCATCTCTGCTCGAGGCCATGACCGAGAGCGTTGACAGCGTTGCGGACAGGATCCTGCGCCAGACATGCCTGATCGCGGTCCTGGACGGAAAGATAATCGGCACCGTATGCATCAAGACGGTCTCAAATCCCCTGGTATACAGTTTTTCCGATAAGACCTTTGATTTTCTGAAGACTGCCGGTCCCAGCTGCTATATCTCACGGTTCGCCGTCACGGAGGAATACAGGAAGACCGGAATAGGTATCGATCTCATCACGAGAGCAATGGATTACGCGAAGTCTTCAGGCAGTTCAACAGTGCTCCTGCATTCTGCAGCAAGCAATACAAAGATGGTGGATTTCTACGCTAAACGCGGATTTGACCTCATTGATTCCGAGAACTCAAGAGGTTATATGCGCGGTCTTTTCGCCGGCAAACTGATCAGATAGTAGCGCAAACAAATACATCGCAGTCTGAAAATGCGGAATCGCAGCTTATCTTCTCATAAGCTGCATCTCTTACCTTCTCATCTTCATACATCGCGAAAACCGCACTTCCGGAACCTGTCATCCTGGAGTAAGCAGCACCTGTCTCAAGCAGTGCATCCCTTATGTCCGATATTCCGGGAAGCATTTCAAAAGAAGGAGCTTCAAGGTCATTTGTGAGAAGATCTCCTCCTTCAAGAAACCTTGCAAGAGGCCCCTTGTCAGATCCATTCAGTGAATCTATATAAGCGCTGTAACGCGCGTGATCGAACTCAGGCAAAGGCTTGCTGTCGATCGCGTGGAAACATTCGGGTGTTGAGACGCCCATGGAAGGCTTAACGATAAGCAGCGGGATTCCGGCAAGGGATCTTAAAACCTTGATGTCCTCCCCGACTCTCTCGCAAAGACATGTTCCTCCGAAAAGGAAGAAAGGCACATCAGCCCCGACATTTACGGCAAGCTGATTGAGTTCCTCATCGGTAAACGGATTTCCGAAATGCTCCTGGAGCACCATGAGAACAGCAGCCGCATCCGAACTGCCGCCTCCCATGCCGGATTCAGACGGTATCCTCTTTGTAAGTATCATCTCAATATACGGGAATCCGTTTTTCCTGAGAGCAGCATTATATAACGACGGATCAGCAGATGCTTTCTTGCGGAGTGACGAGAAGAATCTGTCCCTTGCCTTTTTGCAGAGGTTCTTGTCAGGATCTATGTCATCCCTTCCTATGCATCTGATCTCAAAACCTTCCTCACGTTCAGGATATATGTTTACCGTGAGCGAGTCTGCAAGATCGATCTCCTGCATGACTGAATATAAACTGTGATAACCATTAGGCAGGATCCCGCAGACACGCAAGAAGAGATTTGTCTTGGCATTAGCTGTAATCTCGTAAGAATCCATAGGTTCTCCATTCATGAGCCCTTGTGAAGGGTGAAATTTAGCAGATAGATTGTACAATACTATTTTAATAAAGAAAAGTTGACAAGATTTTATGGCACGGTAAACAAATAAAAAAGATGGCGTTGTCTCAAAAAGACATCGCCTGTTTTGCTGCATGTCATGAGGAACGTCCGCTCCCATTTGATGTTCAACTCATTGTCCAACTTTTCAGCCCCGAAATGTTGGACGCGGAGTTGGATTTTCGACTTTTTGCTCGAGTTTTTAACCTTAAAAAGTCGGACGTGAAGTCGAGCATTGAAAAAGACACCATTCGAAAGAACCCCTAACCGTAGTCGAGCATCGAAGCAGGCGCCATCAAAAAGTTCTTCCGCACCGTGACCCGAAATCCGCCTCCCTCCAAAGAAAAAAGAGCTGCCTCATTTTGAGACAGCCCCATCGTTAAGTTCTTAGACTGGATCTTACGTCAGACAGCTACTACGTCTTCCTGTGACTTCTCCGGCATGACTCCGACTCTTACCGTTCTTGTAAGTACATCGATATAGGAGAAGGATACGATGGACTGCTTGCCTGCCTCGTTGTTGCAAAGCATTGTGAAAACGTTAGGATAGCAGTGCTCAACTGTGCCGATGTAAGTGATGATCCTCTTGCGTCCGCCATTCGTCTTGCAAACGATCCTTTTGCCGATAAGCTCCTGGAACTTTGCTTTGCACATCTCAAGATCAGAACTGATAATCATAAGTATTTCCTCCACCAGGAAATTCATGTCATGAAATATTTCAGACTCCTTATAGGAATATTACGGGAATATTTCCAACATGCACCAATGCTAACATTTCCTTGACAACTTGTCAACGAAGAACACAACATTTAGTAAAAAAACCGCAGGTATCATACAAAATGTAGTGGTGGGTCGTTCAAAAGCACAAATCTTACATATCCCTGTTTCTCTGTGATTGAAATGCCTCACTTTTTACAATACAATCGTATTCATATTCTAAAAAAGGACAGGAGAGACCATTTATGCTTAGTGACATTGAGATAGCTCAGAGTGCAAAGATCAGCCCCGTAACAAAGGTGGCAGAGCAATTGGGAATCGATACCGATAAGCTCGAATTATACGGAAAATACAAAGCAAAACTCCCGCTCGATTACGTGGAAAACCTTCCCGCCAACCCCAATGTCAAATTGATCCTCGTTACTGCCATGAACCCCACTCCTGCGGGCGAAGGCAAAACAACGGTAAGCATCGGTCTTGCCCAGGGCTTAAAGCTCATCGGCAAGAAGCCTGTTCTCGCATTAAGAGAGCCCTCTTTAGGCCCTGTATTCGGCGTTAAGGGCGGAGCCTGCGGCGGCGGCTATTCACAGGTCGTCCCGATGGAGGACATCAACCTTCACTTCACAGGTGACATCCACGCCATCACAACAGCTAACAATCTCCTCGCTGCCATGATCGATAACCATCTTTTCCAGGGCAACGAATTAAGACTCGATAAGGACAGGATCCTCTGGAAGAGGTGCCTCGACATGAACGACAGATGTCTGCGCGCAGTTACAGTCGGTGTCGGCGGCGGAACAAAGGGCGTCACACGTCCCGAGATCTTCCAGATCACTGCAGCATCAGAGATCATGGCCATCCTCTGCCTTGCTAAGGACATGGATGATCTTAAGACAAGACTCGACAGGATCGCCATAGCTTACGATCTCGACGGCAACCTCGTAACAGCTGGCAAACTCGGCGCTACCGGCGCTCTTGCAACATGCCTTAAGGATGCAATGTGCCCTAACCTCGTACAGTCCCTTGAGGGCGTTCCCGCATTTGTCCACGGCGGTCCTTTCGCCAACATCTCACACGGCTGCAACACCTGCATCGCAACAAAGACCGCATTGAAGCTCGGCGATATCGTCGTTACCGAAGCAGGATTCGGTGCTGACCTCGGCGCAGAGAAATTCCTTGATATCAAGTGCAGAGACCTTGGCATCTGGCCTGACCTCGTTGTCATCGTTACAACTGTCAGATCATTGAAGTACAATGCCGGCATCCCGAAGGACAAGCTCTCAGAGCCCAATCCCGAAGCTGTTAAGGCCGGTCTCGCAAATGTTTTGAAGCACATCGAAAATATGCAGAACTTCGGCGTTCCGGTCCTCGTTGCATCCAACAGGTTCCTTACGGATACCGAAGAAGAGCTCGCGATCGTTGAAGAGGCATGCAAAGCCACAGGCGCTGACTTCGCTCCCGCGGAGATTTTCGCGAAGGGCGGAGAAGGCGGAATCGACCTCGCCAACAAGGCTGTATCGATACTTGATCAGAACAAGCCGAAGAATCCCGTCTACACATATGAACTTACGGATTCTGTCGAGGAGAAGATCACCAAAGTCGCAACCAAGGTATACGGCGCCGCAAATGTTGACATCCTTCCTGAAGCTGCAGAAAAGATCAGCGAATTCGTCGCAAAGGGCTACGGCAATCTCCCTATCTGCATCGCGAAAACACAATACTCACTGTCAGACGATCCCAAGAAGCTCGGCAATCCCGCCGGATTCACTCTTACTGTCAGGGACTGCTTCCTTTCTGCCGGCGCAGGATATCTCGTTATCCTTACCGGAACGATCGTTACGATGCCCGGACTTCCTCCGCATCCTGCTGCAATGGATATCGACATCGATGACAACGGTGTGATCACAGGACTGTTCTGATATTTGATGAAGCGACCGAATCCTACATTTCTGAAAAAAGCCGAAGGGATAAAGACGCACCGCAAAAAGCGTACGCTCATAATTATCCTTGTTCTTCTGGTGATCACTTTCGTGGTCGTATTCATCAGCTCCATAGCATCTGCCCAGGATACATACAGGCTTATGTTTCCTGACCTTGTAGGTGCCGCGACGAGCACGACCACTTCCTATTCGGAATATCAAAGGCCGGTCCACACAACAACCGAGACTACGACAGAGGTGACGACCACTGCAACGACAACGGAGCTGCACGCGGTTCTTGCCGCTACGGCGACTCCGACACCGGAACCCACGCCGGTAACAGTGCAGGATAACAGCCCTGAACCGTTCATGGAATACTATAATTTCAGTTTTAAGCCGGTCGGAGTCCAGAGAGCAACTTATCAGGAACGTGCGGTCTACATGGATGAACTTAAGGAAAAGATCACCTCATATCAGAAAAGCCATCCCAACATGAGGATCTGCTATGATTTCATATCTCTTCCCTCAGGTGAGCATTTGGGTGTCGACGAACTCGAGCCCGTCGTTCCCTCAGGCGCTATGGCCATACCATTCTCGATCGTTTACTACGATAAGATCGCCGGCATCACCGGACCCCTGTCTGAGATCGTTACTTTCGACCAGGATTATAAGGGGTCACGCACTTCATCCTATATTGCCAAGAATTACAGTTACGGCAAGCAGTTCTACATGCGTACGATCCTTCATTATGCGGTAGCAAAGAATGACAGCATCGCACTCAACTATCTGATCGAAAAACTCGGCGGAATCGATGAAGCCGTAGCTGCAGTCAACGGGATAAGCGGATATATCCCTTACAATGAGGACAGGATATACAAGGATTACCGCGGCAAGGAATTCCGCGTTTCCCGAACCACCTCCTGCTATGACATGGGCAATTACATCTCATACTTGTACCACGTTTACATCAATGACCCGCAGATCAATCAGCGTCTGATAAACGATCTTGCCGATAACGAAGTCGAATCGCCCCTTTCAGCGGCTTTCCCATCGTATGCCAAGATCCTTCACGTGCTGGGACGCAATACCGACAGAAACGCTTATCTCGAGTGCGCCATCGTTGATTACAAGGAGCCCATCGCTCTCGTTATCTACGTTGAAGCCGCAACACCTGAAGCTGCCGGCACTGCAATCGCAACACTCGGCGGATATACACAGAAATACATTGAAGCCTGCTACGAGTTTTAACAGGACATAAATGAGGCACTTTGGTGTTGTTCTGATATTGTCCCCATAATCGAACTGATAATAAAAATATTTATGTTATAATGCTTCATGTAATTCAGAAGTTCGTCCCGCGCGGTCTGCCGCCGGCCAAGGTCCCGTGCGATTTCGGGCTGTGAACCCTGTCAGGTCCGGAAGGAAGCAGCAGTAAGCGGTTTACGGAGTGCGCCGCGGGTCAAGCCTTACCGACGGCAGTTCGGG
>JAFWQC010000006.1 GCA_017509245.1 Clostridiales bacterium | reverse complement strand
TACTGCTGCGGACTTCAGAAAGACAGGACAGGCTATTCTCACAGCGGTTCTTCAATATCATGCAGCGCAAACAACAAGATAATCGAATCTGAAGAATTCGGCCACATATATATCATCAAGCTGACGCATGACAGCAAAGAACCGGAGAATCCTGTTGATCCCGCGGCCGGGACTAAGTATACAAAAGGTGTCTTTAAGCAGGGGTACTACACCAACGAATATGCAGGCATCAAGCTTAAGGTGCCTTCGAACTTCGAGAAATTCCTGGATGCCGATCTTGAATGGGTCAGAAAGGATGCCGTGGCATCTTGTATTGACGATGACGACAAAGCAATGGAGCTTGCCAGAAAGTATGACACGTTCTTCTTTGACAGCAACGGAAGCGGCGCGGTAATAATGATAACGTTTATCAATACCAAGCTTGCCGTACCCGATGAACTTGATTACACTGCTGAAGCATATCTCAATGATTCTGTCGATCAGATGCTGAGACGAAATGAAGCCGATCCTGACAGATGGGAAATGAAGCGCGGAGAGATAACAAAGGTCACCCTCGGAGGAAAAGAATACAGTAAGCTGTCCGTTGAATATGATTTCCAGGGACACGGAACGCTCAACTACTATGCAAGAAAACTGGACAACGACCTTATCGCCGTGATCCAGATAACTCTTGGCAATCAGTCTGTGGAAGATTACGAGAAGCTGTTCGAATGATCTTCTGATAATCGACATTCATATATGCGTTTGTAGTTTAAGCATCAGACAGTGCCCTGATTACTGATTGTCAGTATTGTTTTGTCTTCCGATAATGATGCCGTAAAGCAATCAGACTCGAGGACAAAATAATGGATAATCATCTTGGCAAAGGAAAGCTTTCGAAGATCCTTGACGGCACATACGCAGAGCTTGTGGAGAACAGCAAGGTGCTTTTTAAGCTTGGCCTTATCGACAAGGTTTACGGCGATGACGATACTACCTCAGATTGGTTTGAATGCTGCGAAAAAGTGGATGAAGCGTACAGGCGGGTAGGAGTAACTTTCGTTTCCAAATTTGCCAGATGGAATAAGTATTTCTACAAAGGCAGAGAGATCACCAGGAAAGAAGCTCAGCGCGTTGCACGGAATTACGCCAGGAGCCTTGCCCAAACTCCGATAGGTGCCTGAATTACTACTGTATTTTTAAAGGCCGTCTCATAACTTATGAGGCGGCTTTATTGTGTTATTATCTTTTAAGATAAACTGATCGGAGATAAGACTTGAACGAGTGTTTTCATTTCAACATGGATATACCTGATCCTGACGTGATATTTCACGGCGGGTACTACTATCTGATCACGACGACCATGCATTTCTTCCCGGGCGGGGAGATACTTAGGTCAGAGGATCTGAAGAAGTGGGAACACTATTCTTATGTGTTCGATAAGCTTGACAGCACGCCTGCCCGGAGACTTGAGGGAGATGAACACATATATGGTAAAGGCATGTGGGCTCCGTCACTGAGATTTAATGACGGAATGTTCTATGTTGCTTTTTCTTCCAATGACACGCATAAGACTTATCTTTACAGAGCCGAAGACCTTAAAGGCCCTTGGAAGCTCAATGAGATCAAAGGCTTCTATCACGATCTTTCGCTTCTTTTCGATAATGGAAAAGCATACATCGTTTATGGCAATACGCAGATCCACCTGACGGAACTGAACAGTGATCTAACGGCACCTGAAGAAGGCGGACTCGACCGCATTATAGTTGATGACAGCGGCAATCCTATGCTCGGCTATGAAGGCTCCCATGTGTATAAGATCGACGGAAGATATTATCTCTTCCTGATCCATTCACTCAGAGACAAGTGGAGAAGGGTAGAGGCAATGTATGTTTCTGACAGCCTTGAAGGTGAATTCACAGGCGGAGATATCTTTGATGATGATCTCGGAATCAGAGATACGGGGTTTGCTCAAGGAGGAGTTGTAAAAGGCCCTTCGGGTGATCATCTGATAATGTTCCAGGACAGCGGTGCGGTGGGGAGACTTCCGATTGCCGTTCCTTTTGATTGGATGAACGGAAAGCCTGTCTTCAGTGAAGAATATTCTGTTGAAGAATGCGATCTTATCGGACTTTGCGGCAGCGATGATTTTGCAGACGGTCATAAGGACTTCTGGCAGTTTAATCATGAACCTGATCTGAATCTTGTTAAGTTTGAAAACGGATTCCATATAACAACAGATAAGATATGCAGAAACATCTTTCACGCAAAGAATACCCTTACTCAAAAGACTACAGGACCAAGATGCAGTGCGGCTGTTACAATCGATGCATCCGGAATGAATGACGGAGACTTCGCAGGGCTTTCAGCTTTCCAGGGGGATTATGCTTTTGCGGGCATCACAAAAGAAAGCGGCTCATACTATGCAGTAATGCTTAGCAACACGAGCAATGGCGGTATCTGGGATCTTACTGAGGAAGAGGGGCTGAAGGAGGAAAAGATCGCGATCGATTCAAGCATTCTCAATGTTAAGGTTGAATGTGATTTCGTAAAGGATCAGGCAATCTGTTTCGTTGAGACTGATACAGGATTCAGACAGATAGGAAAGCCTCATGACCTTCATTTCAGGCTCGATCACTTTACAGGATGCAGATTCGCTTTGTCCTGCTTTTCGACGGTAAGCACGGGCGGTACAGCCGTGTTTAATGATTTTAACTATTCATCTGAAGGCTAATGTATGACTAAAGTTTATTTCGTGCGTCACGCAGAACCCAATTACGAGAATCACGATGACATGCTCCGCGAACTGAGTGCACGGGGAATGGAAGACAGAAAGCGCGTTACTGCGTTTCTCTCTGATAAGCAGATAGATGTTGTGTTATCAAGTCCGTTCAAGAGAGCTGTTGATACGGTAAAAGACTTTGCCGACAGCAAAGGTCTGACAGTTGAAACTGTAAATGATTTCCGCGAGAGGAAAGTAGACAGCTGCTGGATCAAAGACTTTGCTTCCTTTTCGAAGAAACAGTGGGAAGACTTCTCATACAAGCTCTCTGATGGAGAGTGCCTTAAGGAAGTTCAGGAAAGGAATATTAATGCACTTATTGATGTGTTAAGAAGATATGCCGGAAAGAATATCGTGATAGGCAGCCACGGCACTGCTTTAAGCACTGTGTTCAATTATTATGACCATTCATTCGGCTATGAGGATTTCGATAAGATCAGGTTTGTAATGCCATGGATAGTCGAATTTGATTTCGATGACGGCGGAAACTGCATAAACATACGCAGTTACACGAAATTCTGAACTATTTTCAAAACTATTTTCGAATTTGGCGACACTTTGCTCCCGAAGTGTTGTTTAAGCATCAAAACTGGCCCCGATTAGTGATTGTTGGGGCCCTTTTCTACTGTGATAATTAAGCCATCAAACAAACCAAACCAAAAACAAAACAAACAACAAATGTGAGGAAGAAAAAATGAAAAAGGTATCTAAGACAACAAAGACAGAAATGACAACAAAGATGGGTTTCACACTCGTAGAACTCGTAGTTGTAATCGCAATCATCGTAATTCTTGCAGCAGTTGCAGCATTCAACTATTTAGGCGTTTTCCATCATGTAATGGAAGTTTGTGACAGCCTCTGATACTAATTTACGGAGTATTTACTATGACAGAAACATATGAGATCAACTGCGTTAATTCAATCGTAAGTGAATGGAAAAGATACGGTGTCCGTTTGGAGAAGGCAATCGAAATGGCACGTACGGCAATAGAACGAAGCATGTATTATGAGATGCTCTGCGACTGGAATGATGACGCTCTTAAGTACATGATCGAAAACTGGGAAAGCATAAAATGAAAAAAGCAAATAAAAAAGAACTTGATATTAATGAGCTTCAGGGTGTCAGCGGCGGTTACCTGGGCGAGGTTACCGGAGACAGTGAGCTGCTTCATAACCTCGGACTGATAGATGAAGAATTGGGTCTTTTCGATCTGCTGATTCATTGGGAAAGCAATTCCGCGAAAGTTGATGAAGGCTGGGGTAAAGTCGGAGTAACGTGTGAGTCTGTATATGACTTCTCCAACGCTTACTTCTATCAGGGTAAGAAGATCTCCAGGACTAAAGCATATGAGATTGCAAAGAACGCAGTTCTCAAAGGCCCGCAGATCAAACACTAAAGTATTTTACTAAATATAGACGTAGATAAATAAGTTCGAAAGACAGTTTGGGATTCATCAGATCCGGCTGGTTATCGATATTCCTTCCCCCCATTCGGGCTGCTTCAATGAAGCAGCCCTGATTAATTTCGGGAGTGTTTAATCGAATAGATACTCCGGAAAAACTTTTTCACGATAAGCAACAACGTTGGCACCGCCTGTAGTCTAAACAACAGAAACGGCTTGATCTACTGATTGTCCGGCTGCCTGTTGATGTTGATAATTAAGGCATTGAAAGTCAAAACACAAAACCAAACAGGAGAAAAACAATGAAAGAATCAACAATGAACACGATCGGTTTTCAGCAGCTGGACTGCGTAACCGGCGGCACTGAAGAGCAGTGCAAAGAGCTTCGTGCTTTTATCAAGAAACATGATCCCAGTTATAAGATCTACAATAACTTCGATATAATGCACTGGATTGAGCGCAAATCAGGTATCAAGTTCGACAGCCTTAGTTTATGCAACACTTTCTATCCCAATGAATTTAGACTAGCGGGCGGACGTTCCATCTCACAGGCTGAACTGATGGAAATGCTTTCAGAGAGATTCCCTGATTAACGGAGGCCAAAATGTTTTCAGTTTTCGACACCGATTTTGAAAGAACTGACAGACTGAAACATTTGAATCCGTGTTCCTGCCCGAAGTGCGGAAAGGATCTTCTTCAGAAGGCAACCGTCC
>JAFWQC010000058.1 GCA_017509245.1 Clostridiales bacterium | reverse complement strand
TCTTTCGAGACATCTTTTGCAGGAACAACCTATGGCATTTATGCTGACACAAACGGCAATGGTGTCTACAATGACGGCGAACCTCTTATGGCAACAGTTGTATTCGATGCTGATGGTCATATGGAGTCGGTAACCTATGCTGACGGATTTACTCCTAAGTTCGGTTTCCAGAAGTCTAATGACAGATTTGAGCTTCCTTCCGGCAACTATGTTGCAATGGAGCTTAAAGCTGCTAAGGGATACTACCTCAACAACGAGAGCCTTCCTTTCACAGTAGAGGATAACGCAACAAAGGTCACTGAGGTTATTGCTACAGATCCTCACGCTTATGTACGAGTAAGCTTTACCCTTGATAAGGAAAGCGTACTTGGCAACAGTGTATCAGGTGCTGTATTCACAGTTTATGCAGACCCTAAGTGCACAAAGGCAATCGGAACTCTCACTGATGATGGTGACGGACACTACGTCTTTTCAGCGGATGACGGTATCCTCATTGCCCCTAACAGTGCTCTTCAGGGAGCTGACGGAGTATGGGCTTATGTTTTCGATACGTATCTTTACGTAAAGGAGACCAAGGGTCCTAACTGTATTATCCTTAACGGCTCTAAGCAGGAACTTACTTCTGAAGACAGCAATGCCGTTAGAGATACAAACACTTATACGGTTCACATCAATCTTTCGGAAATCACTCAGAACAATCAGACAGGAACTCTTTCCTATAAGATAACTTCTGATGCAATTGCCGACGAATACGGTTCAAAGCTCAGTGTTTACGATGGTTTGAACGGTTACAAGACGAAACCTATAAGGATCGCCAATAACCTGACAGGCACCTTCTCAGAGACTAATGCTCTTTCTCTGGTAAAGAGAACAGAGACTCCTGACAACTTCGATATCACCGGTACAGTCTTCTCACTTTACGATGGCAGCATTCTGATTGCTACCTACAAGTACGAAGATGGGAAGTGGCAGTGGTTTGACAGAGACGGAAATGCAGTCGCAGGCACCTATTGGGAAGCTCTTGCGTTTGACACAACCTACACGGTATATGAGGACTTTGATCCCGGTTACTTTGAGGCCGATAGCGATGCAAAGATCCCTTATCAGGTCGTAAATGTTACTGAAGGCTGGGTCAAGGTCTCTGAGAGCAGATGGTCTTACACCTTCACGACACCTTCTTTCCACGATATGCCCGAAGCATTTGACTTCGGTGCGACCAACAACAAGCTCTACGGCAATGTTGAGATCAACAAGGTTTGGTCACAGGAAAGAACTAAGGATGAGGATCTTTCAGGTTATGTATTCATCTTTGAGTATGGCGGAACCGGCAAGGAACCTTCTTGGACCGGTATTACCATTACAAGAGTTACAGACGCTGACGGCAATATAGTTCTCAACGCTATCCCGATCGGATGGTATCGTGTTCGCGAGAACAACGAAGGTAACAGATGCGAATGGTCTTCAGATACGAAGATCATGGTTGGTGATGACGGAAATGAGTATGCTGTTTTCAATCTGGAAGACAAGCAGACAATCGAATATGACGTTATAAACATCATCAGAGTAAACATCAAGGTAAACAAGATCGATCTTTGGACCGGTGAAGTTATCTCCGATTATGAAGGAGATCCTGTAAGATTCAATCTTTACAGGGATGCCAATAACGACGGTATTCTCCAGGACGAAGAGAGACTTCACAACTACACAATCGCTCCTGATGCAGACAAGGACGGCAAGGTTGTCTTCACCAACATCGGAGTAGGAAACTACTTCATCGTTGAGCAGGTAGCTCCTTTTGGATTCTATCTTGAATCCGAGCCTTTCTATGTACAGGTAAAGGATGCTAAGGATGTAGAGGTCAACGTTCCCGATACTCCTTACACGGCTTCCGTCACGATCCACAAGCTTGATTGCAAGACATTGGGAGTTCTTGAAGGTGCTGAGTTCACCGTTTATGAGGACGTTAACGGCAACGGCATTTGGGATGAAGCAGACACTGTTGCAAGAGTTTATGATGAAGCATCCGGCCTGATGGTTAATTGCACTGTCACCTGGGACGCTAAGACAAAGACTTATGTAACTGACGGCCTTAGAGCCGGGAAGTATATCATCGTCGAGACAAAGCTCCCTGACGGATACTTTTACTGTGATAAGGACGGTAATGCTACCGAAAAGCCCAATGAGGTAGCTGTCGAGATCAAGAACAAGGATACTCAGGCGGCTGATTTCGTAGTAGATACCTATGAGGTAACTGTCTACAACACTAAGCCTGAAATCAAGACAACGGCAACTGATGCCAATACCGGAACAAGCGTAATGACATACTCTGAAACGGTTACAATCGCTGATGAAGTTTATTACGAAGGACTTATTCCCGGCAAGATCTATGTTGTTGAAGGAACACTTATGGACAAGGCTACAGGTCTTCCTTATGTTGGTCCCAAGGGTGATACCTATACAAGCAGCACGATCTTCAAGCCGGAGTTCTCCACAGGCACGACTATTGTTGTCTTTGAGAATGTTGCTGTTCCTTATACAGTTGAT
>JAFWQC010000057.1 GCA_017509245.1 Clostridiales bacterium | reverse complement strand
CATAAATCATGTAGTTTTTGCGATTTTGTGATACCAAGAGTACAGAATATCACAAAACCCCAAAAACAGGCCTGTTTGAGATATGGGAAGAGGGTATAAATATCTCAAATGCCTATGAAAATGGCAGTTAGAAATACGGAGACGGTGAAAAATATCTCTAATCTCAAAAACACCCCAAATCTTCAAAAAAGCACTTTTGGGATGCATTCGCCCCCTCGAAAGCACCCCAAATCAAGAATACGAGCCATTTGGGATACATTTGTCCTCTTAAAAACACCCCAAATCTTCAATTCAAAACATTTGGGATGCAATCAAAAGCAATTTGAGCTTTTTATGATTCTGCAAGGCTTCAAAAATATCTAATAAGCCTAAAAGCAGCATTTTGTGATACAGACGCAAAAAAGCTGTCCCTTGATAATTCACGCATACCAACACGGCTAGCCCAATCCTCCGCGCGCACCAATCCACCTATGCCAACACGGCCAGCCATCCTCCGCACGCACCCGTTCACCAATCTCCGCCCAATCTGCTGCGCGAACCCGTCCTCCCATGCCAACCTATCCCAGTCCACCCTCCGCGCGCCCACCTTGTCAATCTCTTTAGTGCACATTCCGGACGGGACTGAATTACCTCAAAATATGCAAAATTATTGCCTGTTTCGGTTTGACACGTAATTGTAATAATTATAATATTAAGGAGTGTTTTAAATCCCTTAAGGAGGTGGTTTTTATCCGCGAGTTAGAACAAAGGATCCTTTCTGAAGGCCAGGTTCTTCCGGGTGAAGTCCTTAAGGTAGGGAGCTTCCTCAATCAGCAGATCGATACAAAATTACTGATGGAAATGGGGGAGGAAATAGCCCGCCTTTTCAAGTGTAACAATGTTACAAAGGTTTTAACCATTGAGTCTTCGGGCATTGCGATAGCTTATGCTGCCGGATTGGCAATGGGGCTGCCGATTGTTTTCGCGAAGAAGCATTCGACGACAAATCTTTCGGGAAATCTCCTCACATCCAAGGTTTTCTCCTATACACACCAGCAGACTTATGACGTGGCAGTATCTGCGGATTACATTACCAAAGACGATACTGTGCTGATAGTCGATGATTTTCTGGCGAAGGGCAATGCTTTGGCAGGCCTTATCGAGATCGTTGAGAAGGCAGGTGCCAAGCTTGCCGGATGCGCGATCGCGATCGAAAAGGGTTTCCAAGGAGGCGGAGACGCTCTTCGTGCCAGGGGGATAAGAGTCGAATCCCTGGCGATCATTGATAAGATGACGGACGACTCACTCGAATTCAGGCCGCAGCCGGACCGGACGGGAACGGAGCAGATCGCAGAACACGCTGCGCAAACGGTCTGAACCATTAATTTTTGATATGCAATTTTGGCATATATTATTTTTGAACGGAGGCAAATTATGAAGAAGTTGATTTCTTTGTTAGTTTCAGCAGCTCTTGCAGTTACTTCGGTATTTGCGCTTGCAGGATGCAGCGGAACAAAGGGAAGCGGTAATGAGGCTTCAAACTTCAAGGTTGGTGCTATCTACATCAACAGCCAGAACGACACAGCAGGTTACACTTATGCGCATCACCACGGTATTACCGAGGCGATGAAGCAGGTTGGACTCGATCCTTCCAAGGATCTCTACATTGTTGACAATGTACCTGAGGATGACGAGAAAGTTAAGCAGGCTATTGACCAGCTCGCCGGCAACGGATGCAACATTATCTTCGGTATCAGCTTTGGTTATCTCAACGCTATGGATGAGAAGGCCAAGGAATATCCGGACATCATCTTCTCTCACGCAACAGGATATCTTTCGAATGACAAGAACTTCAACAATTATTTCGGAAGGATCTATCAGGCACGTTACCTCGCAGGTATTGCTGCAGGTTACAAGTCACTTGCATTAGGCAACAATAACATCGGTTACGTTTCCGCATGGGGTACTGAGTATGCTGAGACATGTTCAGGTATCAATGCGTTCGCAATGGGATGCATGGCAGTTAACCCTGATGCTAAGGTCAACGTTTACGAGATCTACACATGGGGTGACCAGGAGAAGGAGAGACAGGCAGCTGAGCTCCTCATCGACACATACGGATGCTGCGTTATCGCTCAGCACTGTGACTCTGCTCAGCCTCAGATCGTTGCTAACGAGAAGAACGTTTTCGGATGCGGATACAACTCCGACATGACAAAGGAAGCTCCCAATGCTCACCTCGCAGCACCTGTCTGGAACTGGGATGCTTACTATGCAACAGCAATGAAGGCAGCTATGGCAAATCCTTCAACATTCATGACTGAAGTAGGCAACTACTATGAAGGTCTGAACGCAGGTCTTGTTGACGTTTCTGCTCTTTCTTCAAACTGTGAGCCTGAGACAAAGGAAGCTATCGATCTTGCTAAGAAGATGATGATCAACGGCGAGTGGGATGTATTCTCCGGCGTTAAGCTTTCATTCTCCGGTGCAGCAGGTTCCGTAGCTGTTGCAAAGACAGATGCTCCTCTCGTTACAAATGAGGGCGCTGAGATCGTTGCTGCAGGCGGCGCTTCCGTTGATGACAGCGTAATCCAGGGCACAATGAACTACTACGTTGAAGGCGTTACACAGGTTAACAAGTAATCTAAAGTTTTGATTTGAGGGGTGTTTTATGGAATATGCCATAGAGCTAAAGGGAATAACTAAAAGCTTCGGCCCTGTGGCGGCCAATAAGAACATCAATCTGGCTCTTGCCAAAGGTGAGATCCTTGCTCTCCTAGGCGAGAACGGCTCAGGAAAAACGACACTCATGAACATGCTGTCGGGCATCTATATGCCCGACAGCGGTTCTATTTTTATCGACGGCAAAAAGGTTCAGATAAATTCGCCTGAGGATTCGGGCAAACTGGGAATAGGAATGGTGCACCAGCACTTCAAGCTGGTCGAGCGGTTTACGGCGCTCGAGAATATCCGTATCGGAATGAGGGGAGAGGGACGTTTCGTGCACGGCGCTGACGTCCGCAAAAAGATAGAAGATACAGCCGCAAAGTTCGGCTTTGACATAGATCTCGACAAGACCGTTGCCAATATGGCAGTATCCGAGAAGCAGACTCTTGAGATACTTAAGGTCCTTTGTTATGGCGCGAAAATTATCATCCTCGACGAACCTACTGCAGTGCTCACGGTTCAGGAGATAGACAGACTTTTCGCGGTCTTAAGAAAAATGAAGGAAGACGGTCACTCGATAATAATCATCACGCATAAACTGAACGAGGTAATGGCGATATCGGACAGAGTAGCCGTATTAAGACACGGGGAATACATCGATACTGTCGTTACAAAAGAAACAAATGAGAAGAAGCTTACTGAGCTCATGGTCGGACGCAAGATCGAACTCAATATCGAGCGTCCGCTGATGGAAAAGACACACCCTCTGCTTGAGATCAGAGACCTGACCATCAAGAACGACGAGGGCGCGATAGCAGTGGATCACATCAATTTCTACATCAGAGGCGGCGAGCTTCTTGGCGTTGCGGGAATTGCAGGATCGGGCCAGAAGGAATTGTGCGAGGCGATCGCCGGATTAAGACCGATCGAAGAAGGTCAGATGATACACGAGGGCGAGAGCATCGTAGGCATGTCGCCGAAGAAGATCCTGGATCACGGCATCTCGATGAGCTTCATTCCGGAGGACCGTCTGGGAATGGGTCTTGCGCCTTCGCTGTCGATAACCGACAACATGATATTGAAGAATTACAACGAGTCGAAGGGCATTTTCGTTGACCGCAAATTGGCACGCGAGGAAGCCCGGAAGATCATTGATAAACTTGAGATCGTTACACCTTCAACGGAGACTCCGGTAAGGCGTCTTTCGGGCGGCAACGTTCAGAAAGTCCTGCTCGGACGTGAGATCAAATCCGGTCCCAACGTCCTTATTACCGCATATCCGGTAAGAGGTCTGGATATCAATTCATCCTACACGATCTACGATATCCTGAATGACCAGAAAAAGAAGGGCGTCGGCATTCTGTTCGTAGGTGAGGACCTTGATGTCATGCTCTCTCTCTGCGACAAGATAATGGTCATCTGCCACGGCAAGCTGCAGGGCGTTGTAAACAGTGATCACACGACCAAGGAAGAGCTCGGTCTCATGATGACCGGAACGCTCAATATCGTTAACAAGGAAGGCAAGACCGACGGTATCGCGAAGGATTCTGCTTTTACGGGTGAGGAGGGCTCTTTATCATGAGAAGATATCATCTTGTAAGAAGAGCAGATTCACAGCTCAAGAGAACGCTTATTTACTATGCTGCAGGCATACTGATATCGCTTGCGATCGGCGCTGTCATTCTCGCATGCCTGGAGATCAATCCTTTCGAGTATTACGGAAGGATGTTCACGATCGGACTTATCGGCAACAGGTACGGATATAAGAGCATCGAAGGTCTTTTGAAGATCTTCGTTCCGCTCCTCATAACGTCACTTGCACTGAGCCTTTCGTTCAAGATGCGCTTCTGGAATATCGGAGGCGAAGGTGAGTTCCTGATCGGCGCGATCTGCGCTTCCTGCATTGCATTTAACAGCACCGGAATGCCGAACTTCGTAACGGTCATTCTAATGTGCATTGCGGCTATGTTATCGAGCGGAATAATCGGTATCGCGATCGCTGCGCTGAAGGTAAAGTTCAATACGAACGAGACTCTCATGACACTCATGATCAATTACATCATGCTCTATGTAATAAGATATCTCGGCGATACAAAAGCGCCCTGGAATTTCTTCCTCAGGGCTGATTCGGAAAGACCAATCTTCGGCTCTTTCCCTGAATCCGCGGTCATGAAAGGAATCCCATTGGGACCGTTCACTCTGTTGTGGTCAGTCTTGATCTCGATCATTCTCACGGTGATCGTTTATGTCTATCTCAAATACACGAAGCAGGGATATGAGATATCAGTCGTAGGTGACAGCAGTGCGACCGCGAAATATGCCGGCATGGGTGTCGGCAAGATCGTCCTCCGCACGATGTTCATCTCATCAGCCATGATCGGTCTAGCGGCAGCTCTTACGGTATCTGCAGCAGGCACGATCTCCGATACGATAACAAATGACGTCGGCTGGACCGGCATCATCGTCGCATGGCTCAGTAAACTCAGCGTTCCGGCAGTATTCGTTACCGCCGTGCTGATCTCGATCCTGCAGTACGGCTGCCAGGCTGCTGCAACACAGTATCCTGCGATCGATATCAATTACGCGGATCTTTTGCAGGGCATAATCCTGTTCTCGGTACTCGTTGCCGACTTTGCCGCAAACTTCAAGATCGTAAGAAAGGAGGACGCAAAGAATGCTTGATGTATTTACCTTGTTCCTCTTTAACATAATCGTCTACAACATCCCGCTGCTCTACGGCACGACGGGCGAGATCATGATCGAGAAATCCGGATCACTGAACCTCGGTGTCGAAGGCACGATGGCGATCGGTGCCGTTGTTGGTTATCTTGCGGGCGCGAAAACAGACAGCCTTCTTGTTGCGGTCCTCGTAAGCTTTATCGCGTCAGGTCTTGTAGGCATGCTCTTCTCATTCCTGACAGTCACTTTGCAGGCGAACCAGAACGTAACAGGACTTACGATCACGACATTCGGTGTTGCCTTCTATTATTTCATCGGCAACGCTTTGTCCAACAGTGCAGGCGGCTGGCCGTCACTTAACGGAACAAGACTCGATGCGCAGTCACAGTCTTTGGAGATCCCGCTGCTTTCGAAGATTCCTTTCTTCGGGAAGGCCATATTCTCGCACGGAATACTCGTTTACTTAGGCATCGTCATCGCTGTTCTGATGTGGTTCTATTTCAAGAAGACCGTACCGGGCTTAAAGCTCAGAGCCATCGGTGAGAACCCTGCAGCTGCTGACTCGCTCGGCGTTAACGTTGCGCTCTACAAGTACACTCATATCATCATCGGTTCAGGCATCATGGGCATCGGCGGACTTTACATGGGACTTAACATGGGCGGCACGTTCGAAGGTTCCAACTGCTGGATCAACGGTTACGGCTGGATCTCCATTGCGCTGGTTATTTTCGCGAACTGGAGCCCTGCAAAAGCACTTCTCGGAACACTCGTATTCGGCTTCTTCAACACTCTGAGAGTCCAGAATGCAGCGCTCGCATATGCGTTCCCGAATGCACTCGGATGGCTTCTCAAGATCCCTTCGCACTTCTTCTCGGCACTGCCGTTCATCATAACTCTTATCGTCCTCATCATCAGTTCGCTCTCATCGAAGAGCAGGAGCGGCGAGCCTCAGGCAATTGGACGCAATTACTACAGAGAGGACAGATAAAGATTGGAGAATAAATGCATAACGTAAGAAAACTTACAGATGACCTTACATGGATCGGCGGCAGCGACCGCAAGATCCAAAGATTCGAGAATGTTTACAAGCTCAATTCCGGAATGAATTACAATTCATATTTCCTCGACTGCGGCGCAACCGTTCTTATCGACACCGTCGACAGGGAAGTTGAGGATGTTTTTGCAGATAATCTGGAATACTGCCTTAAAGGACGCAAGCTCGATTACGTGATCGTTCAGCACATGGAGCCCGATCACTCCGCTACGCTTGCAGGAGTGCTGGACGCAAATCCTGATGCAAAGATCATCGTGAACGCGAAAACACTTCAGTTCATCTCACAGTTCTTCCCGGGAAGGGATTATTCCGCGAGAGCCGTAACCGTAAAGGACGGCGATGAATTAGAACTCGGATCACACAAGTTCAAGTTCATTTTCGCGCCCATGGTACACTGGCCGGAAGTAATGTTCAGCTTTGATGAGACGGAAGGAACGCTCTTTTCCGCTGATGCTTTCGGAAGCTACGGAGCGATCAACGGTTCAGTTTTCGCGGACGGAAAGGACTTTGACAGAGAACTTCTTGACGAGGCGCGCCGTTACTATACAAACATCGTAGGCAAATACGGCATGCAGACCACGATGGCACTTAACAAAGTATCCGCGTATGACATTAAGATGATCTGCCCGCTTCATTCATATGTATGGCGCAAGGACATTGACAGGATCATCAATTGCTACAAGACATGGGGTTCATATACTCCTGAAGTCAAAGGCGTATTCATCCTTCAGGGTTCCATCTACGGACATACCGCTAATGCAGCGGAAGTCCTCATGACCGAGCTCGACAGAAGAGGCATCGAATCCGTTATCCTCGATGCTTCCGTAACCGACATTTCCGACATCATCGCGATGGCATTCAAGTACAGCAACATAGTCATCGCAACAGCAACATATAACAACGGGATCTATTCTCCCGTTGAGCATGCCCTGACTGAGATCGCCGCTCACGGAATATGCGGAAGATCCTTCTCCGTCATCGAAAACGGAACCTGGGCACCAAGCGCAGGCAAGGCTGTCCTTGCATCCGTCGAGGGTCTCAAAAATTGCAAAGTCTGCGGACAGACTGTTACAATCAAGTCTGCCGGCAACGGAGACACAAGGCTCAGCATCGCATCTCTTGCAGACGCGATAAAAGAAGATATGGAATAAGAAAAGATTAAAGAGGTAGTTTATGCATTGTCCGAACTGTGGAAAAGAACTTGGCGGCACTGAAAAGTTTTGCGGCGGCTGCGGAACTGATGTAAGCAATTTGCTTAATCAGTCAGCACCTGCTGCACCCGCGCCTGTTGCAGCACCGGCCGCACCTGCTCCCGCAGCACCTGCACCTGCTCCCGCAGCACCGGCACCGGCAGCACCCGCGCCTGCAGCTCCCGCTGCCGCTCCTGCGCAGTCCGCTTTTGGAGAAGCACCTGCAAATGCCGGAGCAAAGCCTGCAGAAGGCGCTGCTCCGAAGAAAAAGAAGAAACTCGTTGGACTTATAATCGGACTTGCTGCCGGCGGTCTTGTACTGATCGGCGGCGTCATCGCAGGGATCGTGTTCATCTTAAATAACGCAAAAGACGAGCCCAAGCGCACCAGAAAACCCGTTGAGACTGAAGAATCAACCGAACCCGTTGATGAGCTTGCAACAAGGACCATCATGGTCTATGCGATAGGTACGGACCTTGAGTCACAGGGTTCTACGCTTTCTGCGGACATCAAGGAGATGATGGCGGCAAATCCCGGAAAGGATGTCAATATCGTTCTCCAGTCAGGCGGATGTTCCGACTTCAGAAATAACTACATGGAAGACGGTACAACACAGCGTTTCTCCATCCTGAACGGAAACATCAAGGAACTCGCTAATCTCGGCGACGTAAGCATGGTCGAGCCGGAGACGCTTGAGGATTTCATCAAGTTCGGCAAAGAGAATTTTCCTGCCGAGCATTATATTCTCGTAATGTGGGATCACGGCGGCGGAGTTCCGTTAGGATTCGGCCAGGATGAGCTCCACGACGGAACGCTTACAGAGATCGAGATGGCAGATGCAATAAAGAACTGCGATATCGAATTTGAATCCATTATCTTTAACGCGTGCCTCATGGGATCTTTGGAAGTTGCAAAGGCACTTGATCCCTACACTGAATATATTGTCGCAGCAGAGAGCCCCACATGGGGAAGCGCTTACTATGATGTAGGAATCAACTACACCAATTTCCTTAACTATATCGGCAAGGATTTCACAGGTGATGCGAAAGATTACGGTGAGTTCATCGTAAGAGATTACATGGATAATATCGAGAGCACGCAGCAGTCGACAGGTTTCTATGGTATCGACACATGCATGTCCTCTATCGACACCGATAATATCGATGAGGTGCTGAACGCTTATGAATCGTTTATCGCGGCCCTGTCAGTAAGAGTTTTCGAGCAGGACGGATATGCTGAATACATCCAGTTAAGAGACGACTGCGGAAGCTTTGAATCAACAGACTCAGTAGACCTTACGACACTTGCAAGCAAATATATCAACTGCGGTGACAAAAACATCGAATCCGCCGCAAGCAAGCTGATCAATGAGGTCGGCAACTGCGTATTCACGGAGAGCAATAATTCATATACATATGCACACGGAATGACGACTTATGCGCCGTACCTTTACCCTGAATATTATGACGCGGCAAGACTTACATTTACGACTTTGGGATACAGTGATTCCACGATATCCTTCTATGATAAGTTCGTAAGTAAGGAACTCTATATCCTCAACGCCGTAAGCTATGCGGGTTCATGGTATGTCGAGCCGGCTGACGCACAGAGCATCTCGTCCGGCAACCTTTACGACATCTCTGATCTCGTCGTCGATATGGGCGGCTATGAGGCAATCCAGCTTACTGAGGGCGACTGGGATGTCATCCGTGAGGTCTCTGTAACTCTTGCTTATGTCTTCAAGGATCAGAGTGACGGACTCATCCATTACCTGGGTACTGATAGCCAGTACACGATAGACAGTAACGGTTACATCATTCTTCAGAATCCTACAAAGTGGGTATTCGTCAAGCAGTTCGGTTTTGTTACCTGCGAGTGCCTTAAATATGAGGTTGCCGAAGACGGCAAGTGGTACAAGTATCTGGGTGCTGAGGCTCTGGTAAACGGCGAGACTGCTTATGTTGTCATAGCGTTCAGTTCCGACGATCCGGACGGAACTATTATCGGATATTATTATGCCGACATCATCAACGATGTTGTCGATAATACGCAGGGATATGAGTTTAACGATGACGATATGATCGTATTTGTTCAGGAATACTACGATATTGCTTCGGAAACAATGGGTTACGATGAGCGCGGAGACGCCGTGACTTATGAAGAAGCTTTGAAGCTTTACAACTATTCCAATGTCGATTATTCGGATGTTGACGGTTATATCGGATTCGATATCTATGATGTTTACAACAACGATTTCAGACTCAGCTTAAGACCCGGCACACCGGCATACGAGATCGACGCGGTAAGAGGCGACGACGGCATCTCGACCGGCGGTGATTACGATGAAGGTTCACTCGATGCTACTTATATGGTGGGTCTCGCAAGAGTGGATGATGAAGACCCGGTATTCGGTCCTGCGGATTGTTACTGGATAGACGAAAACGGCAACAGCGGTGATGGTGTTTTTGCTGCGGGCTCGAAAAAGATATCTATTGTTTTCGAGGTCGACAAATCAGTTACCGAAGAGTATACCTATATCGTCTTCTACAGCAGTGACAGCATGTTCTCAGACAGGGAACTCTCAAGTGCGATACTTAAGACGAGTATTGCTCCTTCTGAACAGAACGGAATCTATGGCTACAGTTTTGAATACACCAATTCCGACGGAGTTGCGCCCGGCTATTACTTCATTGTTGTTGAAGGTAAAGTCAGTGGTGAGAAGGCTGTTATCGCCGCATGCCAGGTTGAATCTTAAGAAGTGCTCAGGCAATAGTCATTAAGAGGTGGTAAGAAAATGAAGATGACCGGCGCACAGATACTAGTCGAGACCTTGATAGAACAAGGTGTTGATACCGTGTTCGGTTTCCCGGGCGGAATGGTCGTAGATATCTATGACAAGCTCTATGACAAACAGGATAAGATAAAGCACATTCTGACCGCTCACGAGGAAGGCGCAGTTCACAGTGCCGACGGATACGCAAGAGCAACCGGAAGAACGGGTGTCGTCATCGCGACATCAGGCCCCGGCGCCACCAATCTCGTAACCGGCATCGCGACCGCTTATCTTGATTCGATTCCTCTTGTTGCAATAACCGGAAACGTAAGAAATTCCATGATCGGAAGAGACTCGTTCCAGGAGATCGACATCACGGGCATAACACTTCCGATAACAAAGCATAACTTCTTCGTTCATAACGTAGCAAAGCTTGCCGATGTGGTCCGGAAAGCCTTTGAACTCGCACAGTCCGGCAGGCCGGGTCCTGTCCTCATCGATATACCGAAGGACGTTCAGGAAGCAGTTTTCGATTACAGGAAAAAAGCTGTTACCAAGCCCGAAGCAATACCCTGCTGTGACGATAAGGATATTGCGAAAGCAGTAAAGCTCATAAAGGAATCCAAGAGACCTTATATCTATTTCGGCGGCGGTGCCGTAAGGACCGGACTTGGTGAGGACATCGTTAAGCTCGCCGACAAACTCGATGCAGTCATCGGCTGTTCCATGATGGGTCTTTCCGAGATCCCTTCTGACTCACCGAGATTTCTCGGAATGCAGGGAATGCACGGACGTTACGCTTCATCCGTTGCACTTGCAAAAGCTGATCTCATTATCGCGATCGGCGTAAGATTCTCTGACCGTGCGACGGGAAGGACTGAGAAATTCTCGCTTTCCGCTGCGAAGATCCACGTCGACTGCGACCGCGCGGAGATCGGAAAGAACGTTCCCGTCGATCTCGGTATCTGCTGTGATATCAAAGACTTTACGGAATGTCTGATCAAGGCAGCTCCTCAGCGCAAGAATACTGAGTGGATAAAGAAGGTCGAGCAGCTGAAGAAGAGGGAAGCAGATGCGTACGAAGGCCTGCCTTTCCTGCCGAGGGACGCTGTCAATGTAATCTCTGATAATGTTAAGCCTGACACAAGACTTGTTACTGATGTCGGCCAGCACCAGTGCTGGGCTGCACAGTTCTTCAAGTTCAGGAACAAGCACACCTGGATCACTTCGGGCGGTCTTGGCACCATGGGCTTCGGACTTGGTGCTGCGATAGGAAGCTCCATCGGAACATCAACAAGAAGTGTTCTCATCACAGGCGACGGAAGCTTCGGCATGTGCCTTAATGAACTCGCGACGGCTGTTACATACAACATTCCCGTCACGATCGTTATCTTCAATAACCACGCACTCGGAATGGTAAGGCAGTGGCAGAAGGTATTTTTCGACGGGCGGTATTCGAATACAACGCTTGACCGCAAGACTGATTTTGTAAAGCTCGCACAGGCATTCGGCGCAAAGGGTTACAAGGCAACTGACAAGGAGTCTTTCGAGAAGGTCTTCAAGAAGGCCATTAAGGAAAACGGCCCTACGGTAATAGATCTTACGATCAAGACTGACAGCCTTGTTCTTCCGATGTTAAAACCCGGCGGAACATTCAATAATCTCATCTTAAGAAGGGAGGACATCAGCGATGCAGAAAGATAAGATAATCATCGCGATCTACGTTGATAACCAGTATGGTGTTCTCTCGCGTGTAACCGCGATGTTCACGAGAAGAGGCTTCAACATCGACTCCCTCACCGTTGGTGAGACTGAGTCACCTGAGTATTCGCGAATTACGATCACTTTGTCGGCAGCGAAAACAGATAAGGACCAGGTGGTCTCCCAGCTTCGAAAACTCTATAACGTAAAGAAGGTCATCGTCCTCTCGAGCGAAGAGTGTATCAAAAGAGAGCTCCTCCTTATCAAGGTCAAGAATACATCCGAAGCGCACGCAGATATCGTTGAGGCAACGAACATCTTCCGCACGAAGATAATCGATTTTACTGACGAGGCTATCAGCATCGAAGCAACAGGTGACAGCCAGAAGATCGACGCCTTCATCGAGTATATGAAGAAGTTCGAGATCATCGAAATGTGCCGTACCGGAATCGTCGCGCTCGACCGCGGCAGCACAAGCATCTGGTCCGAACACGAAGATTAATAAATTAATACAATTTTAATTAAAAACACTTCCCACTTCGTTTATAATTAAGGAAAGGTCAAAGCCTTTTGAAACTTCAAAACGGAAGGGAGTGATTTTATGAAGATCACTACACAGGGAAACGGAATTCGCATCGGTACAAGACTTGAGGAAAAGATCGCCTCCAAGATGTCGAAGTTTGACAAGTACTTCGGTGATGAAGGTACACTCAATGTCCGCATCAGACCTGAAGGATCCGATATGGTAGTCGAGATTACAATGAAATTCGACGGCAGGATCTTAAGAGCTGAAGCAGTTGATGAGGATATCCTGACAGCAGTTGACAGAACAGTCGACAAGCTCGAATCTCAGATCAGAAGACAAAAGACCAAGTTCCTCAAGAGAAAGAAGGATTTCCCGGGAATCGTAAACTATCTCGAGGATGACGGCGGTGCTGACTTCGACTTCGTTGACGAGAAGGACGAGAAGATCACAAAGCGCAAGCAGTTCGCTTTAAGGCCCATGACATCCGAGGATGCAATCCTCCAGCTCGAGATGCTCGGCCACGACTTCTTCGTATACCTCGACAGTGACACAAATTCTGTCTGCGTTGTTTATAAGAGATATGACGGCGGCTACGGTCTGCTTGAACCTGAATATTGATACTTTAAATACAACTGATCACAAAAGGCTGCCTTCGGGCCGCCTTTTTTTGTGCAGGGAAATAACGATTATCCCCAATCAGCCGTTAAGCATATCTATAAGAGATTCCGGAAACTCGGTATGCTGTTGAAATGTGGCAACTGATGTGGCACACCCGCATCAGTTGCCTCATTTTTTGTTGATAAACGATAAATAATGTTGCAGCAATGAGGCACTGCCGCATCGTTTGCCTCATTTTGGGTCGCACCTGCAGCTTTTGCCGTCAATTGTAGAATTTTGCCTATGTTTTGGCGTGATTTTCGCGCACGGGACAAACTAAAATGTGGAAAACAGGTAATCAGTGGGTATGAACGCCGTTAAAATGGGCGGGCATGCCCACTAAAGTGCTGGAATACTGCTTTTATCCGGTTCGCAGCCTCGAAAAGCCTGACCGGCCTGATCTGCCTGGAATACTGCTTTTACAGGTGCGCAGCCTGACCGGCCTTAGCTTCCCGGGAAGCCTCGAAAAGCCTGACGGGAGGAGAAAGGAAATTTGCAAGTCTTTTACGAAGCGCGTATCATACGGCAGTTAAAACGGAGAAACACTAAAGACGGAGAATTATATGGAATATAAGTATCTGGGACATGAGACAGCAGGGACGGTCAAGCCGCTTGCAGACAGCGGATACAGGCTGGACTCGCTGAATGATCTGTTTGATGTCCTGTCTGACGGCATCTGGAGGGTGGAGACTTGTACGCCCAGGATGAGGGATGATTGGAGTGAGAGCAACAAGACTTTGGGGCAGTGCTCCATTACGGCGTTCCTCGTGCAGGATATTTTCGGGGGCGAGGTATACGGGATATTGAGACCCGGCGGAAATTACCACTGCTATAACGTTATCGGCGGCAGGCAGTATGACCTGACGATCGAGCAGTTCGGTGATGAGGCATCAAGCCTTGTGTTTGATGACAGCAACCCGCAGAGCCGTGAGACGCACTTTGCGAAAGAGGAGAAATACGAGAGATATCTGCTTTTGAAGAGCCTTCTTAAGGAGGCCAGGGGCAAGTGAACTTGTGCCTATTCTGTAACACAATTGTTCCACAAGGGTAGTATGCCCTGTGATACACTTATTTGGGGATTTTTCAGGAATAGATAAGAGGTGGTAGAAATGAAAAATAAGAAGTTTATGGCTTTTATAATAATCGTCGCGCTGTTGATCGGTGCGGGCGGTTTTGCATGCTATGAGATCTTCGGCGTTAAAAGAGGCTGGGTAAAGACCGAACAGGGCACGAGCTATTACGATAAGAGCGGCAAGCCCTATACAGGCTTTGTCCAGATCGATGATACGAGAAGATACTTCGATCCTGAGACAACTTATATGGCCACAGGCGAGACCGTGATCGACGGCAATTCGTATCTGTTTGACAGCGAAGGCATCATGCTGATCGGATTCCAGACTGTGGACGGCAAGACAAGATATTATGCGCCTGATACAGGCATCATGAAGACCGGCTGGTTTGATTCGGATACCGGAACATGCTATTTCGACGAGTCGACAGGCGAGCAGGTTCACGGGTGGTATGAGATCAACGGCAACAAATATTATTTCGACAAGATCGACGGCAACATGGCAAAGGGTGAGTTCGATCATGAGGACGGTAAATACTATGCCGATCCCGCGACGGGCATGGTTGCTCTCGGACTTACGGTAATCGAGGGCAAGCAGTACTTTTTCGACAGCGAGACAGGTCTTATGACGACCGGATGGATCGATCATGACGGAAACACATATTACTTCGATGAACAGACCGGTGCCGGAGTTGACGGTATCGTTGATCTCGAAGACGGAAAATACGGATTCATCGGCGGCCAGGTCGTAAGGAATCAGAGAGCCACGGACGGAAATCATCTTTATTATTTCGATGATAACGGCAAGGTTTACCGTGATATCGACGGTTCAAAGCCGATGGTTGCGCTGACATACGATGACGGTCCGTCAATGTATACTGACTCGATCATTGACACATACGAGCAGTATGGCGCGAAATGCACATTCTTCCTTGTCGGAGACAGAATCTCCTGGAATGAGGATGTCACAAGGCGTGAAGGTGAGCTCGGCTATCAGCAGGCAAACCACACATACAGCCACAGCAGACTTACGGACCTTGACCAGTCAGGCCAGACTGAAGCTCTGAAGAAGACTGACGATGAGCTTATAAGAGTTACCGGAAAGCCGTCGACATATTTAAGACCTCCGGAAGGAAGATTTGACGACAACCTCAAGGCTTGCTGCAACTGCCCCATCATTTTGTGGAGCGTTGATTCACAGGACTGGAAGAGCAGAGACAAGACTGCCATCTGCAACAAGATCATCGGCAAGGTCCAGGATGGCGATATCGTCCTGATGCACGATCTTTATCAGTCCACGGCTGATGCGACAAAGGAGATCGTTCCCGCGCTTATCGATGCAGGATTCCAGCTTGTAACTGTTGAAGAAATGGGTATCCTTAAGACAAACGGCGCCGGCCTTGAGAACGGAACGGTTTATTATTCGATACCGAACAGATAAGTAAACGGCAGGAACAAGCACTTACACCTGAAAGGCCTTATCATGGATAACATAACTGACTATGTCCGCTGGATAGGCGGAACCGGCTTTGAAGGAAGACCCTTTTCGAGAGTCGATAATATCGTGCTTAGCCAGCTTGCTTATCTTGACCTGAAAGATGTTCCCGGGATCAATGAGGAAGGCGGCGTGATGACGCTCAGGGAGTGCGTTGCGGGTCTGACTTCACAGGGGATCTCGATCCGCAAGATGGCTCCCGATGACAGCGAGCGTTTTACCGCGCTGGTAAAAGCTGCCGCGAGTTCAAAGCGGTTCGGTGAGCTTTATATTTCCTCTTTTACTGATCTTTACGATGAAGAGGATTCAATACAGTTTTCGGCAATGACATTTTCGAAAGAGCCTGACAAAGGTCAGGCTTTTGTCGCGTTCAGGGGGACCGACAGCACGATCGCAGGCTGGAAGGAAGATTTCATGATGAGCTTCACGCTCACTTCTTCACAAAAGCTCGCCGCAAAATATCTCGAGAAAAGCCTTGAGACCTTTGACAGCGTCATGACCGGCGGCCATTCGAAGGGCGGCAATCTCGCGGTTTACGCGGCTGCCGTTTTGCCTGACGGATTGTTTGACAGGGTGGACCACATCTATACCAATGACGGTCCGGGCTTCTGTCCTGAGGTTCTGGAGACTGACCTCGTTAAGAGGGCGAACCCCAAGACGACAAGGATAATCCCGCAGTTCTCAGTTGTAGGAAATGTTTTCGCGCCCGAGATAGACGACTGCTATATCGTTAAGAGCGACAAGCCGCTGGGTGAGCAGCACGAGCTTTGTTCATGGGGCATCGACCACGGCGACCTGCTTATTGCGCAGGACGGTCTGGACCCGCTCGCTGCAAGGATCAACACGGGCATCAATAACTGGGTTTTCTCGGTCGAGATCGATAAGCGCAAGAAACTCATAAATGCTCTTTTCGATGCGATGAGCGAGAATAACACCGAGACGGTCGAGCAGTTCTCGGCGCAGGGTACAAAGGGCTGGGAGCGCGTTCTCAATGTGGTCCTGGGCGATGACGAAGTGATAAGGCTTGCGGCCGCCGCGCTGCCTGACCAGCTTTTCCTGGACGGCGAAGGCAAGAAGGTCGTAAGATCAAGTCTTTTCCGCCAGTTCAGAAAGTCTGACCTCGCCAAGGGTCTTGCCATGATCCTCGCAGGGCTCGTCATATTCCTCGTTCCGGAGAATTTCCTGTTCATTTTCGTGGGGCTTCTGCTCCTGGCGGCAACGGTAATATCGATTACGCTCACGGTCAGAAAAGTTAAGAAGGACAACTGGAATTTCCAGCCGCACCTTGTCGATGCGACGGTGTCGTCCGCGCTCCTTGCGACCACGGTAATAACGTTCGTCAAAGAAGGCGCGCTCTTTGTCATGGCGAGCGGCATCTTCGCGGCATTGCTTTTCGCGTGCTCATATAATTGCATGGCGCGTGCGAAAAAGACCTCCAACAAAAAGTACAACGTCTTCCTGATCATAATGTGCGCCATCTGGGCGTTGAGCGGCATCTACATTCTTTTCGCGCCCGAAAACACGCTGCTCGTATACATGATGATCGTCGGCAGCCTCGCGATCGCCGACGGCCTTATCAGAGTCGTAAGAGCATACAGCATCAGACACCGCTGGTACGTTAAGTAATTTCCCCGCGCTCGAAAACCGCACTTCACGCACAGTGTCATAAGGTGACGCTTGTGTTAAAATATATTTATCAAATTAAAGGGGGCGCTCTCACATGGCAGACGAGTTGGAAAACAAGATTGAACCCGAGATCACCGAAGCAGCAGAGAAGGTTGCAGACGAAGTCAAGGAAGAAGTTTCCGTTGTTGAAAAAGCTGCGGAAAAAGTAGAAGAGAAGGCCGAGAAAGCCGCTGAAGCAACAAAGGATGCAACGGCAGCCGCAGCAACAGCAGCAGTAGCAGCAGCTTCCGCAGAAGCAACGAAGCAGGCAGCCAAGGACGCAGAGGCAGCAGCTAAGGCAGCCAAGAAGGCTGAAGAGCAGGCTGCAAAGGAAGCTGCAAAGAAGCAGGCAGCTCTTGAGAAAGAACAGGAGAAGGCCCGCATCGCGAAAGAGAAGGCTGAAGCAAAGGCTGAGAAGAAGAGACAGAAGAGAGAAGCCCAGCAGGCTTTGATCGATGCCTGCCCTCCGCAGTACAGACCTGTATCAACATCCAAGTATTTCTGGCTCGCATTCTTAAGCTTCATCCCGGTAATCGGATTCATTGCGACCCTGATCCTCTCGATCGCCGGCCGCAACAGAAATGTCAAGAACTTTGAGAAGGCGATCCTCGCTTACTACATCATCGCATTCATCATTTGCCTCATCCTCATCATCGTCGTCGGAGTATGCCTTCCGCCTGACACCAGGGAAAGTATCCTGCTGGCTTTTGATAAGGTCATAGGTTCGGTATCTTTCGGCGGATAAGCTGACTTAAAGCAATATTTGAATTCTTACGGCTGCCCCCTTAGCGGGGCAGTTTTTTTGCGGCAGAAGATCCGGCTTCAGGCTTTTTTGTTGCCTTCTTTTTATCCTTATGTCTTATGACTGTAACATTGTTATTCTACAATCGGAGTATACAGTAAAAGAAAGAGGGTAATCGGTAATATGGACGACAAGCTTATTTCCAAAAAAGACTTGCTCATGAAGGAAGGAATCTCATACGGAACACTTTACCGCTGGAAGCGCCAGGGTCTCATTCCCGAGAGCTGGTTTATCCACAAGGCAACAGAGATCGGTCAGGCAACATTCTTCCCTGAAGAGAAGATAACAGCAAGGATCGCACGCATTAAGGATCTTAAGAGCGAGCTTTCCGTAGATCAGATGCAGGAATTATTCTCTGCCAACGTAGAGAGCTTCAAGATTCCCATGCAGGATTTCAAGGACCTCGAGATCGTAGGCAGAATGTCCATTACCGCTTTTACTTCAGTATTTCCCATGAAGGATCTTCTGGACTTCAATGATGTTTTCGCTATGTATGTAATCGATCACCTCATGAAGCTTTCGGGAATCTATCTTGAGGACGCAAAGCAGGTCTTAAGACTTCTTTGCAAATATCTCTCAAGTGAGACTTCCAAGGAATACCAGCTCATCCTTCTCCGCAAGATGGGCGTGCCCATGACGGTTCTCGTAAGGGGCGAGGACGAGATCCTGCTCGAAGACAATGCAGAGATCATCGCATGCGCTAACCTTGGCGAATTCGAAGAAGCATTAAAGGATCAGCTCATTGCCTGATAGAAAAACATGGCTGCAAAAGAAGAACAGTTTATCGAAGCATTAGGCGTTCTTGCAGAAGGCGTCAGGTACAAGATCCTCTCTAAGATCGCGTCCGCCGGCGAACTCACTGCAAAAGACATCCTTGAGCAATTCGATTTCACACAGCCGACATTGTCCCACCACATGGCAGTCCTTACAGAAGCAGGTCTCGTCAATGTGGAAAGAAGAGGAAGATTTGCATACTATTCAGTCAACAGAGACACGATAGAACTCATCTCTTCCGGCATTTCTTCTCTTAAGCCGGGCTCGAAAAAGCAATCCTTGGAAAAGAACGGCGATGATTCCGGCACCAAGGAGCTCAAGAAGAGCAAGAAAAAGAAGAAGAAAGACAAGAACAAGAAAAAGAAAAAAGACTAACCGAAATAATATAGCGGTCCGGGAAAAGCTTTCCGGATCGTTTTATTTTTGGAGATGTGACTCCGTCGGGAACGCGAGGGACGAAGCGTGGGAGACAATAAACCACCCGTTCTTGAAGTGAACCCACGAAGTTCTGTCCAACTTCGGGGGTTCACTTCATCTGACGGGTGGTTATGATTTTCGCGCTTTATAAACGGGAACCGGCTGAATTTTGCTGAGCCTGATCGAGCAAAAGTACGATATGAGGTCTTGCGCGGAGCGAATTTTCAAGTCAAGTGCAACCGAAGAAAATAGAAATTGCCCATAGGGTCCAGGGGTAAAATCGTACTTTTTTGGGGTGTGAAAAAGTACGATATGAGGTCTCGCAAGGAGCGACGGGTAAAATCGTACTTTTTGGGGGTGTGAAAAAGTACGGTTTTTGTTATGCTGCGATTCATTTGAACTCGTCGAAAACAGATTGACGCTGAGTGTGACGGTTTTGCCCTGATATCGTCACCGTTTTTGTCAATTCTGCCTGTTTTGACGATTTGTGTGAAGTTTTAAGGCGGCTTTCGTCAATTTTACGTCAACGCGGAAACCGACACTGGAAATCAACGCGGAAACCAACGCTAGAACCCAACACCGGCAACCAACGCGGGCAACCAACGCGGGAATAGCCACAAAAAAGGCGGCGCCACAAAGACACCGCCTTCAAATACATTTTAAGCAACAGCTTACTTTCCGTTCTGTGCCTTGAGGAGATCCTTGATCTCTGTTAAGAGCTTAACTTCATCAGAAGGCTCGGGTGCAGGAGCAGGTTCTTCCTTAGCGCCCTTCTTCGCGCGCTTTGTAATGCCGTTCTTAAGAGCGTTGATTCCCTTGAGCATGAGGAAGAGGATCAATGCCATGATGACGAAATTGATGACCGCTGTGATGAATGCGCCGTAGTTGAGTGAAAGAGCTGTGATCTGCTCAGGGTCAAGACCTGTATAGTCTACCCACGGAAGTCTGATAGCGCCTGCGATGTCAGCGCCGCCGATGGATGCGATCAAAGGATTGATGAAACTGTCAGTGAATGACGTAACGATGTCCTTGAAAGCAGCACCGATGATGACACCGATAGCCATGTCAACTACGTTACCCTTGAGTGCGAATTCCTTGAATTCGTTCATGAATTTTTTTACTACTCCCATTAACTTGTTCCTCCTGATGGTGTTTATTAAAAGCCCGGACCTTTAAAGGCCCGGGCAATTTAACGGATAAATAAAGGCTTATGCAAACTTTCTTGCTTCTTCGGGAAGGCTCTCAACATCGCCGCTGAAAAGGATCGTTGCTTCAACGGGTGTGTCCTTCAGGAATGCATCAAGCTTCAAAAGGAAAGCGCCGAGGCCTTCGGGATCGTAGTTATTAGCTACTTTGCAGATTGCGTCAACATAGATATGTGTAAGATCGTAATCTTTGGAGCAGATACCGCAGATGAATGCGAGAACCTGGTCAAAACCTTCGATGGGGTATTCCTTCATATTTACAAGACGGACTGTGGGTTTAAGAAGCTGGTCTAATCTGTTTCCTCTCTCAAGGCATACGACGTTGCTGTCTGTAGCTGCAACTGCGTTAATGTCATCGACGAGCTTTGCTGTCTTGCCCGTGCCCTTAGGTCCTGCAATAAGTTTAATCATAGAATGTCTCCTTTGGGGATCATATTTCCATGTGTATCTGGATAGACTTATTTTACTGTAATTAACGCGCGAATTGAATATAAATATGTAAAAATTTAAGAACATTTTTCGGTTTGTACTTCTATTGACCTTGTGTTAAAATTGGCTAGTTCATAAAAGAGTTTTTATCGAACGGACAGCCGTAGGCGTGTCCGTTTTTTGTTGTAAAAGGAGAAGGATTTTGGCTAAAAGATCAAAGATCGCCCAGGAGGCATTCGAACTTGCCGAACCCAAGGTAACGGAACTCGGGTTTGACCTGGTCGACTGTTCCTATGTTAAGGAAGCAAGGGGCATGGTACTGACGCTTTACATTGATAAGCGCGGAGGCATCGGCATCGACGACTGTGAGACGGTAAGCCGTGCCGTGGATCCTGTTTTCGATGAAGCGGCAAATATCGATCCGGATTTCTTTGAAGTATCATCGCCGGGTCTTACAAGACCTCTTGAGACAGAGAAGGATTACAACAGATACGCAGGCGAGAAGGTTGACGTATCTCTTTATAAGCCCATGGAGGGCAAGAAGAGCTTTACTGCGGCGATCAAGGGCGCAGAAGAAGGCAAGGCAGTATTTGTGTTTGATAACGGTGAAGAACTTACGCTTGATCTTGAAGACATAGCTAAGGCCGTACGTCATATAGATTTTTAAGTCAGGAGGAAATATAAAATGCCAAGAAAGAAGAATGAAGAGGAACCCAAGGATACAATAGTAGGTCTTGTTAAGCTCCTCGCAGAAGAAAGAGACATCGATGAGGAAGAAGTTTTCCAGGCGATCGAGAGCGGTCTTGTTGCTGCATACAGACGTGAGTTCGGCGGCAATAAGCAGGATATCAAATCCGTAAACGCCGAGATCGACAGAGAGACCGGCGAGATCTATGTTTACAAGCTCGCTGAAGTCGTTGACGATGTCGTTGATGAGGCTAACGAGATTTCCATCGAGGCAGCTAATGAACTGGGATATGAGGACGTTGAAGTCGGAGACGAGATCGAGATCGGTATCGATGTTGAGGATCTGGGACGTCTTGCTGCAAGCGCTGCCAAGAATGCCATCAACCAGAAGTTAAGAGATGCCGAGAGCTACAAGATCGAGAAGGAGTTCTCAGGCAAGATCGGTGAGATCACTTCCGGCACCATCGTTCGTAAGGACGCAAGAAATGTTTACGTAAATATCGGCCGTGCAGAAGCTATCGTTAAGCACGACGGCCAGATCAGAAATAACCGTAACGAGCATTACGATCAGGACAGGATCATGAAGTTCCTCGTAATGGGCGTTGAGGAAGCAAACGGCAGACCTTCCGTTGTTCTCTCAAGAACAGACGCAAGACTCGTAACCAAGCTTTTCGAGCTCGAGGTACCTGAGATCAAGGCAGGCGATGTAATCATCAGATCTGTTGCAAGAGAAGCAGGTTCCAGAACAAAGGTTGCTGTTTATTCCAAGGATCCCGATATCGATGCAAAGGGTTCCTGCGTAGGTCAGAGAGGTCAGAGAGTTCAGCAGATCATGAACGAGCTTGCTGAAGAGAAGATCGACATCGTTGACTGGAAGGAAGATCCCGCACTCTTTATCAGCGAGGCACTGCAGCCTGCAAAAGTGTCAAGAGTCGATACGGAGATCACTACAAACGAGAACGGCGAAGTTGAAAGATATGCTAAGGTTATCGTTCCCGACCAGCAGTTCTCTCTTGCTATCGGTAAGAGCGGTCAGAATGTGCGTCTTGCTGCAAGACTCACAGGCTTTAAGATCGATATCAAGAAGGAATCCGACGAGAGCGTTGAAGCATCCAAGGCACTTATCGATGACTTTACTGTCGTTGATGATGAGAACAAAGAGAACTGATAAGCAGAGCGTTTGAAGTTATGAAGAAAAAGCCGCAGAGAAGTTGTGTATCATGCAGGACCGTAAGAGACAAGAATGAGCTCCTGCGCGTCGTTGTTACACCTGAAGGTGAAGTGCTATACGATCCCACCGGAAAGCTTGCCGGAAGGGGCGCGTACCTTTGCCGTAATGTGGACTGCATAACTGCTGAGCTTAAGAAGGCGGCAAGGCTTTCTAAAGGACTTAAGAAACCGCTGACGGAAGATGAGATCAAGGATCTCGCCAAGTCACTTATGGAAAGCATTGCGGAGGACTGATGACAGACAAGGAAAGAGCATTTGGAATGATCGGGCTCGCTTCCCGCGCCGGCAAGGTGGCATCCGGAAGTGATGCGGTGATCGGAGCTATCCGGGGCAATAAAGTAGAACTCCTGATAATCACCCGTGATATCTCCAGAAATTCTCTGGACAAGATCCTGAAGAATCGTACCGGTTCAAAAGAGATCCCCTGTTACAGTTTCGGAAGTTCGGAAGAATTAGGATATGCACTTGGAAAACCTGACAGAACAGTTGCGGCAATAATGGACAAAAGCTTTGCGGATGGCATTTCCGCCATACTCGAAAATATCAACGAGGAGGAAGATACTTGATGAGTGAAGATAATGAGAATAAGAAGAGCGGTCTGACCGTCGGAGGCGTATCCGGCAGCAAGAAGATGAGGCTCGGACGTGTACATAAGAAAAAGACTGAAGAGACTCCTGAAGCTGTTGCTGCTGAGCCTAAGGCGGAAGAAGTTGTTGCTCCCGCAGCAGCACCTGCTCCCGCAGTAGAAGAAGTAAAGCCTGCAAAGAAGACTGCAGTAAAGAAGAAAGAGGAAGCAGAAGTCAAGCCTGAGGAAAAGCCGGCTGAGGAAAAGAAGCCTGCGAAGAAGGCTGCATCTGCCAAGACTGAAGCTGCTCCTAAAAAGACTGCAGCAAAGAAGAAGGCAGAGGAAGCTGAAGAAAAGCCTGAGGAGAAGCCGGCTGAAGAGAAGAAGCCTGCAAAGAAGGCTGCTTCGGAAAAGACTGAAGCTGCTCCCAAGAAGCCGGCTCCCAAGAAGCCCGCTGAGAAGGCCGAGAAGGCTGAGAAGCCTGAAAAAACTGAGGAGAAGCCGGTTGAAGAGAAGAAGCCCGAAGTTAAGGAAGAGGTCAAGGAAGTTAAGCCTGAGCCTAAGGCTGAACCCGTAAGGGAAGAGAAGAAGCCTGAAGAAAAGCCGGCACAGCCTGCAAAGCCGAGGCTCTCATCTGCAGTCATCTCACTTCCCGACGTTCCCGCAAGAGGCGAGACGATCAGAAGTTCAACGGTTATCACTTATGCCGGAAGAGACAAGAAGAGCCCGATGAGATCAGGCGGCCAGGGCGGTTATAACAATAACCGCGGCGGCGGATTCCAGAAGCAGGGCGGCGGATTCGACAAGGACAAGGACGACGATAATGCACGTCCGCAGTTCAAGCGCGCACCCAAGCCGAGGGCTGAAGCTCCGATCGAGGATGCAAAGAAGAGCAGATCTTCTTATGCCGAGAAGAGTGCTTTCGACAAGAAGCATAACAATGCCGACAGAAGAGACGGCGAGAAGAATGCCAATGTCGACAAGAGAAAGCAGTCACGTACTGCCCAGTTCTCCGGACGCGTTAACAGCGACGGCGACTATGACGATTATTCATTCAAGAAGAAAAAGAAGAAGCAGGAGTCTCAGCAGTCTGTTGTTGAGCAGGTAATCACTGAGATCAAGATCCCTGCATTCATTACGGTCAAGGAATTTGCAGAAGGTATCGGCAAGAAGAGTTCCGACATCATCATGGCTTTGATGAAGCTCGGTGTCATGGCAACGATCAACCAGGAACTCGACTTTGATACAGCATGCCTTGTAGCTGACAGCTTCGGCATCAATGCCGAACTCCTCGAGGAGAAGACAGAAGAGGATATCCTCTTCACTGATGAGGATAATCCGGAGAACCTCGAACCCAGGCCGCCTGTCGTAGTAGTCATGGGTCACGTTGACCACGGTAAAACATCACTCCTCGACAAGATCAGATCCGCTAACGTAACCGAAGGCGAGGCCGGCGGTATCACGCAGAAGATCGGTGCTTACACGGTAAGACTCAAGGGACGTCAGATCACTTTCCTTGATACCCCGGGTCACGAAGCATTCACCACGATGAGAGCAAGAGGTGCGCAGTTCACGGATATCGCGATCCTCGTAGTTGCTGCAGACGACGGCGTAATGCCTCAGACGATCGAGGCTATCAACCACGCCAAGGCAGCTAACACAGAGATCATCGTTGCGATCAACAAGATCGATAAGCCGGGCGCAAATCCTGACAGAGTTAAGCAGGAACTTACAAACTACGGACTTATCTGCGAAGAGTGGGGCGGTCAGACCATTATGGTACCTATCTCTGCAAAGCAGGGCACAGGTATTGACGACCTTCTCGAAAATGTTTTGCTTACGGCAGACGTCATGGAACTCAAGGCAGATCCGAAGAGCCAGGCAAAGGGTGCCGTCATCGAGGCAAAGCTCGACAAGAACAGAGGTCCTGTTGCTTCCGTTCTCGTACAGCGCGGTACATTAAGGCAGGGTGATACTGTAGTATGCGGACCTATCTTAGGCAACATCAGAGCAATGTACGACGATAAGGGTGCTGCTATCAAGAAGGCAGGTCCTTCGATCCCTGTAGAGATCTTAGGCCTTCCGGAAGTTCCGCAGGCCGGCGAGATACTTTTCGCTGTTGCAGACGACAAGACAGCAAGACAGCTTGTTGAAAAGCGTAAGATCAAGCAGAGAGAAGAGCAGCTCCACAGATCATCCAAGATGAGCCTTGATACGCTCGCGGCACAAATGGCGGCAGGCGATGTTAAGGATCTTAATATCATCATCAAGGCTGACGTCCAGGGTTCCGTTGAAGCCGTTCAGCAGTCTTTGGAGAAGCTCTCCAATGATGAGGTCAAGGTTAAGGTTATCCATGGTGCGGTAGGTGCCATCAACGAGTCCGATATCGTTCTCGCTGACGTATCCAACGCGATCATCATCGGATTCAATGTAAGACCTTCACAGATGATCACAGATAAGGCTAAGGAAACAGGCGTTGACGTAAGACTTTACAGTGTCATCTATAACGCCATCGAAGATGTAGAGAACGCTATGAAGGGTATGCTCGCACCCAAGATCGAAGAGGTCGTCTGGGGTCATGCCGAAGTCAGACAGCTCTTCAAGGTCAGCGGTATCGGTACTATCGGCGGCTGCTATGTTACCGATGGTAAGATCCAGAGATCTTCCAATGTAAGAGTCATCAGAGACGACGTTGTCATCTACACAGGTGTGCTTGGTTCACTCCAGCACGAGAAGGATTCAGTCAAGGAAGTCTTATCCGGACATGAGTGCGGTCTTACTGTTGAGAAGTATAACGACATAAAGATCGGCGATGTTATCGAGGCGTTCGGCAACATCGAAGTTAAGAGGGACTGATATGAAAAGCAGAAGACCTGAGATAGTCGGGGATGAGATCCAGAAGATCATCCAGTCCGTTATCGCGACAAAGTTAAGGGATCCGAGAGTTCCTTTCATGACGTCGGTAACGGCAGTAAAGATGAGTAAGGACTTATCTCACGCGACGGTTTTCATCTCTGTCTACGGCGATGAGAAGACACAGAAAGCAGCAATGGAAGCCATAGAGCACGCGAAGGGATTCATCCGCTACGAGACCGTGCAGGAGATCAATTTAAGAGTTGCTCCGGAATTAAGCTTCAAGCTAGATAATTCTCTTAACGATGCGTTAAGGATGGAGGCCTTGATCGATAAGACGATCAAGGAAGATGAGGCAAGAAGGCTTGCCAGAGAAGAAAGAGAAGGCAACAAGGAAGATGGTGGTGAAGAAGCGTAATGCTTCTTTGCCATTACCTTTTTCCGGGAGCCTTACAGATCGGAGAATCACTATATGAGAGAACGCTATAAGGAAGGCAGCGCAAGAAGCGCGGAAAACATCTTAAGCGTTATAGATAAAGCGAAGAAAAACGATGAGGTCATCCTCGTTTTCCTTCACAGGAGCGTCGACGGAGACTGTATCGGATCAGCGTGCGGGATCTGCAGCATAGTAAGAGCACTTGGTGTTGATTCCTATGTGGCAATTCCTGAACTGCTTCCCGAGAATATGAAGTTCCTGGGTGTGGATGAGATGTTCTTCCGCCCCGGTTCCGCAACGCACCTTGCCGAGGAATTCACCATCTCGGGAACACTTGCAGGCAAGAAGCCCGGAGCTGCAATAAGCTGCGACATTTCCGACTCGTCAAGGATGGGTTCCTGCGGTGAGATCTTCGATTCCATTGAAGAGAAAATAATAATCGATCACCACGCTTCGGTATCCGAGAGATCCGATAACCGCTGGGTCGATCCCGATGCTTCTTCAGCATCCGAGATGGTCTTCTATGTGGCTCAGCAGATGGCAGGGCTCACCGGAAAGGCAGTCGATGAACTCCTTTCCCGCAATGCCGCAAAAGCTGTTCTTGCGGGCATAGTAACTGATACAGGAAGATTCACTTTCTCGAATACACGTCCTGAGACTCTTGAGACTGCAGGACTTCTGGTGGAGCTCGGAGGCAACATCTCCGATGTCTGCTATAACCTTTTCGACCGCAAGTCAAAAGAGCAGTTCATGCTGTCGGCATGGGCGAGAGCCGAAGTCAGATTCTACTGCAATGACAAGTTCGCGCTTACGGTCGTTCCTTATGAACAGTTCAAGCTCTTCGGGGCAGGTCCTGACGGTGTTGATGATGTGGTATCCGCGATGCGTGATATCGACGGCGTCGAGCTTGCAGTAGTTTTACGGGAGCTCGAAAACGGTGAGATCAGAGGCAACGTCAGATCACAGGAATACTTCGACTGTTCCGAATTCGCGAAAAACTTCGGCGGCGGCGGACATGTAAGAGCAGCCGGCTTTACCGTAAAAGACATAAGTATCGGCGATCTTGCCGGAGAAGTAATTAAGAAGGTTCAGGAAACCTTATGATTCAGGACGGATTCATCCTTGTAGACAAACCTGAAGGATGGACTTCCTTTAAGACTGACCGCTTTGCCGGCAAGCTGTTAGGCACGCGCAAAGTAGGGCACCTTGGAACTCTCGATCCTTTTGCGACGGGCCTTTTGCCTGTGTTTGTGGGCAGGGGGTTAAAGTTCCTGAGATTCTGCGAAGGCTTTGACAAGGGCTATTCCTGCAGATGTGTTTTCGGTGCAAGGACAGATACGATGGACAAGACGGGAGAGATAATATCCTGCAATTATCCGTCTGAAGCTGAAATGGCTGCGCTTGCTGAGAGTGGTTATGATGCCGTGAAGTCAGCATTTTCGAGAGTTCAGGCAACGAAAGAACAGCTTCCTCCGGCATATTCCGCAAAGAAGATCGACGGCAAAAAAGCCTATGAACTTGCAAGAAAAGGCGAGACACCCGATCTGAAGCCCGTGCCGGTTACGATCCATTCTCTTGAAATTACAGACATAAATGTTCTGGATAAGGGCTTTGCGGTCGACTTCGACTGCCTGTGCTCCAAAGGAACATATATCAGGACGATCTGCTCTGACCTGGGTGATATCACGGGTTACGGCGCTTATGCGTGGTCCCTCAGAAGGACCGTCAACGGACAGTTTAACGTTAAGGATGCTTATACTCCCGGCGAGCTCGAAAAGATGGCTTCTGAAGGCGATTTCTCATTTGTCAGGGATGTCTCCGAAACGATCAGTTTTCTTCCTGAGATAAAGCTCAACGCAAAGCAGACCAAGGACATAAAGTTCGGAAGAAAGATCGCTTTCCCCCCGGACGTCAAGCCTGACGGTGATGAGCGCATCTATTACAGGGCAACTAGTGAAGGACAGCTTATCGCTGTTGTTTTCCCGGCCCTCGAAAACGGTGAACTTGTGATGAGGATCGAGAGGCTCTACGCACATGATTAAAGTATGCACATCTTATACTCTTAATGATCTCCCTCTCGGCACAAAGGGCAGGGTCATGGCGCTCGGCCTTTTTGACGGCATTCACAGAGGCCATCTGGACATAATCGAGAAGGCGGTTGCAGCCGCGGAAAGAGACGGGCTCACGTCCACGGTCCAGACGTTCAATAATCTCTATAAATCCGATGACAGATATCTTTACACTCCGGAGGAGCGGTTAAAGCTCGTGGGTGATACAGGCGCAGACGAACTGCTGGTGCTGGACTTTAACACGGTAAAAGACATTGAGCCTGAGGCGTACCTGAATGACATTATCCTGAACCGCTGCATTGCCGATACCCTTGTCATGGGCGAGGATTACAGGTTCGGTAAGAGCGGCAGGGGCGATGTTGCCATGATCAGGGAATTTGCCGGAGCAAACGGCATCCGCGTGATAGTCGTTAAGGACCGCCTGCTTGAAGGCACGGAACGCAAAGTGTCGACGACATGGCTCCGCGAAGCATTGACGGACGGCAATGCGGATCTGGCAAGAGATCTTTGCGGAGGCAGGGATTATTCCTATTCAGGCTATTGTGTTCACGGCAAAAAGCTCGGAAGGCTCATGGGTTTCCCCACGGTCAACATAAATGTTTCCGAAGATAAATTCGTTGTCAGAAGAGGCGTTTATGTGTCGCGCGTGCATTTGGGACAGAGGGTCCTTTACGGCGTGACGAATGTCGGCAGGAGGCCTACAGTTGAAGATGCGGTCAACGATGTCGTCGAGACTTTTATTTTCGAGTTCGACGAAGACGTGTACGGCGCGAAGGTGACAGTCGATCTGCTCCATTTCTTAAGACCGGAATCCAAGATGACATCCAAAGATGACCTGATCCGTGCCGTGGAGCTCAACAAGAAGCAGGCATCGGACTACCTTAAAGAACGGGGCCTGATGTAAAAACCGCATTTACACCGCGAAAAGCACCCTTAAAAAGTCATATACTTTATTTTGTGGTAATATATCTAAGATTTATCTGACCCCATAGAGGGGCGGGAAGGATAAGGATAAGGAACATGAGTAATTTTGTTGTAGTCAGATTTCCGGGGCTTGGCCTTGAGTTCAATGTCAGCCCTGTTGCCTTCAGGATAGGCTCGCTCGAAGTATACTGGTACGGTCTTCTGATCGCGCTCGCTCTTATCCTGAGCGTAGTGCTCGCATTAAAGCAGGCTAAGAGCCTGAACTTCCCTGAAGGTCTTATATATGACACGATCCTCGTAATAATCCCCTGCGCGATAATCGGTGCGAGAGCTTATTTCGTTGCCTGCAACTGGGATTATTACAGCACGAACTTAAAAGAGATATTCAGCTTAAGGAACGGCGGCCTTGCAATATACGGAGGCGTTATCCTGGTATTTATCGGCTGCTACATAATGTGTTACTTAAGGAAGATCCCGTTCAGGGAACTTGCCGACTATTGCGTCGTTTACCTTCCTTTGGGACAGGCAATCGGCAGATGGGGCAATTTCTTCAACCAGGAATGCTTCGGTACGACAACGAACCTTCCCTGGGGCATGACAAGCTCCACCATCGAGGGTTACCTTGAGTATGCCTGCCCGAACCTTGTATCCACGATGCCGGTTCACCCGACATTCCTTTATGAATCACTTGCGGATCTCGCAATTTTCTTCATTCTTCTTTACGTAAGAAAGCATTCCAAGGTGCCTTTCGAGACATCTTGCGCTTATTTCGCGCTCTACGGAACTGCAAGATTCTTCATCGAAGGCATGAGGACTGACTCCCTTTATATCGGAAACACAAGCATAAGGATCTCCCAGCTTCTCTCACTTGTATTCGTGGTTGCTGCACTTCTTTACATCGCGTATGCAAGAGCGAAGAAGATCGAGAAGAAGGGATTCCCGGCTAAACTCTACGAGAGCGCTGCTGCAGGAGAAGGTAAGAAGAAATAATGGATAAGGCTGGTTCCGGCGTTGTAAGACTTCGCGGGAAAGACGGTCTTAAGACCGTCGACTATTATCTTGTCGTGCCGGTTCTGGCAATGACGATAATCGGCCTTTATGTCCTTCAAAAAGTTCTGTCCAAAGGTTATGCGGCTTACCCCGGCAACTACTACAGACAGATAGTCGCCACGGTCGGCGGCGTCATCTGCGCGCTGATCATAAGCTTGCTCGACGAGCATTTCCTTAAGATCATCGGCAGACTTATCTATGCAGTATCGATGTTTCTCCTGATACTGGTCCCTATCGACGGTTATTCGCTTGCGGGCACATGGGGCGCAGACTCCTGGCTCAAGCTTCCTGTCATCGGCAACTTCCAGCCCTCCGAGCTTGCAAAGATCGGACTCATCATGGTGGCGGCCGATATTTTCGAGATGATGCACAAGAAAGAGGTAAAGCTCCTTAAAGGCTTCGGCATCATGGCGGCTGTCTACGCGCCTCCGATGCTCTTAATCCTCATGCAGCCCGACTTCGGTACCGCGATGGTCATCGTATTCACGTTTATCTGCATGCTGTTTACGTGGGGCGTAAGGTACAGATACTTCCTTCTGGCATTCTCGACCTTCGTCGTTGTGATAGTCCCTCTCGTATGGACGTTCTATCTTGAGCCTTATCAGAAGAACAGGATCTTGTCGCTCGTATTCCAGGGTTCGGACCCCAGATCCGAGTATAACCTCCTTCAGTCCCAGCACGCCATCGCCTCAGGCGGTCTTACGGGCAACCACACGGGAATCCTTACGACGGTGCCGGTTAAGGAGAGTGACTTTATTTTCGCTGCGATATCGGAACACATGGGCTTCATCGGAACGACGGCTGTAATAATCCTCTCGTTCTTCTTCCTGTGCCGGTGCCTATACGTTGCGGCCAAGGTCACTTCCAAATCAGCTTCCTACATGCTGACCGGCCTTACCAGTTATTTCGCATTCCACTATATCGAAAATATGGGCATGGCCGTAGGCCTTCTCCCCATCACGGGAATCCCGCTGCCGTTCATCAGTCTCGGCGGTACGGCGATGCTGATCAACTATCTCGCGTTCGGCGTCATCCTGAATATCTCGATGTCCCGTAAGACTTAGTCCGTCATATTAGTGCGTCATATGAAAGGCAAGTGGAGACAGAATCTTCATATCGAACCTCCTGAGGGCTGGATGAATGACCCGAACGGTCTCTGCTTTTTTGACGGCTTCTATCACGTTTATTTCCAGTATTCACCCGGCACCCCGCACGGCGAAAACACCAGGCGCTGGGGTCATTTCGTGAGCCCGGATCTTCTCTCGTGGAAATACAAAGGCATTGTTCTCGAACCCGACATCCCTGAAGACCGCGACGGCGTGTTCTCAGGCTCTGCCGTGACATTTGATGACCACATCGAATTCTTCTACACGGGAAACGTAATGGAGGAGGGTGATCATGATTACGTTCTTGAAGGGCGCGGTGCGAATGTGATATACGTCTCGTCTCCCGACGGTTCTTCGATGTCCTCGAAAAAGGTCCTCCTCAGGAATCCTGATTATCCCGGCTTCTGTTCCTGCCACGTAAGAGATCCGAAGGTCACTTTTGAAAACGGCATCTACAAGATGGTGCTCGGCGCCCGCACCAAAGACGGCAATGGATGCGTCCTTTTCTACGAAGGCGCTGATGTTGATTCGTTTGAATATAAAGGCTGCTTCTCTGCTCCCGATATGGGTTACATGTGGGAGTGCCCGGATGTGTTTGAGATCTCCGGAAGAAAATTCCTCGCGTTCTGCCCGCAGGGCATAGAGCAGGGGGACTTCAGATTCCAGAATATATTCCAGAGCGGATATTTTACTTTTGAAGGCAGTGAAAATGCAAAGAGTGAACCCTTGAAGAGTGAAAACGCAGAGAGTGAAAATGCGAAGAGTGAACCCGTGAAGAGTGAACCCGCAAAGAGTGATCCGGCTGAATTCGTGGAGTTCGATTACGGATTTGATTTCTATGCGCCTCAGACTTTCATGGCGCCCGACGGAAGAAGGCTCCTTATCGGATGGATGGGCATAGGAGATGACTCATATACCAATCCCACTGTTGAAGCCGGCTGGCAGCATTGCCTGACACTGCCGAGAGAATTGTCGGTTGATCCTGACGGCAGACTCATTCAGAAACCTTTTCGAGAGCTGGAGAAAATAAAGCGTTCCTGCAAAAAGGTGAATGGCGAAACATGGGAAAAACTGCCGTTTGAACTGGCTTGCACTGACTGTTCCGGCGATGTGTCGGTTGCAGTCTCAGGTGCAGAGATCACATGGAACAGGGAAGACGGTGTCTTAAGTCTTCACTTCACCAATGGCGAAGGCTGCGGAAGGACAGAGCGCAGGATCGCGCTTGAATCCTTAACTTCTCTAAGGATCATCGCTGATGCCTCCTCGCTGGAGATCTATGTCAATGACGGCCGCTATGTCATGAGCACGAGATTCTATCCTGAATATAAGCGGGTGAGGGTGGGCGTGACGGGCGCATCAGCGGATGTTTATGCTCTGAGACTTAACGATACGCTTGTAGCAATCGGTGAAGCATTGATCGATTTTATTCCCGACAAGACCGGCTGTGAGTTCGGCGAAGTAGGTGCTTTCGCTCCTGCGGCAGGCGGCGCGCCCGCGAACGTTTGCGGCGCCTATTCCAAACTCGGCGGCAAGTCGCGCATGATCACTCAGCTCGGCAATGATCCGTTCGGAGGCGTCATCACCGGAACTCTTAATGATGCAGGCGTTGATACTTCTTATATCAGCTATACTGATGCGGCCAACACCGCACTTGCATTTGTAAGTCTTTCAAAAGACGGCAACAGAGTGTTCTCTTTTTACAGGAATCCTTCTGCCGATATGCTTTTCGCGCCCGAAAATGTGACCGGCGAAATGTTTGAAGACTGCTACGCACTTCATTTCTGCAGCGTATCGCTCGGAGATTTCCCGATGAAGGACGCCCACCGTGCAGCGGTCACGATCGCAAGGCGTCAGGGCGCAATCGTCAGCTTTGATCCCAACCTCAGATTCATGCTCTGGGACGACAGGTCTGCGCTTAAGAAAGTCGTTTGGGAGTTCCTGCCTGACTGCGACATCCTCAAGATCTCTGATGAGGAACTCGAGTTCATCGCAGGCACGTCTTCGGCTGATGAGGCTGTGCCGCTGCTGTTCACCGGCAACGTCAAGCTCGTTATCCTTACCAAAGGGAAAGACGGCGCAAGTGCTTTTAGTCTGCTCGGTTCTGTTGATTCGGCTGTCCCTGTAGTCAAAGCAACTGACACCACGGGCGCAGGCGACGCCTTTATCGGCTCGTTCCTGTGGTGCCTCAGATCACGCGGCATCGGACGCGAAGATCTCGGCAATTGTCCGCTGCCCGTTATCAAAGAGTGCCTCGATTTTGCCAACCGCTATTGCTCCATCAGTGTTCAGAGATCCGGTGCCATCCCGTCTTATCCGACGTTGGAAGAGATGAAGGGATTGCGGGGATTGCGGGGCTGAAGGTCCGAAGGGCTGTGGGTCCGAAAGGTCGTTATTCTGAGGGTCTGAAGGTCTGTGGGTCTGTGGGTCCGAAAGGCTCATCTCTTTTTCGCGCGCTCGAAAATGGACCGGGCGGGAAGGCGGCCTGTTTTGAGGGGGTATCACAAATTCCTAAATAATCGGACTTTTATGACACGAACGGGGTCCTAAAATATCGCGAATGCCTCGAATATTCGCGTTTTATGATACGAACGCGGGAAAAAATATCATAAATGCCTCGATTTCCCGCATTTTATGATACAGGAAGGCCTAAAAATATCATAAATCATGTAGTTTTTGCGATTTTG
>JAFWQC010000056.1 GCA_017509245.1 Clostridiales bacterium | reverse complement strand
TCCATAGCGATAGGGAACTCATTGATGACCGGTGCATCCACAAGATCGGATTTTGTATATGTCATACCACTCTTTGCAAACTTCTCTTTTTCGGTATTTCCGCTTGCAATACCAAAATAATCAGCCTCTACAACATGCTTTACATCAGCGATATGAACTACGAAGCCTTTTCTCGCCTTGATGTTCTGAACGGTCTTATGCGTCTCCGTCAGGTTAAGTGCCACGCGATCACGCTCCAACATGGTTCCCCATGCCGCATTCATCACGTCCACGCTGCCGTCCTCGTTGAATGTCGATATCATAAGTACCGGCATCGGAAAAATCGCTTCTGTTGTCTTGATCTCCTGTTTCATTGCTTTAGTTCCTCCTGTCTTTTTACCCTATGGCAAGGTTTACTTACTATTTAGAGCGAATCTTTAAGGATCCGCCTAATCTCATCCTTTGTCAGCACTTTATAGCCGCCTTCAAGGATCAATGTTCCTTCCGTGATCCCATCGATCATATCCTCCTTAGCGCCAAGCTCGGATATGTTCATAGCGACACCAATCTTTCTCATCCAGTTCTCCATAGCCTTAAGACCTTCCTCTGCCACCTGTTCATCGGATGATCCATCAAGTGATACATTCCACACTTCTTCAGCAAATCTTTTAAACTTCTTCACTCCGTAAGGCATTATGTAACGATAATAAGGCAGTGAAACAGCCGATAACGTCATGCCATGCGTAGCATCGGTATAAGCGCCCACAGACTGTCCGATCATATGAACCATCCAGTCGGTGGACTTTCCTCTGGAAATAAGTGTGTTCAGCGCCCAGGTTGCTGTCCACATGATATTTGATCTCGCTTCATAATCCTCCGGATTCTCCACCGCTATGAGAGAACTATGGATCAGGGATTTCATCAGTGCCTCTGCGATATAGTCGCTCGTATTATCATCCTCTCCGGAGAAATACTGTTCGCAGATATGATTAAAGATATCATAGATGCCTGCAACCATCTGTCTCTTCGGGAGAGAAAAAGTAAACTTTGGATTCAGGATAGAAAACTTTGGCATTACCTCGTCCCCGAAAACATGTCCGATCTTCAGTTTCTGCTCATGATTGGTTATTACGGCACCTGCGTTCATTTCAGACCCGGTTCCGGCCATAGTAAGGATACATCCGACAGGAAGGATGTCGCATGTGGGTTCCTCAAACCTGATATAGTATTTATCCCATGGATCTTCATCACAGTTCACCGATACGGAAACAGCCTTGGCATAATCACAGCAGGATCCTCCGCCTACGGCAAGAAGCAGATCTGTCTTATTGTCCCTCGCAATTTTAATCCCATCACGAAGTTTCTCTATAGTGGGATTCGGCATTACGCCCGCATCCTCTATTATGTTTTTCCCATTGTCCTTCAGGATCTTTACGATCTCATCATATATTCCGTTTTTCTTGATGGAGCCACCTCCATAGATCAGCTGAACATTTTTCCCATACTTGGGAAGTTCTTCATTCAGATACTTAAGAGAATCATCTCCAAAATAAAGTTTTGTTGCATTCTTGTAGCTAAAATTACCTAACATGGTTATTTCTCCTTTCGTTTTAAGCTATAGCATCCCTTAATTCTTTGCAGATATCGTCACAGTCTCGTCACCCTTAGATAAAAGTTCCTCCATCTGCGATTCATCCTTATCGGATATATGTCCCAATCTGGTATATGCCCAGCTGTTGGAGCCATAAAAAATAACGATCTGATTTCCGGAATACAGCACTATATCTCCGGATTTTGTTGTAGTCTGCTTATCATTTCTCGGAAGACTTTCCCCGAGCGACCCTACCTGTTCAAATCCACCATACATAGACATTTGGATCGTAATATCACCCTGCTTAGCTAAACTCTTTAACGCCTCTACCGACTCATTGTCTTCCCAGTCAACCTGAACGGGGCTTTCACCTATCTTCATGGTCATAACGCTTTCTTCATCCTCCCTATCCTCACACATTATCTCTTCAGTTCGGTATGTCATAGCTTCACTCCCAGTCTCCGCGATCTTATCAGTTTCCTCTGTGTAAACATTTTCAGATTCCGGAATACTGCTATCTGCCTCCGGGATATCTTCTTTGCCTCCACATGCGCTAAGTGTCATCATTATAAACAATGAGGCCACAATCATACGTACTTTCAAAACATCACCTCTTCATATTATATGCGATCAAAGGCTCTTTGCATTAGCCCGGCATTCATATCACATACTACTGACGCACGTTCAAGTACTGCCTGCATGGAAGATGATATAATACCGGTATTGCTGTTTTTACGTGAACTTCCGTTAATTGCCAGTACCTTCATATCTACGCCTTTCTGATACCGGGTACAGGCATTACCTGCACCCGATTCCTTTTATCCCAGATACTCCGAAAAGAATGCCTGCAACTTATCAAACGGAATATAATCCTTGTCTCCGCCGTCATACAGATCTGTGTGTACGGCATCAGGAATGATCATGAGTTCCTTGTTATCCGCATACTTGCTGTCCTTTGTCATATCAGCATAAGCATCCTTTGAGAAATAGCACGAATGAGCCTTTTCCCCATGTATAAGAAGCACTGCGCTTCTGATCTCATTTGAATATTTCAGGATAGGCTGGTTCACAAAGGACTCACATCCGATCACATTCCACCCACCATTTGAATTAAGACTTCTCTTATGATATCCTCTGTCAGTTTTGTAGTAATCATAGTAGTCCTTTACGAAGAACGGTGCATCTTCAGGAAGCGGATCAACCACACCCCCGCCAAGCTTATACTCACCCGACTTCAGATCCTCCAACCTCTCGGCACACATGGCTTTCTTCTTCTCATAGCGCGCTTCTTCACTGTCCTCACTGTCGAAGTAACCCTTTGCATTCACCCTGGTCATATC
>JAFWQC010000055.1 GCA_017509245.1 Clostridiales bacterium | reverse complement strand
GAGAATGTCAAGAAGATCTTCGACAAATTCTATCGCGTGCATACAGGAAATGTACATGATGTGAAAGGGTTCGGCTTGGGCCTTGCTTATGTGAAAAAGATCATCAATCTGCATGAGGGAGAGATCAAGTGCGAAAGCGAACTGGGGAAGGGCACAACGTTTACCGTGTCATTGCCGACATTAAAGGAAGACTAATTATTCACAATTTAATAAAGAGAACGATTATGGAAGAAAAACTGAAAATCTTGCTTTGCGAGGACGATGAGAACCTCGGAATGTTGCTTCGTGAGTATTTGCAGGCCAAAGGCTTTGTAGCAGAACTCTGTGCCGATGGTGAGGCTGGCTTTAAGGCTTTCCTCAAGGCCAAGTTTGATATCTGTGTGCTCGACGTGATGATGCCTAAGAAGGATGGCTTCACATTGGCTCAGGAGATTCGTGCAGCTAATGCGGATGTGCCCATTATCTTCCTCACTGCCAAGATACTGAAGGAAGATATCCTTGAAGGTTTCAAGCTCGGCGCTGATGACTACATTACCAAGCCTTTCTCTATGGAGGAGCTTGTATTCCGTATTGAAGCGATTCTTCGTCGTACCAAGGGAAAGAAGAGCAAGGAGTCTACCGTATATCATATCGGAAAGTTTACCTTCGATACCCAGAAGCAGTTGCTCACCATCGGAGATAAGCAGACAAAGCTCACAACGAAGGAGAACGAGTTGCTCGCTCTGCTTTGTAGTCATGCGAACGAGATCCTGCAGCGTGATTTCGCTCTAAAGACCATATGGATCGATGACAATTATTTCAATGCCCGTTCAATGGATGTCTATATCACGAAGTTGCGTAAGCATCTGAAAGAGGATAGTCAGATTGAGATTATCAATATCCATGGTAAGGGATACAAACTGATTACTCCAGAGGAGGAATAATCGATAGTTTGGAGTTGATAGATATGAAGACTCTGTTAGACTATATGGGAGTGGTGCTGATTGTAATCGGCGCCCTCCTTTTGATGATTAGTTATGTCGCAGGTTGGACCTCTTCCAACCTCATATTACTGGTCGGACTTTTGTTGGTCGTCTCTGGTGTGATTCTGCATATTCGGCAACAGAAAAAAGGTGGTAAATATTAAATAATCTTAAAAGTGGTCATAACTGTAATCTATAATCTATAAACTATAAACTAAAATTCGTACCTTTGCAGCCGCTTTAAGCACATTATTAATTTTTTATTTATTAACGTAGTATGAATCAATACGAAACCGTTTTCATTTTAACTCCCGTTTTGTCTGATGATCAGATGAAGGAAACGGCCGCAAAATTCAAGAAAGTCCTCACCGACAAAGGTGCAGAGATTATTAACGAAGAGGCCTGGGGATTGAAGAAGATGGCTTATGCTATCGAGAAGAAGTCTACAGGTTTCTACTGCCTGATAGAGTTCAAGGCTGAGCCTGAAGTGATTAAGACTCTGGAGACAGCTTTCCGTCGTGACGAGAAAGTAATCCGTTTCCAGACAGTTAAACTTGACAAGTATGCTGCAGAGTACGCCGAGAAGCGTCGCGCAAAGCTTGGTAAAAAAGAGGAGGCTTAAACTATGGCAGAGCAAAGTGAAATCCGTTATTTGAACGCTCCTTCTATCGATACGAAGAAGAAGAAGTACTGCCGTTTCAAGAAGAGCGGTATCAAGTACATCGACTACAAGGATCCTGAGTTCCTGAAGAAGTTCCTCAACGAGCAGGGTAAGATTCTTCCCCGTCGCATCACCGGAACATCTCTGAAGTATCAGCGTCG
>JAFWQC010000054.1 GCA_017509245.1 Clostridiales bacterium | reverse complement strand
GTAGTATTTCCTCGTGATTTAAAGTAATATTCAATTGAGCCATGTTCTTAACCTCCTTAATTGTTCTGGACAAACAAATTATACAAGGTTAAGTCACTTGGCTCTTTTATTTTGAATTTACACAATTATATGGGCACGACGCTCGCGAAGCCCAAAATCGTACTTTTTTAGCCCTCAAGAAAGTACGATTGCACGCACTTCCCCGCCACGGTCTGCTTAGTTGCCTTAACTGCTGTTTTAATGTTCAAATATTCCGTGATTGCAAAATCCAGAATATACAGTCCCAAAATGAGGCAACCGATGCGGCAGTGCCTCAGTCCTGCAACATTTTATATTGTTAAACAATAAAAAATGCGGCAACCGATGTGGGTGTGCCGCATTACTTGCCGCATATTGAACAGCAATACTTGGAACTTCATCTCCTTTTAAAAACTTGCGAAATGTATATATTCTTTTATCAGAACTCCAGTGTCGGTTCTTTGCTGTGGTAGAGTCGCCTGTTCATATTGTGTTCCAGATCCGCGCCTTCCGGATCAAGCACATATTCCTTCCCGAAGCACTCCTTATAAAGTTCTCTCCAGAAAACGTCAAAGCAGGCGTTTACGCTGTTCCTTGCGTATGAAGTAAATTCCATGTATTCACCATCGGCATCAATAGCCAAGACATAATACGAATACTCAAGATCGTGATATTTGTTTCCGTCATCAGGACCGACACTATTTGGGAGCTCTTCGCAAAGCATATTATATGCATCCGCATCCAGTTCAACGCATACTTCCGCTTCACGGTAATCAGACGGGTTTGCATTGAAATATACTTTATTGTGTCTGATATCAAAGACGATATTTTCTGTCTTTGTATCCTTGCTGTCCGGTACCCTGAATTCAAATTCAAAATAGACCCATTTTGCATCTTTGATGAATTCTTCCACAGACCGTGTTGTGTCCCTGCTGAAAGCCTTCTGGTTTACCAAAAGATAGTATCCGAATTTTTCGTAACTGCCGCACTCTATGTATAGTTTAAGCCATTCCCCATGATCTTCATTGGCAAGTTCATATTCATCGATGCGGTTGATCCAGATGTAATCTTCAATGAGATAATCCTCTATCTCAGTGTCATTCAGCGAATAATATTCTTTGAATCTCTCCACGCTGACATATTGTTCCTCATAACCGTCACCATTGAATGCTTCAATCTGATAATCAGGAATACTCAGACTATCGCACAGGACGAGGAATTTACATGAATCATCAACAAACACGCGGTATTCACTCGTCTGATACATACCCTCAGGTCCGCAGTAATCCTCCTCCCTGATGATCGGATTTCCATTGAACATTTCGAAATACAGATTGTCATCCGGTCTGAAGAAATATTCGAACCACTGCTGTGCCATTTCATACCGGATTACATAATATAGATTCCCTTTGAAAACCAGAGTGCAATAGTGATGTTCTTCGTCCTCATTGTAGTACGCCCTGTTATCTTTTATCTTATTTGACAGTCTTTTAAGCTCTGCAAATGTAGATGAAGCAGGCTCAACACCCAACAGGTCCTTAAGTGGCGAAGAGTAATCCTGCACAGGTTTAGGAGTTGCCGTTGGCGGCTGAGAATAGGTATCGGTATATGTATCTGTAGGTGCTTCCTGTTTTACAGTTGATCGCTTATTCTTCTTTTTGCAGCCACAGATCGAAAAGATAATAGAACATGCCAGTAAACAGACCAGTATTTTTTCAGCCTTCATAAACACCTCCCCGTATCCCGGAACACCGTCGCGGAATACTTTCATAAGCAATTTCCTTTGCGCCCCTACATACTAAATACAGTTTGAAACATGTAATTGTTGCGTTCTCTGCAAGTGCGGTTTTCGGGCACGTGAAATACTTTGATCATCAAACTATTACCGCATATTTGCCTATATTGCTCATATTGCGGAAATAACTTCGGCGGTAATATGACGGCAGAAGGACCTGCCTGATATAAAGGGATCACGGACGGCCTTCACGGAGAGAGGTAATAAATATGAATTACAAAATATATAATAACAATTCTAATGAATGGGTCCTGCTGATACACGGTCTTGGCGGCAGCATCAACACATGGAAATACCAGATAAAGGATCTGAACGAGTATAACGTGATCGCTGTCGATCTCGAAGGCCACGGCGGTTCGTCCTTCGAGAAGCGCAAACGTTTATTAACCAGATCAGCTTCAGAGATCTACGACGTTCTCGAAAATGAGAACATCGGCAAGGTTCATGTCATTGCATTATCACTCGGTACTCTGGTCGCAATGGAATTTGCTTATCTTTATAAAGACAAGGTGAAGTCGATTGTTCTTGCCGGTTTTGTTCTCAACATGAACATCGGCTACAAATCACTTCTGGCTTTCCTTGAGGGGATCAAATACATAATTCCCAAAAGGGTCTTCTATCCCCTTTTCGCGAATCTCATGATGCCGTGCAGAAACCATAAGAAATCCAGAAACTTCTTCATAAGGGAATCGATCAAGATGAGATCTTCCGCATTCAGGATGTGGCTCAGCGAACTGTTTAGAACACAGTTCAAATTGAAGGAGTACCTCATCACGATCAAAGAGAACAAACTCCCTGTTCTTTTCATTTCAGGCAAACAGGATTATCTGTTCGTAAACAGCGTGAAAAGAACACAGAAGAAGATCAGCGATGCAACGCTCTGCTTTATCGAGAAATGCGGTCACGTCTGCAGCATCGAAAAGTACAACGAATTCAACGGGCTGGTGGTTAATTTTCTTCACGCGTGCTGAAATGAAAATCAAATGAAATGTTTGGGGCGGGAAAAAGCATGTCTTGCATGCTCCGTCCCTTAGTTTTGCACGTTTTCGGTACGATTCATATTGAAAATGCAGTGAAAATTATCTAGAATAAACTTGGAATAAGTTTTGGGGATTTTTCCGGTATCAAACCGGATATGAAGGATTAAGGGAGGCGAACATTATGCCACACACAAGGGATCGAAGTTTCAGCAGAGACTGATTCTGCTGCTTGCCTGAATATACATCTTGTGGCGTTCACTGCAATTAAAGAATAAATAATTGCTTTCTCCTGTAAGAAAATAATTTTACTGAACACACTTTCACAGCAAGACAATTTAAGATGGGAATAAAGGGATTGATCACAAGGATTTTATAGCCTGTGATGTATTTTACTAGGGGTAGATTACTATGAAAAACATTAATAACAACAATTCAAACAACAATACAAACAACAATGTAAAATTTCATTTCCGTGGACCTGAGCGTTATTACGCAGTTGCAGGCCGCCAGCTGGATGAAGCAACAAATGACGGAACAGATAATTATCTTACACCTCAGTCAAGCCCGTTAAAAACAACAATAATTACACTTCTCGTTTTAACAATACTGGCTTGCATCATAATCATTCCTATTGCACGCGGAACTTTTGTAACAAAGCCTGCCAAGCTGAAGAATAATTACACACCGGCTGTATTTGATGAAGCCGGAATCATCGATGATGAAGATGCACTCTTAAAGACACTTGACGAGTATCATAAACTTACTGGCATCTGCCCTGTAATCTATACAGTTAACGACAGTGACTGGAAGCCCGGAAAGAACTTAAAAGAGTACACATTATTCAGATACGATCGTGATTTCAAAGATCAGGATCATCTTGCAATCGTATTCTCGGTAAACCAGGTTTCATCTGAAAAGACAACTTACAAAGTTGCTGCTATTCAGGGACAGAACACAGTAAATATCATTACTATTTACACGATCTTGCACTTTAAGAACATGCTCAACTCCGGCATCAGCAAGGGACTCAGCATTAATGAGAATCTTGACAACGCATTCAAGTTTGCAATCAAGGATGCTCAGGGTAAACTGAATCCTACAACAGCAGACAATCTTAAAAATGGTTTTCTTGAAGCACTTCCGTTAATAATCGTTTCACTGGCATTCATTATTATCTTTATCGTTGTAATAAGAAAATTCATTAAAGAAAGAAATGCATGGAAAGAGGATGTACGCAAAGATCCGCGTCTTGCATAAACAAACATAAATAACCGGGGATAATCAGGGTAAGGAGAATAATATGTCATACGATCCTAATGCAGATGCATTTAACAGAGATAACTATATAAACAAATATGCAAAACAGAAAAAGGACTTGCCGATATCAATAATCTTCACGGCTTTACTTGCTGTAATCGTTATTGGAATCGTTTGTGCCGGAACTGATACTGCTAATCCGCAGAAACTCATACCGGATCGAACAGGAGCGGTTATCTCAAACCCGGCCGGCGGTGATGTGAGTGTTTCAGATGAAATACCAGTAACCAGTTACGAGCCTGCCATTTTCGATAAGGCCGGAGTCATAAGCGATCAGGAAAAGCTCATGGCAAAATTCACTGAATACTATGAACTCTCCGGAGTATGCCCCGTATTCATTTCGTGCTATGACGAAGACTGGGTAAAGGCAGGATATAAAGATGTCGGAACTTATGCAAATAAATATGCGACGTTTACTATGAATGATAATGTTTTCGTAATCTTATATTCCGTACCCGGAAATGAAAAGCAGCGCACTCACTTTTCCTGTGCGGGTTTTAGAGGTAATGAAGCCGGTAAATTTGTAACCGATTCTGTTTACGAGCATATGAATAAGAGCATCGTTGACGAAAGCGCTAACGGCACATCCGCAACAGATGTCTTTGTCGATGCATTCGAATATGCAAAGAATGATGCAAACAGCAGGATCAATCCGAATCAGTCAGAAAGGACTTGGTATCTGATCAAGAAATTTATGCCTGCTATTATCGCAACAGTCATATTCGCCGTTGTCCTTGTCATACTGACTATTAAATTCATAAAAGACCATAAAAAGGTATATGAAGGAGATCCGCGCAACGATCCAAGGTTTGTATAACTGTCAGAAAGAGGTTTACTCTTCCACTTCCCTGTCAAGGAAGTTAACCAGTGTCATACAAAGTACCATGACCGATACGATTATCAGCACATAAAAACCCGGAGCTGTTACGACTTCATTGATATCATAACTGGACATTGCATTGCCGACCTGATCGAACAAAAGATCCGGGTCGGCTTTTGCTTTGTTCGCCAGATCGATAAGACCTACCATTGATATAGCAAAATCGACTACCGCAGCAATGGCATAACCGGGCTTTATCCTTAAGATAAGAAAAGCCACGATCGCAATTGCTGAAATGATTATTCCCAATCCGTAAATTGTCGGCATCAGAGGGATAGGCAGACTGTATTCTTTTGGAATGCTTAGGGCCACGCCTACGCCCTTAACTTTAAATAATGGTAAAAATGCCGTAATGACAGATAATACAGCTGCTAAGACCAACAGTTTTTTCTTTAAACTAAACTCAGACATATCTACTCCTCCCCAATACAACTGGATTATAGCAGATATCAGAGAAATTTGTTTAATTTGATTTATTCCCGAAAATTAAACCTCCAGGAGAACAGAACTAATTCAGATGCTGAACTTGCTTTAGTTATGCTTTCTCTTTAATGCTTTGACTACTGCCATTGCAATTATCATCACGATCAGACAGGCAAAGATAATAACGGCATTCTTGATCACAGAACTATTAGTTAACTTCTTAATCTGATATCAATCAGACCCGGTCCTGAACAAGAACCGTGCAGCTCGAAATATTGACACTTTAAATCTCAAAATTGCGAATTCGGGGGCCTGTCCTGAAGCAATTTTTAGTGAAGAAATATACGGCTGCTTTATATATAAAAAATATGTCTTGTAGTAAGATTTATTCTCGAAAACAAGGATTTTTCGAGAAGAAATAATATGGGGAATTCATTAAAAAACAATAAAACCATGGTCATAGACGAGAAGACTCCGCTGCTGATACTGGCAGGGCCGATGTTCCTTGAGCTTTTGCTTAACACGATGCTCAACAATGTCGATACCATCATGCTGAGCCACTATGACGAATCTGCGGTAGGCGCTGTCGGAAACGCCAACACCATCATGTTCATGATGTACATTCTCTTCAATGTCATCGCAACCGCAACAAGCGTTGTTGTTGCACAATATCTCGGAGCGAAGCGCTACGACAAGATGGACATGATCTACACGCTCGCAGTCGTGGTCAACCTCGTGATCGGTATCATTCTCAGCGGCGCTTTCTGTGCGGCTAATCCCCTGATCATGGATTTCCTTCATGTGTCAGCGAAAATGCGTCCCTATTCGATGATATACATCTACATTGTAGGAGGCGCAGGATTCTTATCGGCCGTATTTAACGTAATGCTTCAGATACTGCGGTGCAACGGCTATACCAAGATCGGCATGTACGTTACCTTTGCCATCAACATCTTTAATATCTTCGGCAATTACCTGTTCTTATACGGTCCTCTTACCTTCCTTAACATGGGCGTCGCAGGCGTTGCAATATCGACCGTTGCAGCAAGAGCACTTGCAGTAGTGGCTGTCTTCATATTCTTCTTTGCCAAAAAGATCGGAAAGATCTCTCTCCGCTATCTGGTGCCTTTCCCCGGAAAATTTCTTGGAAAGATGATAAGGATCGGACTACCTACAGCAGGCGAAAACCTTACATACAACCTATATCAGACCACTCTCCTTTCCTTTGTAAATGCAATGGGAGACGATGCCGTAAATGCCAGGTCTTATTGCAATACACTGATATCATTAGCGATAATCTTCTCTAATGCATGTGCATTATCCACGCAGATAATAACCGGGCATCTCGTCGGTGCAAGAAAGCAGGAAGAGGCATACAGGAGAGTCTTCAAGACGTTGATAACTTCTCTTCCAATTACGATCGCGCTTACTTCAATCAACGCGCTTGCATGCAGCTACACCCTTCGGATCTTTACTCAGAATCAGAACATAATCGCTCTTGGTCAGATGATCATGATCGCCGATATCTTCGTTGAGATAGGGCGCTGCCTTAACATGACATTCGTAAACAGCCTTAAAGCTGCCGGTGCTTATGTATTCCCGCTTATTGCCGGTATACTCTGCAACTGGGGCTTAGGGCTTTCAACAGGTTATTTTCTCGGTGTCGCTGCAGGCATCGGAGTTGCCGGCATCTACATCGGTACCGCCACGGATGAATGCATCCGCGGTCTCATCGTAATGTACTACTGGTACAAAAAGAAATGGTTCGGCAAGTCAGTAGTTGATAAATCAACTTCGATAATACAGGAAGAAGAAAGCCCCGGATAGCTGTCAGCCCCGTTCGTCAAGTATTTTCTGCATTCTGTTCTGCGCGATCTTTATTACTTGCGACAGATTCTTCTGACCAAGAAAATATGCAGGCATTTCCTCTATCAGTATCAGGCTCATTGCCTGATCTTCGGATTTGATTTTCGAGCACGTGGAAACAACATAAGCAATTTGGTCGATGTCCTGCATTGTGAATTCCTGTCCGTCTTCAACTCTTATGCCAGATCCCATCGAAGCAGAGGTACCGCCGTTATTATAAAACTCAATTGCTTTCTCACCTGCTTCGCGGAATGCCTTACGCGATATAACAAAACCATCTTCCAGGGCAATACCTTCCTGAATATCTTCAGATAATAAGATCTTTACAAACTCAGCACAGGCATCAATATTAGTCGCCTGCGCAGAGACCGCAACAGAACAAGACGATGTATACGACGGTCCCCGTCCGTCTATCGAAGGAATGCCGAGTATCACAGGTTCTTTGCTATTAAATTGTCTTAAAAGAAAGAATCCGCCTATTCCTGTTACAGGGAAATAGTGCGCACGGTTATTTACCTCATCCGGAATATCATTTACATCAAAACCATATTCAGGAACATTGTCCTTCACATAATCAGCTATTGCTTCAAATTCAGGGCAGGACAGATCGACCTTACCATCTCTGATAAACCTGTCAGACATGGAATTAAACAGCATTGAGAAATATATCGCCTGCCCGGAATTTATAAGATCGTAGCCGTTAAGGGGGCCTCTGATAAAGTCTTTATATTCATCAAGTGTAAATCCGACTCCGGAACTGCCGGCCATACTTGCATCCGTAACGATACCTTCGATCGTAAAACTCACCGGGAGCTGGTAGAGCGCACCGTCAGTCTTTGCGCCTTCGATTATATTCATGAAATAACCATCGTTATCCAGTTCTTTCAGATATGGCGAGAGATCAACCAGATAATCCGGATTATACAGCTGCGCATACTTACTTGTATTTATCAGGATATCAGGACCGTCACCGCTCATGATGTCCATAGCAAGGTCATTACTCAGACCTGCACTTGCATGAAGAAAGGACAATTCATACGGATCTCCATAATTGAAATCAACTAAGCTTTCATCAAAGTATTTGCTGTAGTCATAATCATCAATTCTCTCAATGAAGTATTCTCCATTTGTCTCATTGAACATTTCGATGGCTTTCCCGACATCACTGTCTGCGGAACTGCAGTAAAGTTCAAGTATTGTCTTTCCCGCATGAGGATTCTTTTCAGCCCTGGTAAGTTCAATGATCTTAAAAGAATTTTTCTCTCCGGAATAGAGAGGCGTTTCTTCAGTCTGACCTAAATAGATAATGGAATCTTCTGTATATTCAATCAGTTCAAAATCATTCCAAAGGCCTTTATTGAGACTACACCAGCTGTATCTGAACACTTCTTCATTCTTCTTTTTCTCTGCATCGATCCTGTATATTCCGTCGTCTCCCACGCAATAGATCTGACCGTCAGATCCTGTAAAAGATGAAAAAAGATCTTCAATATTCAGCCACTCATATTCTTTACCGTCAGTCTTTGAAAGCTCTCCGCTTATAAGATCCAGTTCATAGAACGCATCACCTTTGGAAGTCGTTGCAGGGACAAGAGCTTTATTCACACCCAGAGACAAAACACACTGTACATATATGGTATTACCCATTTCCTTTACTTCCACGGATCTGGTGCTTCCGTCCGGATCCTGGATATTTAGAATGCTGTAATAATCACCATACTCTGAACTGTGTGACTCGACATCAACAACATAATCCCCGGCTTTATAGTAACTAGAGAAGATATCATCAGTGCTGTTTAAGCTGTGGGTTTCCAGCAGTTCCCCGGTCAGCGGATCGATATCTCTTTCTTTGATATTACTCTTGGCCTTGATAACACCGTTCGAAAAATAAACGGAATCGACAGATTCATATGGATTCTTTATCTCGTCTATATAACTTTCAAAATCAATGGTGTTGACCACTTCCTTTGTATTCCTGTCGATCACGGTCGCAACTTCAAAATTGTAAGAATTGTAATCGAATGTATCCATATCGATCTCATAATACGGCGGTTCTTTGTACCTGCCAAATGTATAGACAACAATATAGTCATTATCTGCACCGGCAAGGTAATGATGTGCATACTCGACCACCTCATCCGGTGCAGTACCCGCCTCGACTTCAACAGCATTGCAGTTAAACCAGGGGGTATCTTCAGTTATCTTCCTGATCTCTTTTTTTCTCGATGATTCCTTTTTACATGATGTTACAGACAACATCAACGACAGCGCCAATACGGCCGCAATGAACCTTCTCGTCCTTCTTTGCATTATTTCCTTCTTTCCCCAACGTACGTATCCATCCCGTATGGTTCCCGGCCATACAGTATTCCGTATTTCCCTAAAAGATATTTTACCGCAATAATCTCCAAACGGGAAATATTTTCGAGACAAAAAAAGCGGCCAATAGAAAATGGCCGCTTATCGGGTTCGTGTTTCAGTTTTTCAATTCGTTTTCAGGGCCTCGAAAAGAGCCTTCGTCTCTTCATCGGAGTTCCCGCTGATACAATAAGTCTTTCCTTTTACCACAAATCTCACATAGTAATCCGTCTCAGTATTGAGGAATATCTCACAACCCGGTTCACCGTTTACTATGAATTTCCCGATGAAATATGGTTCCATGCCTATGCCTACCTGTCTTGAAAGATAGAAGCCCTTCTTCATCTCACAAAGCTCCGGATCGTTTATGTCCGATAAAGGTATCTTATAGTGATCAACAACCAGATTGCAGACAAGAGTGTCATCAACGATATCTGCCTTCATGGTGGATTTTCCGAGAGATACCACGAAGCCCATAAAAGCAAGTGTTGCGATGATAAAGACCGCGAATGCTATGGTAATAATCTTTCCCGCAGGATGCGCCATATTGATGGTGCCGCCTATTCCCATTCTCTTTGCTACATTAAGTCTCCTGTCATCAGGATTATAGTAGAAAGCACCGAAGATCCATTTATCGTCATCGTCAACATCAATGTTCGTTTCCTTGCGATAACGCTTATCAATAGCCAGTGACTTCTTTACGAGGATGACAAGCGCAGCCATGAGCAAGAGCAGATAGGCAGTCATCTGGATTATAAGGACCATATCGTTGTTCACAAAGAAAAGAAGGATCGCGTATAAGATGACCACGCCGGTGTTGATCCATGACATGAGCACGAACATGTCTGCATAAACCTTTTTCTTTGCCCTGTTATAAGCAATATTCGTATCGCTGTCCGATGAGATTACTTCATTGCGGATGTGATCCATCATGATCGAGATCGGAATCAGCATGAGTCCGGTGAAAAGGAAAGATCCTGTCATCGCCGTGAGCGCATAAGTCATTTCCGGCGCGGGTGAAAGGCCCGTTACACCGAGATCAAAAATGAGCGCACAGATAAAGATAATAGCTGTTAAAGCATTAGGAATAATGATGCTCGTGAGCTTTAATGCGTGCACGGTTCCCGCACTCTTCAGATCAGCATATGTTGTTCCTGATGATCCTATGCCGAGTTCCCGCTTGAGGGTCTTCATCTCACGGTTGGATCTCATGAAAGGTATCGAGAAAATAAACAGGTCTGCAATGATGAAGAATACCAATACTGTCATGCGTATCATCTCGTCAGGAATGAGCATGATCAGTCCCATCAGAGCGAATGAACAGATCATAAAGCCGATCGCCTGTTTCCTGGTTTTTGAGACTATCTTATCGATCTCCAAAACAGCCTTCTCTTCCTTAAACTCTTCGCGGTTCCTGACACCGAAAATGAATTTCCTCTCACTCCATTTAGACGGGTACTCGTAGAAAAACATTATCAGCAATGTCGGTACCATTATTATCAAAAGCACAATATCCATAGATAAATCCATTTATTATTCTCCTAAGGCCTCAAACATTCCCCGCATAGTATTCGTCAACAAGTTTCTGGAGATCCTTCTTCGATACTCCGGAGATCCTCGCTTCAGATACTATCCTTCTCAATTCATTCTTATTCTCATCAGAAATGATGCCTGTCTTCTCTATCTGCTGCCTGACGCGGGCACCGTTCTTGCGGTCGGTCATTATGTACCCTTCGCTCTTAAGCATCTGGTAAGTCTTGCTGACCGTCATCGTGTTGATTCCGATCTCCAGCGCAAGTGCCCTTACAGTCGGGAGCTGCTCCCCGGCTTTCAGTTCACCGGAGGAGATGCCCATAACTATCTGGTTTCTGATCTGCATATAGATAGGCACATCTGAATATTCATCTATCTTTATGACCATATTTCGCCCCCGCTTTATTAAGCAATCTTTTTATTCTCTTTAAGAACAGATGCTGCAAGTATTATAGCAATGATGACCGTCGGGATTATGCTTATGAGGCCGTGAGGAGCAGGTCCGAAGACCGCGAGCTTCTCGATCTGTCCGATCTGTCCGCCGTTCAAAAACAGTTGGAACATTGAAGCTGCCGCATTGATGGAACCATGCAGAAGCGCAGGGAACCATATGCACTTAGTCTTATCGTAGATCACCTCATGGAACATACCCCAAACAATGGTTGTGATAGTAAATGTAACCAGTCCGAGTACGGGAGCTCCGATGTAGTTTGTTCCGTATTCATAGCCTGCTATCAGCATTGCCGGGAAATGGAATGCCGCCCAGACAACGCCGCCGATGATCCATGTCAGAACTCTGCTGAACTTCTTGTTGAGTTCAGGATACAGGAATCCTCTCCATCCGGCTTCTTCGCCTATTGCCAGTAACATATTAACGAAAGGCGCATAAGTTACACACTGGATCATTTGGATCAGGGACAGTGTCTGCATGTTAAGACCCGCCATCTCAAGTGATTGCTTGTACTCAACGGGATCTATTCCCTGTTCCTCAACTACCAGCAGCATATAAGATCCGTCAAAACTGAAAAGTTCAGGCCATATCACAAAGAAAATGACACATCCCAAAACCGAGAACACAACAGGCATCAGGATCGCAAAGAATATCCACTTAACATTACCTTTCAGCCTCGGCTTCCAGCCTATGTGCTTAATTCCCGTCTTCGCAATGATCGAAGCGATCAGCGGCGTGAACATAACTATTGCAAGTCCGCCCTGGAAAACATAATTTCCGATAAGTCCGCCTATCTTAAAGCTTAAGATCGATACTACGATCTGAATTGCCCATGACAGACCAAGAGCAAACACCAGGAACTTAATTAATTTCTTCTTATCCATAACACCACTCCCTTTCATGGCATTTCATACATGCGTTATTCTTTTGCGCTTGTATGCTTTGTATTAGTTGTTATAATACAAAGCATACAACATTTTCGCGGCTTGTCAAGAGGATTCAACATCAACATGATATAGACAGAGTTCCGCAGGGAGATGTGCCGGCCGGGGGAGAATCACCCTGCTATGGCAGCAAAACAAGTTAACCCCTACGGCCGTTTTACGAGGGTTATGTTGTGTCGCGCCCGAAAACCTTTCTCATATATTATTCACGGCAAATTCACGGTCATGCCGGGAAAACGCCGTGAATCCAGCCCCAAAACGCAGTTATTCACGGCAAATTCACGGCTATGCCGTGAAAACGCCGTGAATCTGAATCCTTCCTATATTCCCAGGGTATTTGCGCTTCACAGCGGTAAAGATTTACAACCAGCTATTCACCCAATATCTCGCCGCCCCATTCAACGACCGTGAAGCCTTCACGTGCTGAGGGAGCGATGCCGGATAGTTCCTCCGGCTCAATATCAACATAAACATCAGAGGGATACCACAGCATATTGACTCTGATAACAGTGTCAGGCTCAGGTGTGATCTGAAGCGACGCGGAATCTTCATAGGCGTCAGTCTGGAAAGATATAACGTTATATTCATTTGCTTCCATCTGAGGGAGCCAGTACATGAGGAAGGCATTAGCTTCAGTATCCGTAAGCCCAAGCTGCTTTAAGGATTTTTCCAGGAACAAGGCTGAATCTTCACCCTTAACGCAGAACCCGTGGCTCAAGTCGGGTGCAAACTCAAGGTCTGCTTCCCAGAAAAGATATTCGTAATCCCTGCCGTTAAGATCAGTAAGTGTGCCGTCCGGAGAAGCCTTGATGTTCCAGCCTTCCGAAGGATCGTATTTAGGGTAAGTGCATGTAAGACCGCCTTTGATATCAAGCCTTACGTTTACAAGTTCAGGGCTGACATTATAAAGATATATGACAGGTGCGTGCGCGCGGACTACCTGAACTGCCTGTTTTGACTTCTGCAAATATGTTGTCACGCAGTATGTTCCTAACAAACCGCAGATCAAAGCCAGTGCGATCATAACTATTGATACGATGCGCAGTGCCCCGGATCTGTTTCCAAGGAAGATCAGCAGCAGGCTGAATATGAGCACTGCGATACTAGGTATCAGGACAAACAGAATATAGCCGGTGGAAGATGAGGAGCCGTGTGACGAATTGGGTTTTATGGCATAGATATAATCGTATCCATCAATGCCCTCTTTCTGACCGTAGGCAACGGTTATTTTCGAGCCAACGGAAATATCCAGACCATACTCTGAATCAGAAATGCTGTTCCACACATGTATCGGCTGGTCTGAATAGAACCAGCGGCCGCTTATGTTGATATAAATATTTGACAGATAGTAATCACCGACCCTGACTGAATCAGTATCCTTAAACAACGAATCTCCGGCAAACGCATCTGTGGATGAAAAGTCTTCAGGATCATCCCAATCCATAACTGATGCGATCTCATCATAATGCTTGATCTCTTTGACCATGCCTGTGAACGAAGGATATGAATCAAGCTGCTCTTCGAATGTCCAATACGGGTTGTCAGAACACTCATTCAATGACTTGTAGATCGCACCGAGAGCATAATAAGCAACAACGTTTACTATAGTTAAGACAAAAAGCACGATTCCCGTTATCAGGATCTTTACCGGTGAAAAAACAGATTTACTCATTTTGGCTCCTTAACCCTAAGGGCAGATATCTCAGTTCTTTTTAAGCTCGTCCCATGTCTTCTTTATCTTTTTGGATGCCTTGTTCTTAGGAACTATCTCGAAAACATAATTTTCGACAGCCTCACAGACGGTCTTGCCGAATGAATCGATGAGCACGCCTTCAGAATCGCCGACAAACCGCATTCCCTGTGCATTATAGACAGGCGCTTCATCAAATTTTACGGCAAGGTCATATGCCGCGTGAATGTGCGTCTGAGCGTCTGCCGTATGGCCGAAGGTCTCCTCCCAGACAGCAAGAAGGGCAAGTGATACGATCTTGAACTTATCTGTGTAGACTATAGTATCAGGATCGGTTTTCAGCGAATCAAGGAAACCGGATAACCACTCCAGCGAAGATATGCAGGCCCTGTCATTCTTCAGAGCATATGCATATGAGATCCCGTATATGGTTCTGCTGATCGATATGACGACATCGATTATCGTTCTCTTGGCATATTTAAGTGAATCGTCAGGCTCCTTGAGCTCAACGGCATATAGGTAACTTATCAGGCTGCTGTTGATGTTCCTTATGTTGTTCTTTTTGAATATTTCGAGTGCTTTCTCGGTCTCGCCCACAGAAAGATAATTGGTGGCAATGTAATTCATTATCGCTATTTCGCTTACATCGCCGGAAGTGTTCTTATCCATGAGAGACAATGCTTTCTCAAACAGCTCGTTTGACTTGAACATCGACTCCCTGCACTTATCTTCAGTGGTCTTGACCATATACATGAAAGCGCAGGTATAGACAAGACGGAAGTTGTTGGGGTATTTCTTAAGTGCCTTATCAGCCTCGGGTATAGCTTCTTCAAAATTCTTAACGGCAGTGAGCTTTTGTATCCTCTTGACTCTGCCCTCCACACTGCCGGACTGCTGGACATATCCGAGCAATGCGTCAACCGAGATTCCGAAAAGGTCTGCGATCTCCATCAGCAGTTTGATCTCAGGCATTGAGAGGCCTGCTTCCCACTTATAGACTGCGCCTATTGAGACTCCGAGAGCATCAGCAAGCTGCTCCTGTGTCATGGAGTGTTCCTTACGCAGATTCTTAATGTTTTCAGCTACTTTGATTTCCATTATCCATACCTGCCTTCCAATCTAACCATACCACTGGTATGGGTTGCATTGAAGATACTACCAATATGGATTGTATATTATTTTTTCTACCATTGGTATGGGTTAGCTTTTTCCGCGGTCATACCGGAAGTCACTCATCCGGAACAAACTGAAGCTCACCGTCAACAAATTCAACCGTTCCGGTAACTCCGGAAGCAGGGAAAGATTCACTGTTATTAGTACCTTTCCGTTTCAGGATGCCTAGCCTGCCGCTTCCCAATTCTTCGTCATTACGGATCATGTAGTCAAAATTATGATCGGAAAGACTGTAACCGGTCTTTGATACCGGGTCATAGACAACAACATAAGATCTGTACCAGCCGCTGCCGCCTGACACGGTCGTGCAGTAATCATCAACACCGTCTCCGGTCACATCGAAAAAGGCCAGAGGCGAATACCAATAAGGACCCTTAAGATTCAGATACCGTCTGAGTTCAAGTTCTTCTTCAGGAACAGGCTCATCCTTGGATCTCCAGTACCCTGTCGCTCTGAGGATGCGGTCAACATGTTCCGTTTCACTTAATTCATAAACCGTACCGTTATAGACCATGTATTTGTCATCAGCGAAAAAGTAATCATACGTCTTCCCTGCATCATCCGTAAAAGAAACGCAGGAAACATCCGGCCCTGACAAAATGTCATCCGCACTCTTATCAATGGTCACCGCTTCAAAAGAATGCATGACATCTATGATGTTTTCTATAATAACCGAATTATCAAAAGTTGCTGTCTGATCCTTATTTCCGCCGTAGAAACTGATGGCAACTTTTGCCATCGCCGGCTCTAAGAAGCGTAAGAGGATATCTTCTGCGATACTGTTGTTTTCGAGCAAGTAGTATTTACCGTCATTGCTGTAATATGCGGATTCAAAGTAGCCCGGATCATCCTCAATGTAAATGCTTCCGTCTGACAGATTCCCATGCACGGAACCTGTTTTGTATATCCGGCAATTAAACGACGTATTGCCATTCTTATATTGGAGAGTCGCGCAGTCAGCAACATCATAATACACAGTAAGATACGGAATAGCGGAGAACCGTTCAAGAAAATGACTGAACTCTTCATCCGTGCTTTCCACCGAAAGATCACAGTCGCAATAACACTTCATGAACCAATATGTTTCATTATCTGAATCCTTGCGGTATGAATTCTTCTCATCGACCTGAACCTTTTCCCCTCTGATGATAAGGCCGCGGTCGGATAGATAATCAGGTACTTCATTGGGAGCATCTGTTGTTTCCGACGGAACAGGCGCAGGCGCTGAGGTATCCGGAGCAGTATCCGGCGGAAGCTGTTCTATGCATCCTGCAAGACAAACTGAGGCAAACGCCAAAACTCCTGCAGCAACCAATATCTTTATCCTCTTCATATGAATTCTCCTTGAGCAGGCCGTTGTTCAGAGTATTATCCCTACACTATTTATACAATAAAACAAAGTAAAATGTTGCAGTTATCTGCCTAAATTACATTCATGATATAATCTCCTTCAGATAATATCGGTCGTGCAAGGGTGATTATGACATTTTGGAATTATCTGTTTTTTCTAATCGTTGAACCTCTGAAACTTGTTTTTGAGGTCATATTTTTCTATGCATATAAAGCAACAGGTAATGCAGGCTGGTCTATACTGGTAATGAGCCTTGCCGTCAATTTCCTTGTACTCCCGTTGTATAAGCGCGCGGATGCCCTTCAGGCGGAGGAACGTGACATTCAATCCGTAATGTCACCAATGATCAAGCATATCAAGAGCACGTTTAAAGGCGACGAGCGTTTCATGATGCTCCAGGAATACTACAAGATCAATAACTATAAGCCCGTTTATGCGCTCAAGAGTTCGATCTCGCTGTTCCTTCAGATCCCTTTCTTCATTGCTGCCTACAGTTTTCTTTCGCACCTTGATCTGCTTAACGGAATATCATTAGGTCCTGTCAGGGATCTTTCCATGCCTGACGCCCTCATCAGCATCGGAAGCTTAAATATCAATCTTCTCCCAATACTGATGACAGTCATAAACATTGTCTCTTCGTTTATCTATACGAACAAAGGACCTTTGAAGGACAAGCTCAAGCTTATAGCTGTAGCGCTTGTATTCCTTGTATTGCTCTACGGATCACCTTCTGGTCTTGTCTTCTACTGGACATTAAATAACCTCTTCTCGCTCGTCAAGAATATCGTAATGAACATTAAGAAGCCTGCTCTTAAAAAGGATCAGAAGCTCCTGTCTGCTGAATCCAAAGGTGACATGATAACAGTGCTTCTATGCTGTTCTGTTCTCGCCGTAATGACAGGTATCATGATACCTTCTGACATCATTACCAAGAATCCGGCAGAGCTCGTCAACACCTTCATCGACAACCCGCACTCGCCGATGCAATATGTGCTAAGCAGCGCCCTTATAGCGTTCGGCACGTTCATGATATGGGTGCCGGTATTCTTTTATCTGGTCAAAGGCAAGCATGGAAAGAGGATATCTCATGCTTTCATCGCTGCCGTTGCAGTCGGCATCATCAATCACATCGTTTTTAATAAAGATCTGGGACTTTTGACTTACAGACTGATCTATGAGAAGCACATGTCTTTCACGGCGTGGGAATTGATCCTTAACCTTGCCGTCGACATCATAGTTTTTGCCGGGATAATGTTCATCTGTCAAAAGAAGCCTGACTTTACCAAAAAGCTTATCGTGGTATTCATGTTATCCGTTTTCGCGATATCCGTAACAAGCATAGGCTTTTACTATTACGCATACCGCGAAACTAAATATGACCTCAATTCATATGGAGACATCAGCATTCCTATGTCTGCGACGGGACAGAATGTTGTCGTTATCATGATGGACAGAATGATCGGCGCCTACATTCCATACATCTTCACGGAAAATCCTGAGCTGGCTTCAAGCTTCGACGGATTTACTTATTATCCGAACACCGTATCTTTAGGCGAGCACACCAACTTTGCCGCGCCGTCTCTTTTTGGCGGATACGAATACACGCCCGATATGCTTAACGCAAGATCTGACGAGCTTCTGGTGGACAAGCACAACGAATCGCTCAAGGTGCTCCCGACGCTTTTCGCTAACAACGGATGGTACGTGACCGTAGGCGATCCGCCGTATGCGAATTACCAGTGGCTTGCAGATACGAGCATCTATGATGACAACCCGGACATTCATGCTTATAACTTTTCGAGATCGATGAAGAGCGAGATCCTTTCTGAATCAGGCATAGAGCTGGAAGAGCGCCTCAACAGGAATTTCTTCTGCTATGGCCTCATGAGGACTCTCCCCTATCTTTTCCAGCCTGTGATCTATTCAGACGGATCGTACAATCACTTCTATAACGATTCCGTGCCCGAAAACATGAACGGCACATATATCAGAGAACACCAGGCACTTTCCTCCCTGAGCGAATTCACGACTGTCACCGATTCTGATCAGAACTGCTTTGCCATGTTTGCAAATGAGACGACACACGAGGTCTGTCTGCTCTCTGACGAGACATTCGACGCGCCGCCGGTCGTAAATAACGTTCCGATGTATCTGGATAACGAGGAAAGCTACAAGCATTATCAGTGCGACGCTGAAGCATGCATCCTCCTTGCTCAGTGGTTAGACTACCTGCGCGAAAATGGTGTCTACGACAACACAAGGATAATAATCGTATCTGATCACGGTTACGGATTAAATAACTTCGATGACCTTATCGTTATGGAATATAACTTTGACGCCGAATGGGTAAACCCCGTTCTCCTGGTAAAGGATTTCGGCCAGACTGGCTTTACCGTATCAGGCGATTTCATGACTAATGCCGACACACCTTATCTGGCATCAAGCGGCGTCATCGAAGATCCCGTTAATCCTTTTACTGACAAGCCCATCACCGCCAAAGACGCATCCGCCTGCCAGCTGGTATATGTATCACATGAGTTCAGCACCATTACCAATAACGGAACGCAGTTTAAAGACCCCAAAGGATATTGGCTTACGGTTCACGATGATATTTGGAATGACGCGAACTGGGAGCTTTACGAACCGTCATAACTGTTGCTGTTATCATTCGCTTGTTTTTTCTTAGTGAATCAGGCTTAACCCCTGGAAAACCTTTATTTTCGGCGATTCTCTGATACAATCTTCACATGCCTAACGAGAAAGACACATCATTTAGAAAGAAACTGATATCGCTGATACTGCCGATGACCCTGCAGCACTTCGTGTTTGCACTGATCCCCGTATCGGATGCTGTCATGCTGCTCTTTTTATCGCAGGAATCAATGACTGCGGTAAATTTGGCAACCCAGGTCGTACTCGTTCTTACGCTTTTCTCGATGTCCATCACCGCAGGCGGCTCAATGCTCGCTGCTCAGTACTGGGGCAAGGGTGACACCAAATCGATCGAGAAAGTCTTCGGTTACATGTTTGCGCTGGCTCTTCCCGTAATGATCGTATTCTTCGGATGCTCGATGTTCATTCCCGAAGGCATTATGCGCGTATTTACCTATGAACCCCTGCTCATTGAAAACGGCGTTCCTTATCTGAGGCTTGCGTCTTTCTCATATGTATTCATGACTCTGGCTTATATTTTCGAGACATTGCTCAAGAATGTCGGATACGTCAAGCAGTGCACGATCGCCAGTGTTGTTATGGTATTCCTGAACATACTCCTCAACGCGGTATTCATATTCGGTCTTCTCGGTGTTCCGGCAATGGGCGCGGCAGGTGCGGCACTTGCCACTTCGATATCCAATTTCACCGGCTTTATTATCTGCCTGGTATTTTTGCTTAAACTTACCAAATTCAGGCTGAGGATAAAGAATGTATTTCATGTCGATCCGGACCTTAGAAAACGTTTCTCAAAATACACTCTTCCCTATTTTCTGAACCAGCTTCTCTGGGGCTTCGGCTTTACCATGATCACGGCCATCATCGGATACCGCGGCATGGATGCTTCGACCGCCAACAGCATTACGGCGATCGTAAAAGACCTTGTATCCTGCCTCTGCTTTGCCATTGCGGGCGGAAGCGTTATCGTTATCGGAAATGAGCTTGGTGCCGGCAGGTATGACACAGCGAAATTATACGGCGACAAGTTATTGAAGATCACGATAATATCGGGAATCGTCCTGGGACTTATAGCAGCGGCTTCGGCTCCTGTGATCCTCCACTTTGTCCATCTCACCGATACGGCTGAGCACTATCTGTTCATAATGCTCATGATGTGCAGCTATTACATACTTGGAAGATCTATCAACTCCACTCTCATCGGTGGCGTATTCTCCGCAGGCGGCGACACAAAGTTCGGCTTTATCTGCGACACGATTACCATGTGGGCATTCATCGTCCCCCTCGGCTACATAGCTGCATTCAAACTTAACTGGCCTGTCATGGCCGTATATTTTATCCTGAACCTTGATGAGATAGTTAAGCTTCCCGCTGTATTCATTCACTACAAGAAATACAAGTGGGTCAGGAACATAATCAACGACGAAATGTAAATTGGCGTTATTATTCAGGCGGCCGCAGCAACTATTTTCCCCATAACCTTCAAAATAGTTCTTCCACTTGGATTAATGAAAAACAGTGCATCCCTGCACTGTTCCTGATAATCAATTACCTTGCGTAATCGGTATTCTTGAAGGACTCGTAGAGACTGATGATCTCCGGCTTCAGTGAGATGAAGATGCGTCCGAGATGGGGATCGAAGTGATGTCCGAGTTCTTGACGGATGATCTCGAAAGCCTCATCGTAGGACATAGGTTCCTTGTAATAACGTCTGCTTGCGAGGGCATCGAAAACATCTGCCAGTGCCATTATCCTTGCCTCAAAAGGAATATTCTCTCCCCTTAATCTGTCAGGATAGCCGGTTCCGTTATACTTCTCATGGTGATAATGGGCAACATTGGTAGCGACGGAAACGAACTCCTTGTCATCTACATCTTCAAGGACCTTGCTCATGATCTTGGCGCCGTATGCCGCGTGGACTTTCATCTTCTCATACTCTTCGTCTGTAAGGCCGGAAGGCTTTCTTAAGATAGCGTCGTCAACGGCGATCTTACCGAGGTCATGGAGAGGAGCAGCGTTGATTACTGAATCCCAGTAATTCTCGCTCATGTTGTAGTCGTCAAGCTTCCTTAAGTGCTCTACGAAGAGAGCAACGCATGCGGATGTTCTGTTGATGTGACCTCCGGTGGAGTTGTCACGGGATTCGATCATGGCCGCCATGCCGAGGATAGTGGACATCTGCATCGACTTGGCTCTCTTGGTCTGACGCTCGACCTCACGCTTCAAGGACTCACCTCTGAAGCTCATGGACTCGATCATGTTGTGCTGTTCTGTATCGTCTATGATCTCAACGAGGTAGCCGGAAACGTGATTTTCGAAGCCGAAATGAATGAAGCTCATCTCGCACTCAAGGTGGCGTCTTTCACTGGGGCTTCTGTCGTTGATGACTATAGCTTTCTTGTACTTGCCCTGGTTCTGCTTGTCCTCGGTAGCATCCGTGGCATTTTTGGTTACCCACTTGAGGAGATCCTTGAGTGCGTAGTCTTTAGCGATTATCTTGGAATCGATTCGCATATTGCTGATCTCAGGGAAGAATTTCTCGCATACGGAGTTGGATCCGACATATCTGAACTTCCTGTCAAAAACAAGATAGCCGTATGTACTGAGCTCATTTATCTTCTCCTGAACGCTCAGATTAACGTTATAGATCGTCGATCTGGTAACGACATAATCAAGTATACATGTGCAGAAGAAGTAGAAGAAAGGAACCAGATCGTACTTGATGTCAAAGATACGTCTTGCCAGATATACAAGGATCGCACCCAGAAGGGATCCTGCATAGATCATCATGATCCTGAAGGAGGCATTTCTTCTGCCGAGATATGTCAGGATCGTAAAGAATGCTGCAAGGCCGACTTCCACTGCGAGGATGATGTATCTGATGTAATAGAAAAATCCGGCTTCCTTGAGCAGCTGGGTAGGATCTCCCGGAATGAACTGCATTGCCGAATAGAAAAACGGAAGTCTGTCAGTAAGCAGAACTGAGATAAAGACTACTAAGTTGATAAAAAGAATGATAACTGAGAACCAGGTAGGGACCTTGGAATTCGAATAATCGATAAGGATATATACGACCAGAAGCGGCAGGAATATTCCGCCGACATAAGCCAAAGCATTTGCAATAACTGCTTCCTGGATATTTCTGGAACATGAGAGCACAAAATAGCCCGCGTTGCTCACCATGATGCAAACTGAAATGAGTATTTCAAGTGTATTGGCGCCGCGTCTCGAAAAGAGGACGAGCGCAAAAGTAGATAACATGCTGAGCAGCATAATAACTGCCAAAACAATTGAATATATACCCATGTTCACCCTAACGCATAAAAAATAAGCACTTTACCGACAATATTTTACCGCACATTCGACTTAAAGTGTTATTATTTTTGCTAAATAATATATAAAAGATGTCAAAGCCTGATGATATTTATCACGGAAAGGATAGATAATGCTTAAAGACGATGTTCTGAAGCTCATATACCACGGGGAGGATTATATCTCCGGAGAGACGGTCAGCCGCAAGCTCGGAGTAAGCAGAGCCGCGGTGAATTCTGCCGTAAAAGCGCTGAGGGAAGAAGGTTATGAGATCATTTCGTCAACCAATAAGGGTTATCTTCTCACCAAATGTCCTGATGTCCTCACAAAGGGTTCGGTCTCTGTACATCTTCCTGAGACCGTCTCGCGGAATGTTCATGTTTTCGAGAGCGTGGACTCCACTAACAATGTCCTTAAGGATATGGCAAGAAGCGGTGCGCCTTCAGGCACTGTGGTGATCGCTGACCATCAGACCGGCGGCAAAGGCAGGCGCGGCAGGAGTTTTGAGTCACCTAAAGGCGTCGGGATATACCTCTCTTACCTTTTCAAACCGGAATCCGGCTTTGACAAGATCTCCAATCTGACAAGCTGGACCGCTGTCGCTGTTTCTGATGCGGTTTACAACGCCTACGAGGCCGATACACAGATCAAATGGGTAAATGATGTTCTGATGAACAGGAAGAAGATCTGCGGCATACTGACAGAGGTTACGGTGGAAGCTGAAAGCGGACTTATCGATAACTGCATTATCGGTATCGGGATAAATGTCAATGAGAGCTCATTCCCTGAAGATCTATCACAGATAGCCACCTCCATATCGATAGAAAACGGCGGAAAAAACTTTGACCGCTCCCTGCTTGCAGCAGAGCTCATCAAGGCATTGGGAGACATTGCTTACAGATGGCCTGACGATGAGTACTATCTTAACCGCTACCGTCAGTGCAACGTTACCACCGGAAGCAAGATCGTTGCATATCCTCAGCTCGCCGAAAACAGCCAGGGCAGATCAGGCACTGCCGTTGCCATCAATGATGATTTCACGCTCAAGGTGGAGTTCGATGACGGTTCCACCGAGGACTTAAGAAGCGGCGAAGTAAGCGTCAGAGGCCTTTACGGTTACACCTGACGTTCATACGCAGATATAATCCTTTATCCTGTTGAACTTGGAATCCCCTATTCCGGTTACGTTCTTTATGTCCTCAATGCTCTTAAAGGGCTCATTCTTCCTATAGTCGGCAATGGCTTTTGCTGTCACTTCACCGATTCCCGGAAGGCTCTTAAGCTCATCAACGGAAGCCGTATTGATATTCACCATCAGAGTCTCACCCTGCCCGCCGCCTTCAGCTCCGCCCGAAGACGAACCCCAGACATAGACACCGTCCTGTCTTATTATGTCTCCGCCTGCAAAACCTGTTGCCACCTCGTCTTTTGACGGGATATAAACAGAAATGTTGTACTCTATCCGGTAGACAAAGTTGATATTATTGACCGATGCTTCTTCCGTAAGCCCGCCTGCATCTTCAATGATGTCGTTAAGCAGGGCTCCTTTGGGGACTTCGTAAATACCCGGTTCTTTTACCTCTCCGCAGATATACACGCTGATCATCTGAAATGTTTCCGTGACTGTTGAATAAGTCTCATCCGTATATGAGACGTTTACGCTGTCAGAACCCGTAATGACGGTGTTATCCGCGCCGGATACATCAGACACAGAAGCCGTCTTTCCGCTCTTAAATGCCTTTATGCTGAAGTCCCCGTTGCCCTTGAACACAAACTTATATAAGGCACTCAGGATGATGATAAAGATGAATGCCAGAGGATATATCAGACTTTTTATCTTTGATGCGGTACTTTTCTTAACCATAGAGAAAGCATAGCACCGCTCTTTGTCGGTTTTTTCCGACAAATTACGACAAAACCGACAAGGTTAAACCCCTGCCGGTTCCGGACATAATTTAAAATAATATACTAGTTACTCTTCGCCTTCTCTGCGCTTTGTTTCCCAGAATTTCTCGATGCTGTAATTCTCTCTTTCCTCTCTGCCCATGACGTGTACTACAACATCCTTATAGTCCAGAAGGATCCACTTGTCGCCCGCGCGGCCCTCAATGTGGTCGGGAACGATATCAAAGTCCTTCTTTAATACAAACTCCACTTCATCGGCAAGAGCTCTTATCTGCGTTGTTGAATTACCGCTTGCCAGTACGAAATAATCTGCAAGTACTGTCTTTCCCGTAAGATCAACTGTCTCAATATCGATACCCTTCTTGGAATCAAGTATCTCAGCGATTTTTGCGGCTAATTCTTTACTTTCCATAAACATCTCCTTGGTTTCATTAATGATTTGATTCTAACATAATCCGGGGCTTATTCCATTCCCAAATCACTCATCATGAGGCGAGTCATCGGATGAGTGTCTCTCCCCAGTGAAATGACTTTATTATTTATTGCTCTCGCGGTCATTCTCATCGCGCTTTCAAGATCGGTCTCCGCCGCTTCCCTGATAGGCGCAAGATCCATGTAATCTCTCGACGGCTCGATCTTATCTGCCAGATAAACGATCTTCTCGAGAAGGGTCATGTCACCCTTGCCCGTCGTGTGGAAGCAGATGGCATCCAGGATCTCCTTATCCTCTATCCCGAATTCCTCTTTGGCGAACGTCGCCCCGGCCGGTGAATGAAGTATCTTTTTCTCGGTGAAAAGGTCTCCGCAATACTTCTTTGCGAGCTTCTGCTGTTTCTCCATCGGAAGCTCCTTTGCGCAATCATGCAAAGCGCCTGCGAGCAATGCCTTATCCTTGTCGCCCCCGAAAAGCTCCGCCATATGTGCAGACAGATAACCGACATTAAGAGTGTGCAAAAGCCTGTTCTCGCCCAGATATCCGTACATCCATACGGCGCTCTCGAAAAACTTTATCCTGGCTTCCTCCGATACTCCCTCAAGCTTTGTATTCTCAGTATAGAGCGCATGCTTTGCAATGAATTTCCTTGCGGGCTCCGGCACCATCGAAAAGTCACCGGAAGTCGTGATTCCCGAAGAGGAACAGTCAACACCGTTGAGCCTGAATATCTCAACCCTTCCTCCGAGATTCTTCCTTATCGAATCCGCTGCTTTATCGACATCGGTATTATCACCCGGTCTTACAGCGGCAAGAAGTGATGCCTTATTTAGGATCTCTCCCGGGTTATACCAGGTCTCAAAGGTGCCTAATGTATCTGAACCCATGATCCAGAAGAATTCATGGCTTTCCCAGGCCTTCTTGCGCTTTATGCCGTTGGAGGCAAGGAATTCCCTGATGTATTCATCCGAAGTGAGTTTCCCCAGAACAACTGCGGTATAGCTGACGCCTTCAATGCCGTATTCGATATCGCATACATAGCAGTCCCTGATGCCAAGGCCTTCTATGGTCTCCTTGACCATGTAGTAACGGTACGGCGGCGGGAGCTTGTTTGCATAGAGCTTGAAATTATTTCTTACCGAAGGAATAACGATCACAATGTCAATGAACCCGCTCTTCAATGCGGAATCTATCATTGCTATGTGACCGTCATGAACGGGATCGAATGAGCCTCCGTAGATGCCTATTCTCATTTATTAACCGAGTGTCCTTCCTATATCGTGGCGGAAGTGCATGTCCTTGAAGGAGATCTTTGCTACGCCTTCATAAGCGCCGTCGATCGCCTCATCAAGAGTATCTGCCTCATCGTATACGCAGAGAACGCGTCCGCCGCTCGTAACGAGCTTACCGTCCTTAAGCGCGGTTCCTGCCTGGAATACGATCTTGCCGCAGGTATCGATACCTGTGATCTCGTATCCCTTCGCATAGCTCTGCGGATATCCGCCTGAAGCCATAACGACAACGCATGAACACTTATTCTTCCACTTGAATTCAACCTGGTCGAGCTTGCCGTCGATAACGGCATCGACTATATCAAGGAGACTGTTCTCAAGGAGCGGCAATACTGCCTGTGCCTCAGGATCTCCGAAACGTGCATTATACTCAACTACCTTAGGTCCTTCAGGTGTAAGCATGAGTCCGAAGTAGATAACACCCTTGAACGGTCTTCCCTCTTTCTTGAGTGCTTCGACTGTGGGTGTGATGATCTCGTTCTGAATACGTGCCTTGAGTTCGTCTGTCATGTCGCAGCCGGGTGTAACAGCGCCCATGCCGCCTGTGTTAAGACCTTCGTCATGATCGTAAGCTCTCTTGTGGTCTCTTGAAGATACCATCGGAACACAGATGTTGCCGTCTGAGAACGCAAGAACTGTAAGCTCGGGACCTGTCATGCATTCCTCGATAACGATCGTGGAACCGGCATTTCCGAACTTCTTGTCTTCCATCATGTCCTTAACGGCCTGCTTAGCCTCATCAAGGTTCCGGGCAATGATAACGCCCTTACCCAAAGCAAGTCCGTCACACTTGATAACGATAGGCATAGGCTGCGATTCAAGATAATCGAGAGCTGCCTGCTCGTCTTCAAAGATCTCATACTTTGCAGTAGGGATCGAATATTTCTTCATGAGCTGCTTTGAGAAAGCCTTGGAGCCTTCGATGATAGCAGCATTTGCCTTGGGACCGAAGCTCCTGATCCCTGCCTCTTCCAGTCTGTCGACCATACCGAGTGCGAGCGGATCGTCGGGAGCTACGAAGACAAGATCAAACTGCTCTTTCTTCGCAAAATCGACCATACCGTCAAGATCAGTAGCCTTAATATCAACGCATGTAGCGATTGAAGCGATACCACCGTTACCGGGAGCGCAGTAAAGCTCCGTTACCCTGGGATCCTGCTTGAGCTTCCAGCAGATAACATGCTCTCTTCCGCCGCCGCCTACTACGAGTACCTTCATTTAATAATTCCTCCGAAAGTTTTATTTTCGATTATTTCAAATAATGCATCCAGGACTTTGCTTCAGATGCACTTACAAGAGCTGCGATATCCTTATGCCTGATTCCCTTAACAAGGACAGCCTCATCAGATAAAACTTCGCATTCATAAGCTTCAGCTGCTCCGATAACCTTTGCCGGAACGTCCGCCCTAATAACGATATCCGCCAGGATCTCATCATAAGGCGTGATATCAACGCTCTCAGCTGTCCAGGATCTTTCCTCGGAAGGATTGCCCATTGCAGCCTCAAGAACGTCTCCGCACACAGCAGAAGCTGTAGGAAGCGTGCCTGCGCCCTGTCCGTAGAACATAGCCTGGCCAAGGCTGTTGCCGTCGACCATGATCGCATTGAATACTCCGCCGACATTGAACAGGAGGTTGCTCTTGTCCACAAGAGTCGGTGCAACGTATACGACAGGCTTATCCTCACCTGCTTCATAAAGAGCAATGAGCTTGATATCGCAGCCGATGGATGATGCGAACTCCATGTCATCCGTCGTAATGGCAGAAATGCCTTCAGCGGAGATCTTGTCAGGAGCGATGTATTCGCCGTCATTTGCGATCGTTGAAAGGATCGATATCTTTCTTTGTGCGTCGATTCCTTCGATATCGGCAGAAGGATTTGCTTCGGCAAAGCCGTTAGCCTGAGCCTGCTTTAATGCCGTATCAAAGTCGATGCCTTCATTCTTCATCTGTGAAAGGATGTAATTCGTCGTACCGTTAACGATGCCTGCGATCCTCGTGATCTTATTTGCGGCAAGGCACTTGTACAAAGGTCTTATGATCGGGATTCCGCCGCCGACTGCAGCTTCAAACAGATAGCAGCAATTGTTGTTCTTTGCTATCTCTATGAGCTCCGGGCCCTTTGTGGATACGAGTTCCTTATTTGATGTAACAACGCTGATACCGGATGACAGTGCGCGCTTAGTGTATTCATAAGCTATCCTTGCACCGCCGATCGTCTCTACTGCGATCCTGACATCTTTATCTGTGAAGACATCATCCGCATTGTGTGTAACGAGATTTGCGAATCTGCTATCAGGGAAGTCCCTGATGTCAAGGATATGCTTTACGATGATATCTTCTCCTACTCGCTTTGCGATAACATCCTTGTTGATATCCAGGGTCTCGGCTACGCCTGATCCTACCGTGCCGAAGCCTAAAATTGCGATGTTAATTGCCATTTCTTTCTTTCCTTTCATTACTCCCTGCTCAGGATCGTGCACTTGCGCACGCCTGCAAGCTTGGAGATATCATTTATTATGTCGTCAACGGTACCATACATGGATACGGTCTCGATCGAGATCGATATGTCAGCAAGGCCGTTGATCGGAATATTCTGATTGATCGTCAGGATATTTGCGCGGGATTCCGCAATAGTACGGATTATCTCGGACAGGATCCCCTGGAAGTTCTCAACGGAAAGAAGAAGAGTTACCTTCTTGCCGCTTGCCGCCTCATAGAACGGCAGAACCGAATCCTTATACTTGTAGTAGGCACTTCTCGAAAGGCCTGTCTTCCTGACGGCTTCGTTGACCGAAGTGGATTCGCCGGTGTTAAGACGCTGCTTGACCTCCATAACCTTGATGAAGACTTCAGGCAAAACTCTTTTATCAACTAGGAAATATTCGGGGTTGTCCTGGTGCATAACGTCAAGACCTTTCTATGAATTTTCGCGCTCTGATATACTTCCGGTGACGGACATTTGTACGCGCCTGACAATATTATCACGATTAAGGGGCCTTTTCAATGTAATTAAGAAAGTATAAAGGCTTTAGAGCAAGGTTTTCGCGCGCGGCAGAAAAATGGTTATGAATAGCGGTCAAATAATAACTATTTCGCGCTATTTTACCTGCCCCCCGAAAAACGGCCTTCAGGCATCAAAACAAGATGGCTCTTCCCGGAATGTTTCCGTCCGCTGTCAGCCTCAGCCCAGCTCTTCTTTAAGCTTTTCAGCCATTGCCCTGGAAGCCTTGCCTCTGTGGCTTATGGAATTCTTCTGCTCCTTGGTCATCTGGGCAGTCGTCATGCCGAATTCAGGCACATAGAAGATCGGGTCATAGCCGAATCCGCCGTCACCCATGGGCTTCTCGTGAAGAACGCCGCATATCTCTCCTCTTACAGTAAATTCAGAGCCGTCAGGTCTTACGACCGCGATGCTGCATACGAACTTTGCGGTGCGCTCATCTTCAGGCACGTCCTTAAGCATCTCGAATATCTTCTTAAACTTCTCGGGATATGTGGAATCCTCGCCGCAGAATCTTGCGGAATAAATGCCCGGAGCGCCGTCCAGAGCATCGATACAAAGGCCTGAATCATCAGCCATTACGTAGCAGTCAGGCGCCAGCGCATGCACGGCTCTTGCCTTGATGAGGGCATTTTCCTCGAACGTCTTTCCGTCCTCAACGATGTCGGGATCAAAGCCCTCGTCGCGCATGGATACAGCCACAAAGGGCGTATCCTTCAATATCTCACCTATCTCTCTTACTTTGTCCTTGTTGGATGTAGCAAGAATGAGCTTGAACTCTTTTGTCATATAAGCCTCCATGCCTTGGGATACATATTTTTAGCGGTATTTCCGTTGATCTTTGCAAAGCCTAGCGGGAAATCCCCGATGCCGACGATAATGGTCCCCGATGACTTCAGACCGTCATCAGCAGAAACGGATATCGTCTCGCCTCTCAAATACTTAAGGAGCCTGTCATCGCCCCTGTTAAGCGCAAGGTAAGAATCATCTTTAACATCCTGTCTGTCAAGCGACAACGCTATGCTGTTCGAGGGCTCGAAAACCTTCTTCCCCGACTTCAAAGGCTTTATGTCACCGACGTAAAGCCCGGTCTTGACGACCTTAAGACCCTTGAACAGTTTCTCATCAAAGGTCATCTGGAAAAGACCCGTTCCGTGGTATACAAGCCTTCCTCTGAAGATATCTTCCCTGCCCTTTTCCGACAGGACTTCATCAAGCATGCTGACCGCTGCTTCCAGATTCTTGTCACGGCGTTTATCGCAGTCATTGATAAGATAATCTTCAGCTGACTTGAGGTCTTTTTCCTCACCCTTAATGATGTGTACGCAAAAGTGCCCGTCGCCTTCTGAAATATGGGGCCAGATCCTCATGGAACCCGGCAGGACAGAGCCTTCGCCGTTATGGGTGACACCTTTGATCTCAGGATGCGCTTTTACATGGTATTCAGGGTGACGGCCGATAAAACGCGCAATCTGGTTCTCGTCTTCGTCGGCGCAGAAAGTACATGTGGAATATACGATCGAACCGCCTTCTTTAAGGCACTTGTCAGCCGCCTCGAGAATGGATTCCTGCAGAGGGACACAGACTTTCGGACCGTAATTCATATAGCTCTTGACCGCGCCCGGGTCTCTTCTGAACATCCCCTCTCCCGAGCACGGAGCATCGATAAGGATCTTGTCGAAGAACAACGGAAGTCTGGAAGCTATATTCTCAGGTGTCTCATTAAGAATAACCAGGCCCTTGATGCCTGAACGTTCTATGTTGCGGAGCAGGGCCTTGGAGCGTTCAAAGCTTATCTCGTTAGCGACAAGGATGCCTCTGCCCCTCATGTCTTCACCAAGCCTGCACGCCTTTCCGCCGGGTGCCGCGCAAAGGTCAAGAACGACCTCGCCCGGCTTTGCTGCCATAACCTGTGCGGGCAGCATTGCAGAAGGCTCCTGGGGATAGTAGACACCTGCATGATAGAGCGCTTCCCTGCCCGAAGCTTCGTTTTTTGTATAGTAACCGCCCGAGCACCAGGATACGGGGTTTATCTCCTCGCCGAGCTGCTCTAACAGGCGGTGTTCTTCTTCCGGAGATGATATTTTCGAGCGCGAAAAGCGGATACCCTTCAAAGGCTCTTTGTCAAAACTCTCGTAAAAGCCCTCTCTTTTCACGTCATCCCGGCGCGAAAAGAAATCGTCCATCTCATTGATAAAGTCCTCAGGAAGCTTCATCAGGGCCTCACAGGTTCAGGAAGTCTGAGCACTTAAATGCCAGGAGCTTTATGACATCAACGTTGAACGGGGATTCGATCCCGGCACGCTTGATGAGATTCAAGAAAGTGTCGCTTCCGCCAAGCTGGCAGAGATTGTTGTATTTTTCAAGAGCGACCTTAAGGTCGGTTCTGGACTCGTCCCAGAGCTCAAGAGCGCATATCTGAGAGAGGCAGTAATCAATATAATAGAAAGGCGTCGTGAAGATATGGTCTTTCTTCATCCAGGCGCCGCCCATTGCATGGAACGGGGTGTCATTCTCATCGTAATTAGTGAAAGGCTGATATGTCTGTTCCAGCATTCTCCAGATCTCATGACGTTCATCGGGAGTCATGTTCGGATTATCGTAAATGATGTGCTGGAATTCATCGACCATGCATCCGTACGGAAGGAACAGCAGTCCGTCAGTCATATGAAGCTCGCAGTACTGATCTGCATGCTTGCCGTAGAAGATATCCATGAAAGGATAGGACATGTATTCCATCGAAGTCGAATGGATCTCGCATGTCTCAAGTGTCGGTGAAAGGCACTCCACAAAAGGCGAGGATTCCGCACCGGCGAGCGCCGCATAAGCGTGTCCGCCCTCATGAATGACGGTAGCGACATCATCGAAGGTACCGTTGCCGTTCATGAAGATGAACGGAATGCAGTAATCCTCAAGGTACATGCAGTATCCGCCTGTGGACTTGTCAGGTCTGGACAGAAGATCCGTATATCCGTGATCCGAAAGGATATCAAAGAAGCTGGGTGATGCTCCGAACATCGTTCTGAAGAACTTTCCTGCAGCATCTTTATAGGTCTCCTTGCTTACGACAGGTGCAGGATTTCCCTCTTTGAAGAGGCACGGAAGATCGTGGAACATGAGCTTATCAAGGCCAAGTCTTTCCTGCTGGAGTTTTCTTATCTGGACAGTAAGAGGAACTATGTATTTCTTGATGTTGTCCCTGAATGAAGCAACATCTTCTTTTGTGTAATCGTAGCGTTCCATACGCTTGTATCCGAGCTCGGTGAAGCTTGAGTAGCCGAGTTTCTGAGCAGCTGTCGTCCTCACTTTAACAAGCTCATCGTAGATCCTGTCGTAGTCATCTTTTCTGGACATGTAATATGCATCGAGAGCAATGTGCGCATTGCGTCTTACGCTCCTGTCAGTTGACTGGAGATAAGGCTGGATGAGGCTCAGATTAAGAGTCTTTTTGCCAAAAGCGATCTCAGCTTCGGACTGCTTCTGTGAATACTCATTCTCGAGCTTGGATTCCTCGGTAAGATCGTCTATTACTTCGCTTGAGATGATCTCCCTCTGGTTCTTCGCTTTGCGGAAGATCATGTGCCCGTATTTGACCTTGAGCCCGTCAGCGCACGGTGCCGTAAGAAGGCCAGAGAGCACTGCGGAGGAAAGTTCCTGTACTCTTGCAGAAGCCTCATCGAAAAACTCGAGCTCGGTGTTATAGAACTCGTTTGAAGTATCAAGGTCGTGAAGGATCTGGCAAAGAGCGTACTGTGTGTCGAAATTGCTTATCGCGATCTCGTACTCGCCCAAAGCCTCATCGGCCGCCTCGATCGTCTTGGCGGTCATGAGTCTTAATCTTACGTTCCTGACTGTCTCTGTGAACTTATCAAGATCCGGTCTTGTGTAATTAAGTTCCTTAAAATCGGGTACTGAACTGTTCGCAGTATTCTCCATGACTTAGCCTTTCTAACTTACATCTTCTCAACGACGCCGATACCCAGCATGTCAAGGCCTGACTTCAGGCAGTCAGCAACTGCCTCGCAGAGCTTGAGCCTGGCGTCCCTGAGTTCTTCAGAATCACAGTTGAGGATCCTGGAATTGTTATAGAAACGGTTGAAATTCCTTGCGATAAGCGCGATCTGACGCGAGATCATGAAAGGCTCATAGCTCTCAGCCGCCTTGACCACAGCATCCTTGAAGTCGGCAAGACTTCTGATAACCGCATACTCGTCTTCTGCAGTAAGCTTATCAAGCGAACCGGAAGAACCTTCGATGCCCTGATCCGCAGCCTTACGGAGGATAGACTTGATCCTTGCGTATGTGTAGATGAGGTAAGGAGCCGTATCGCCCTCAAAATCGAGCATCTCATCCCAGTCGAACAGGATATCCTTCTCTCTTCCGGCCTTGAGATATGTGTATGATACGGCACCGAGGCCGACGGTCTCAGATACTTTTGTGATCTGCTCCTCAGTCATGTCTCCGCCTCTGAGTTCGCTGTTCTTTCTAATGATCTCAGCGGTCTTCTCGGTCGTCTTATCAAGGAAATCATCCAGTTTGATAATGTTTCCTGCACGCGTTGAGAAAGCCTCAACGATCTCATTGCCGTTCTCGTCCTTCTTGGGCTTGAACTTCAGAAGTCCGAATCCGACATGTACGCAGTCGTCAGCAAAATCATATCCTGCCTTCTTCAGCACAGCGAAAACCTGCTTGAAGTGAAGCTGCTGGGGAAGTCCTACGACGTAGATATTCTTATAGAAATTGTATTCCTCGTGTCTGTAAAGTACTGCAGCGAGGTCTCTTGAAGCGTAGATCGTTGTTCCGTCGCTCTTTACAACGAGGCACGGGGGAAGTCCCTCATCCTCGAGCTTTACGACCTTTGCGCCTTCGCTCTCCTCGAGAAGGCCCTTGTCTTCAAGCATCTTAACGACACCGGGGATCCGTGAGGAATAGAAGGATTCGCCGTTATAGTTGTCGAACTTGATGCCCATTCTGTCATATGTTTTCTCGAAAACCTGCAGTGAGAGATCCCTGAAGCGCTGCCAGAGAGCGACCTCCTCAGATTCACCCTCTTCGAGCTTTCTGAAGTTATCTCTTGCAGTGTCTTCGAGTTCCTTTTCGCGCTCGGGAGAGACCTTGCACTCATCATGGAACTTAACGTAGATCCTTGTAAGTTCGTCAATCGGGTTGTCCTGCATTGCCTGCTCGTCGCCCCAGAGCCTGTAAGCGGTAATGAGCTTGCCGAACTGGGTGCCGTAATCGCCTAAATGGTTGAATCTGATAACGTTATAACCGAGTCTGGAATAGATATTTGAAATCGAATTGCCGAGGATCGTCGTGAATGCGTGTCCTACATGGAAAGGCTTTGCGATATTTGGGGATGAGAACTCAACGATGACGTTCCTGCCCTCACCTATATTTCTGTTGCCGTACTGGTCACCCTCGGAAAGGATCTCCGAGACAACAGTTTTTGCAAGAACTCCCCTGTCGATCCTGAAATTGAGGTAAGGACCAGCGGTATCCACAGTAACGGCACCGTCAAATCCTTTGACAAGCTCAGGTGAATCCTTGAGCTCGTTTGCGATCATCGGCGGAGCCTTATGAAGTGTCTTCGCAAGAACAAAGCACGGGAAAGCAAAATCACCAAGCTCGAGCTTGGGTGGTATCTCAATAAGGCCTAATACCTGGTCCTTGTCAAGACCGGTACAATCGTGCAAATTAGAAGCGATCAAATCTTTGTAATCCATGGCTAATACTCCTTATAATAAGAAGATATGTTAACATATTTTGGCCAATCCTGACGAGGATTTTGGGTTGATTTATTGAACAAATAATAATTCTCTTCTAATGTTTTATAAGGTATAATGCTTGTCGTCGTAAAAACCTTGAGCGAGGGTATTACTAATGGATCTAATCTACAAGATGGCCATAGGCCTTGTCGCAGGCTTTGCCATTACATTCATACTTCTTAAGCTCCTGCCGGGCGAGAGGATCATCCTGGGTCACGACAGGGGACGTAAATTCGCGCAGGGCTCTGAGGTCAACATCGGCAAGCCCACAGGTGTCGGTTTTTACTTCGTTCTCGTATTTCTTGTGCTTTCTGCTGTAATCTGCTTTTTCTTTAATCCGGTAACGTCGGAAAAAGGAATTTTCGAGAGCGGAAACGCAGTATCCGGATTAGCATTCGGCCTTTTAGCAGTCCTTGCCGAGATGATTACGGGCTGGCTTGATGACAGATCAAAGAATCCCTGGAACGAATATGTTAAGGGTGCGCTTGATGTTATCGTGTCTCTTATCGGAGCATATATCTGCGTTCATTTCTTCGGAACAGACGTCTATATCGCTCTTACGGGCTCTTATATTGAATTCAACCCCGTTCTGTTCTACATCCTCGCATTTATCCTGTTCATTGTCTCCATAAATGCCACAAATGCCACTGACGGCATCGACGGCCTGTCGGGTACATTATCCGTTCTTGCTATATTTACCACTTTCCTTCTGGCATTTATCGCAGGTTCACTGGTCGATTTCAACGCAGTCTACATAACGGTCATCTTCGTGCCCGTTATGCTCGCTTATCTTCTTTTTAACTTTAACCCCTCGAAAATGCTCATGGGTGACGCAGGCTCAAGATCTCTTGGATTCCTCATCGCTTTTTTTGCGATCTACTGCAGGATCCCGTTCATTTATCTTATCGTAGGTCTCCCCTTCCTCTGTGACGGCGGTATTTCGATACTGAAGATCACTGTCGGAAGACTCACTAAGCGAAAGGTCATCCTCTTTAAGAACATCGTAACTCCGCTGCACGATGAACTCCGCAAGAACAAGCAATTCAGCGTCAAGCGTGTTTGGCTGGTTCTTGTCCTTGCAGCAGGCATGATCGACTTCCTCTATGTGGTCATCTGCAAACTCTTAAGAATGCTGGGTGCAGTCTAAAGTTATATCTCCCCGATATATTTTGACGTTCTGTCATTCAGGATCTTTATGACATCATCAAGGGACCGGTCTCCGGCATAGTATGGTGCGGTCTCTTCCCTGATGAATACATTTATCTCATGATCTTCGTAATAGCAGTTGGAGATCGTCGACATACTGTTCAGGAAGCTCTCCTTCATGTCATCCGTTGCATATTTATTGCCGTAAGCCCTTTCCACACTCAATTCAACTCTTATCGCTCCGCTGTCTTTTGAAGCGAGATACTTATCATAAGATTCATTATTGTATTCCGTAAGGGATTCAATATTTCTGCTCATGATCTCCCTGTTAGTAACTATATTCCTGAAATCACATTCACAGGAATCAAAGGCGTTTCCCGAGAAAAGGAAATTAATGAAATCCCTGCAGCCTTCTTTAACATCAGTATTCGCCAATACAGAAACAGTCTCCACTGCATTAAATCTAGGGCCTGACGCATCTATGGAAGGAGTTCCGATTATGACATAGTGCTCTTTTTGCTTGTTGCAGGCAATTACGAATTCAAGATAATTTGATATTACTGAATAACAGCATTCAGTCTTTTGTCTGTGAATATAATCAAAAGCATAATCATCAGGGCAGCTGAATTCATCATCGTACGGGAAATTGTCCTTCGCATATTCAACAGCTGAACGGAACTGGTCTGTTCCGAAATCGATCGTATCACCGCTGACAGCACGCCTCGTGTCTATACAGGACTTTACAAACGAAGATTTATTATATTCGAACGATAAAGGATAATCATAAGGAGAGAATCCGTTAAGATCCTCTTTTACCATTCTGTCATATTCTTCGAAAGTGACTCCTGATGCACCGTCTTCTATCAGATCTGTATTTGTAACCAGTCCCTCTATCTCAAGGATCACCGGAAGAAAATCCAGCTTACCGCCGGTCCGTCCTGCCTCAATGATATTTCCGTACTGTTTCTCCATAACTTCGGGATCAAGGAAACCCGTAAGGTCCATAAGTACCTCATCCTGCATCACTAACCGGTTCGGAACATTGATGACTATATCCGGTCCCTCGCTGCCTTTGACATCCTCGATCAGCGAATATTCATCACTTCCTGATCCTGAGAAGCCCTTTCCAATCGTATATCCGGTCTTATGCTTATCCCAGACCTTTAAAAGGTATGGATTGTCTGCTCTATTATACTCATATATGGCTTTCGAAAGATAATCCGAGACTCCGGTAAACGCAAAACCAAGTTCGATCTCAATGATCTGCTTGCCTGCATGAGGATTCTTGTCCGCTTTCTCAAGTACTGTAATGTACTCATATTCTTTTGAATCGAACAATCCATATGATTTAGTGACAGTATCGAGAATGACTGTCCGTTTATCAGTACAACTCAGGATCCCTTTTGTGGTAAAGGTACCTTCAGTAAGCAATGGATTACAAAACGGTGTATACCATGTGGCATCGATCACAGTCTCAGGTGCCATTGTATTAATATCCGCTTTTATTATGTTTCCGGCAGAATCCAGTTTGCAAAGATCCCCGTTTCCTGTTGCCGAATATTCCGCTATGTTGGCCTTCTTATCATCCGGATCTCCGGGGCGCTTTTTGTCCTTAAGCTTACCGTTATTCAGATCAAATTCCATGATAAGGACTTCACCGTTTTCCAAACCGGCCACATATAAGGAATCCGTAGACTGATCTATCGAAACTCCTTCATAAAAGTAATTGATATGGACTGCCGACATATCCAGTTCGCCGACCAATTCCGAGTTTTTAAACAGCTTCATGGAATAAGAAAACTCCGGACTTCCGGAACTGTCATCACACGTCACGACTGCATAGACCCCTACAATATCTATGTCCCAGACATCGTTTACGAAGGTATTTCCTTTTTCAAAGATATCTTTTATATTCGATACAGCACCTGTTTCCGTATCGATATCAATAAAAGCCTGAAAACGTTTCCCGGAAGAATTAAGATAGACTCCTGCATATATTGTTTTACCTTCAGGATCTGAACTTGCATCATATATGCTTTGAACCCGGAAGCCGTCAGGACAAGAGAGTTCCTTCCGTTCCAGCAGATTGCCGGAAAGATCATATGTATCAAGAACTGTTCTGTTTGAGCCCCACATATCCTTTGTCAAAGGATAAATGGAAAACAGACGGTCATCGCTTGAACAGACTCCCGTATCCCCCAATGTCTCATATTTCTTTATGTCTTTATCAAGTTTGAATCTGGTAGTCTCATACCAGGGATCATCTTCTTTGACCACATTTTCCGATGTTTTTACTGACCGGCAGGACATAAGCGCCGGCATCAGCATAACAATAGCCATTACAACAGCTGGAAATCTTATTTTTCTCATATCAAACTACCCGCTTTCATTTTATCCCCGAGTATTTTTTCGAGCTTAAAGGATCAAATGCTCCATTAAGCGGTTACATCTCTCTAACGTATTTGGACACTCTGTCATTCAGATACCTGACAACATCGTCAAGCGAGCGGTCGCCGGCATAGTAAGGTGCGATCTCCTCCATTACAAATCTGACGATATCGGTATCCTCGTAATTATATGTAGAGATCGTTGACATACTGTTCAGGAAGCTCTCACGCATATCATCGGTTGCATACTTATCTCCGTTTGCCATTTTCACATTCGCAGGGACGATTATCGCGCCGCTTTTTTCAGCTGCCAGGAAACTGTCATAAGCATCGTTATTATGCTTTGAGAGGCATTCAATATTTTTATTCATGATCTCTTTGTTGGTTACTATATTCAGGAAATCACATTCACCTGAACTGAAGGCTTTTCCTGAGAACAGATAATTCAGAAACTTTCTGCAGCCTGATTCAACATCGGTAGTTGCAGATACGGATATCGTCTCAAGTGCTTTGAATCTGGGACCTTTTGCATCTACGGAAGGTGTTCCGATGATGACATAATGTCCGTCATCCTTATAGCAGGCATGCACAAAATCAGTATAATTACTGATCTTTGCATAACAGCATTCACTTCTCCGCCTGGTATCGATATCGAAAAGAAATTCACTTGGTGTACTGCCAAGGTCATCGTACTGGAAGTTTTCTTTAGCATATTCTGCTGCCTGACGGAACTGATCCGTTCCAAAATCGATCTTATCTCCCTCTATAGCACTTTTCGTGTCTATGCAGGACAGAAGAAAAGATCGTTTGTTGTAGTCTTCAGAATATGGATAGTCATATGGCGAGAAGCCGTTAAGATCTTCTTTTACCAGCTTGTCATATTCATCAAAGGTTATGCCTGCAGCACCGTCTTTCAAAAGCTCTGAATCTGTGACAAGCCCCTCTATCTCAAGCGTTACTGGAAGAAAATACAGTTTCCCGTTGATCCTTCCTGCCTCGAAAATATTACCGAACTGTTTGTCCATAACTTCCTGATCAAGGAATCCCGTAAGATCCATAAAGACATCGTCCCGCATCGCATAATTCTTCTGGATCCCAACGGCAATATCTGGTGCTACATCGCTTTTAAGCTCCTGGATCATCCCGTACAGTTCCGCATCACCGTTCTCGGAAGTCTCAATGATCCTTCCTAATGTATATCCGGTCTTGGACTTGTCCCAGACTCTGATAAGATATTCATCATCTGATTTATTGAATTCGAAAATCGCACTTGCAAGATAGACCGAGACATCAGACTGCGGCGGCATTGCTAGCTCTATGATCTCTTTTCCCGCATGAGGATTCTTTTCCGCCTTCGTCAGCACTGTTATGTAGTTATAATAGTAGTAACTCCAATCCGAGTATGCTCGTGACTCGACTCCCAGAATAACCGTCCGTTCCTCAGTACAGTTAAGGATCCATGAATAAGAACCATAACCGAAAGTATTTATCGAACTGAAATATGGCGTATACCAGTTGGTATCTATCACGGTCTCCGGAGTCATCGTATTCATATCGACCTTCATTATGTTTCCGAGAGAATCGATCTTACAAAGCTCGCCGTTATTCGTTGCCGTGTATTCAGCTAAGTTGACTTCATTATCATCTGAACCTTGTGATTTACTATGGTTCTTCATTTGTCCGGTTCTTATATCAAACTCCATGGAGACGACCTCGCCTCCGGATTGAAAGCCTGCAGCATAAAGGGAACCTGCAGATTCGTCTATGGAAAAACCGTCAAAAAAGTAAAGAATACTCACAGATGAAAGATCGAGTTCCGTGATAAATTCTTTTTCCTTATACAGCAAAAGTTTCCAACCGGATACAGCATCTACAATATCCCCCATCAACAGAACAACAGCATAATCTCCGACAAAAGAAATAACGTCAGTCGAAAAGCTTGTCCCCTTTGCCTTTTTTGCTTTCCCGGTGTACAGATCTTCAATGTTTGACACAATTCCTGTCTTGGTATCGACGTCCGCAAAAACAGCTCCATGCCTGCCTGGAGAATTGACCTGAAGGATCGTATTTAAAACTTTTCCCTCACTATCAGATTTTAGAGCATAGATCCTCTGCACATATAGATTATCCGGCAAAGATACCTTCTGCCTGCTGACCATGTTTCCTTCGAAATCATATGTGTCAAGAACAGTTCTGGAACTTCCCCATGTATCACCTGAAGCACAATAGAGCGCAAAGATGTTGTCATTGCTTGTACACACACCGGTATCAACATCATCATTTGTCTTGACGTCCTTATCAAGTTTGAACTTGACCGACTCATACCAGGGATCGTCTTCTTTTACAACATTGCTGCTTTTCTTTACAGAGGAACAGGACACGAGCATCGTCATAAGCATGACGCCAGCCATAGCTAAAGCAACAGGTTTTATCTTCTTCATAAACAAATCCCCCATCCGGTCCGTTTGTCAACACATATGTGTTCCCTATGATCCGAGTATAGAAATAAGATGTGTATTCTTTGTGTCAGAACCAAAATTCACGGAATGCCGTGCTTATCAGAACGGCTCGGCATTCTTTACGGTCCTGTTTCCCGCAAACGCAATGCATAAGACCTTTTCCGCTCCTGCTTTATAAAGGACCTTTGCTGCTTCATGAAGTGTTGCGCCGGTCGTCGCAACGTCATCAACGACTATTACCGTAAGCCCGGTTACATCCCATGCGCCGCTGACTTCAAAGGCGCCCCTCACATTGACTTCTCTTTTACCAATATCTCTTATCTCCGATTGTCTGCCGGTATCTCTCGTCCTTATAAGGCAATCGTCAGAGAGCGGAATACCTGCCATCTTTGATACAGGATATGCGATCTCAAAAGCCTGGTTAAAACCTCTCTCAGCCAACCTTTCCTCCGACAGCGGAACAGGAACGATCAGATCAGCCTTGATCCCTTCATTAACGGCATAAGATCCGAGTATTGCTCCAAAGAACCTTGCGAGGCTGTTCTTCCTGCCGAACTTTATCTTAGGGACAGCCTGCTCTACTATTCCACGGTACGGAAAAGGCATATACAGGGGCAGTCCCGGGCAGGGATCATTTTCGACAGGGTTGGAAAGACAAAGAAACCACCTTCTGCTATCCTCAATAGGATTAAGTGCCGAAAGACATTTGCCGCAGATATGAAGATCCGAATCTTCTCCATACAGTTCACCATAAAATCTGTTATAGTCTCCGAACCGTTCTTCCGAATCCGACACCCCGTCGCAGACCGCACACTTATAAGGAAGGATAAGATCCATTGCCCCCTTAAATGCCTGCCTTATACTTTCTGAAACTGAATAAACGCTGTTTAAGTAACGCGCGCCCGTCATTTATTCCTTCTGTGATCAACCGTCTTAAGAAGATCTCTTAAGCAGGTATCTCTTGTATCGCCCCTGGGGCTATTAAGGAACTTGTTAAGCGTTCCCTCAAGCTCTACTATGGTCACGTTCATCTTGCCTCTCGTGACTGCAGTATATAGCAGGCTGCGCTTGTAAAGGAGCGGATTCATCTTGCCCAGAGCAATGACGACCCTGTCAAACTCGCAGCCTTGTGACTTATGTACCGTAACCGCATAAGCAAGATCGATATTCTCTAATAACTTTCCCTTATACTCGGCAGTCTTTCCTTCATCGAAAGTTATGGTAACGCTTGATTTAAGGGGATCGATATCCGTTACCACTCCGAGTTCACCGTTAAAGATGCCCTGCAAAACCTCACCGGTCACAGGATCTATCCATTCCGTGGAATAATCATTCTTATTCTGCATCACCTTATCGCCGACATGAAGGACAAGGCTCTGTCCTCTCTTTAGGACTTTAAGATCATCTTTTACTTCAAGAGACTGAAGCAGCTTATTGAGCTGAACCGTTCCCAGTGCAACATTCTCATTCTTGGTAGGCGTAAGACAGATAAGATCTTCGCCCTGGTGGTCGAGCATGATCCCGGCAATAGTTTCCTGTGCCTCTTCTTCGGTCTTGCAGCTTATTACTTCGAAATCCTCATCCATGCATCTGGGCTCATTGCCTTCGAGAATGAGGCCGGCATTAGACGCTATGGTTCCGTCGTCTGACTGCCTGTGCAGAGCCTCAAGCCTCACCTTCGGGATCGAATTGCAGGACAGAAGATCTCTGAGGATATTACCGCATCCGACTGAAGGAAGCTGCTCAGGATCTCCAACAAGTATCACCGATGTACCCTTATCTACAGCATCAAGAAGATGCCTGAAGAGCATGGTATCCACCATCGACATCTCGTCTATCACTATAACGCGGCAGTGTATGGGATTATCCTTGCCGTGAACGAAGAGAAGGCTGTTATACTGCCCTGCCCTGTCAGCGGGCAGCAGTTCTTCGTCATCAGCATCTATTGTCTTTCTGACGCCGAGGAGCCTGTGGATGGTCGAAGCCTCGCTTCCGCACGCCTCCGAAAGCTTCTTCGCCGCTCTTCCTGTCGGGGCAGCGAAAACACAGCTTATCTTATTCCTTCTGAAGTATTCACCAAGCACTCCCATTATCGTGGTCTTGCCGGTACCGGGGCCGCCCGTTATCACGCTGATGGGACTGAACATGCACAGATATAGAGCATCGAGCTGCGACTTGTCGGGAATGATGCCGAGATCTGAAGCAACATCCCTCATTATCCTGTCGCTCTCATCTCTTGCAGGAGGAACAACCTTGGTCTTGAGCATCTGATTGATCCGTCTCTCTATCTCAAGCTCGGAAGTGAAATAACTCATGGAAGCAAATCTGGCTTCCGGATCTTCTACATCGCAGATCGTGCATTTGCCGGAATCATACTTGAAAACTGCGATCTGTTTGGCATCTATCGCTGCCTTCGCCGCATCCCTGAAGACTGCCGAGAACTGTTCTGAAGTAAGCCTGGCTTCACGGTTATTTGAGTATTCAAAAGCTCTCTTACGCACATCTACAGGCTTAAGAGCCGTGGATTTGGTATCCTCATGGAGATAGATGCAGGCCTGATACAGCGCCGCTGCGATCCTCTCTGAGGCTTCTGCGGACACACCTTCAGAAGATGCGATCCTGTCAAGCAGTTCAAAGCCCGCTACACCATGACCCATAAGGTCAAACGGGGTCTTTCTTATACTCTCACAGTCAAGCTTCCCGAGATTTTTCAACAGCTTTATCTGTGCCTGCGAAAAGCCCATCAGTTTGGCTTCGAGTCCCTGCTCAAAGAAATCAAAATCCTCCACCAGACGGTCACAGATCTCTATTGCCCTTTCAGAAGACAGACCCTTGATCTCAGCAGCTGCCGTCTCCGGAGTCTCGGTCAGCACCTTGAGGATATCCCTTCCGAACTTCTCAGCCAAAGCTTCCGCCGTTGTCTTGCCAAGGCCCTTGATGTTGTCCGCAAGGAAAGATGCAATAAGCAGGCTCTCTCCGGCTTCTTCGTCAACACTTATCTTCTTCAGTGTGACCTGCGGTCTGTTGTTCCATTCGGTAACCTTGCCCGAGATCACATATGTACCGCCCTCAACAATATCAACTTTGGATTTGCCGGCCACGGTAAATCTGCCGTCGCAAAGAAAAGAGACGAAATCATTCGCCTTCCTGGGACAGAACACCTTTATGCAGGTGACCTTCTTATCTTCGATCTCACTGCCGATGTCATCCACCGACAAGGTAAGAGTCTTGCTGTCGCCTTTATTCTTCTTCATTGCACGGCTTCTTTTCAGAGATTTTCCAAATGCTAACAATAAACCGGTGACAAAACAATAAGCCCGCCCGAAGTCGTTGCTTCAGACGGGCTTTTAAAACACAAATTGTCCTAAAATCAGACTCCGGCAAGCTTTTTGATCTCTTCAGCCTTGTCTGTCTTCTCCCACGGCAGTTCGATATCCGTTCTTCCGAAATGGCCGTAGCTTGCTGTTTTAGCGTAGATTGGTCTTCTAAGATCAAGATCTCTGATGATGGCTGCAGGTCTTAAATCGAAGACCTTATTTACGATCTCAGTGATCTTCTCATCGCTGATCATACCTGTATCGAAAGTATCGACCATTACAGATACCGGCTTTGCAACGCCGATAGCGTAAGCGACCTGAACTTCGCACTCGGAAGCGATCCCCGATGCAACGATATTCTTTGCGATATAACGCATCATGTAGCATGCTGAACGGTCAACCTTCGTCGGATCCTTACCGGAGAAGCATCCGCCGCCGTGACGTGCGAAACCGCCGTATGTATCAACGATGATCTTTCTTCCTGTAAGACCGGAGTCACCCTGAGGCCCTCCTACAACGAATCTTCCCGTAGGATTGATGTAGATCTTTGTATTCTCATCCATAAGCTCTGCAGGGATAACAGCCTTAATTACATTCTCCTTGATGTATTCCTCCAGGAATTCCAGTGTTACATCGGCGCTGTGCTGAGTGGAGATTACGACTGCATCAATTCTCTTAACCTTGTCGTTCTCATACTCTACAGTAACCTGTGACTTACCGTCAGGTCTTAAGAAATCTGCACCGTTCTTACGCACTTCAGTAAGACGGATCGTGAGTTTGTGAGCAAGAGCTATAGGCATAGGCATAAGTTCAGGTGTGTCGTCATTTGCATAACCGAACATCATGCCCTGATCGCCTGCACCTGTGTCCAACTCCTTTTCGCCGCCGTGACGAGCCTCATAAGACTCGTTAACGCCCATGGCAATATCAGGTGACTGTTCGTCGATGGAAGTGAGCACAGCGCAGGAGTGGCTGTCAAAACCCATCTCACTCGAGTTATAACCGATCTCCTTGATCTTGTTTCTTACGATCGAAGGAATATCAACATAAGCAGAAGTGGTTATCTCACCCATGACAAGCACCATACCTGTCGTTGTACATGTCTCGCATGCAACACGTGCAGTGCTGTCCTGTTCCAGGATAGCGTCAAGCACCGCGTCAGAGATCTGGTCGCAGATCTTGTCGGGATGTCCCTCCGTGACTGATTCCGAAGTGAACAGCCAGTTGCCTTTTTTGTTTCTCATTTCTTTTCCTTTCCGTTCAATGCCTTAAGTAAAAGAAAAAACCTTCCCCCTGAAAGGAGAAGGCCGACGCTTTATATACGATCCTCATCTTTCAGGTTTCCCTGCCGGAATTGGCACCGCTGCTTTCCGCGGTTGCCGGGCTATTAACGGGCCGGTCCCTGTAGCCACTCTTGATAAGCAATGAACTATTAATTTAGCGCTTTGATTTTACTTATCACTTAACTTTTTGTCAATTGCTCCTTTTCATGTCTTCCTTCCTCGAAAATTCTTCAGTTTTTTTGTGCCGTAATGTCAAATCGTTAATAATTTATATTAATTTATTAGTGTCCGAAAAGTCCTTTTCCGGCCCTTTTCCTTGTCGGTATTTGTCGGTATTTGTCGCTTTAATCCGGGTATCCGGGGCTTTACAATCCAAATCACCGACAAGATGATTCAAAGGGGGAACAGGACATGGCATTTACGATCAAGATATATGAGAAAAACGAATACATTTTCGCGCTGCTCAAAAAGAGACTTTCCAGTTTTTACCCTGACGCATATATAATCGACCCTTACATAGATAAGGGGGAACCTGATGACAGGTTCAGCAACTATACCTGTGTCTTATATGACCCTAAAGACACAACAGAGGATGATATTTCCCATTACACCTCTACACCCTTAAGACTGACGGATGACGGCGGAATAGTAGACTGTGCAAAGCTTATTTCCCTGATAATGCCCAATAAAGACGTACCATTAAGCATTCCAACCGCTACGGGGTCACTTTCCGCCGTCATTCCGTTTGTTTACTCGGATGTCAGAGACAGATTCATAAGCGATCTTCAGAACGGATTAAAAGGTGCGGATTATAACATACGGCTCGACTTTACAAGTAAGCTCAGAGCTTTATGGAGAGGTTCTTCCGGCAGTAACATGACAGCCCTTCTGGAAGCTTGCCAGTCAAGGAAGTTTGTACCCGAAGACATTCTGAAATACTGCAACATGGATGACTCCGGATTCCTTACTCCCGGAAGCACCAAAAACTTCGATGATGTATACGACCTCGGAATATCCCGGTCGACAAAACTGATGTATCACGCAGCCGATCTCGCCCATTCGAAGATAAGATCCGTTAACGTTCTTGCAGTCGTGGAAGGATTCAGAACCATGGATCTTCCGGAACTGCTTGCTTCCTGCGACAAGGTATCGATCCTGTTGCCTGCAAGAAGCGTAGGTGAAGATATAGGTGCGAGAGAACTCATATCACTTCTTACCAGGACATTGGGCCGTGAAAGGATCGCCGTATATTACGCCGAAGATCTTCATACAACTGATGAGAAAACCGATCCGGCAGTCTGCGGGAGAATGGCCGTATGACAAATTCGATAAATAACGCAGATGAAATAAAGGAACAGATAACATACTGCGTATTGAACTCAATGTCCGGAGAGACCGACCCTTCCGACGAGAAACTAAGGGAGATCATCTCGGATGTGATATCCGAGAACACATCTTTCAAGATGAATCTTGACCAAAAGCGCGAGATGGCCCAGTCGGTATTCAACTCATTGAGACGCCTTGATGTTATCGAACCTCTTATGGAAGATCCGTCAGTAACGGAGATCATGGTAAACGGACCTTATAAGATCTTCTTCGAAAGAGGAGGCATGCTTTATAAATCCGACCTTGCATTCCGCGATGAGGAATCACTGAAGACATGTATCTCATGCTTCTTTGCCAATCAGAACAGACCTCTTAACGAAGCAAATCCCATTGCCGACTTAAGACTGCCGGACGGTTCCAGAGCCAATGCCGTACTCCCTCCGATTTCAAGAGAGACAACCGTTACCATCCGCAAGTTCACAGGCATCACTCATGACATAGTGTCACTCATCAGGCAGGATTTCATAAGCGAGGAAGCAGCCAGGTTTCTGGCCGAGTGTGTCAGGAACAAGAGGACCATATTCATATGCGGAGGAACCGGTTCCGGCAAAACGACATTTTTGAACTGTCTTTCCGGCTTCATTCCTAAGAATGAACGGATAGTAACGATCGAGGATTCCGCCGAACTGAATCTCAAAGGTGTCGACAACCTGGTAAGGATGGAGGCGAGGCTTCCCGGACCTGACGGAACAGGCGAAGTAAATATCGGCACGATGATCAGGGCTTCATTGAGAATGCGTCCTGACAGGATCATCGTCGGCGAAGTCAGAGGCAAAGAAAGTGCCGACCTGCTGTCATGCCTTACGAGCGGACATCCCGGTTCTATGAGCACAGGTCACAGCAACTCATGTCTTGAGATGATGGAAAGGCTTACAGCCATGATCATGTCAGGATCAAGTCTCCCCTACGATGCGATCCTTTCACAGGTTTCGATGGGGATAAACATTGTGCTTCATATAATGAGGAGCCGCGAAGGAAAAAGATACATAGATGAGATCTGTCAGGTGTTACCACCGAGAGAACACGAATACAGACTCAAAACGCTCTACAGGAACAAAGGAGGTGAAGGACTTGAGCGTATCGCAGACATTACGGATATCCAGAGCGCAAAAGCATACTGCGCCTGAAAAGAGGAATCCCTTTACCATTTTCCTGGTGAAAACCATATGGCTATATCCGCTCTTCGCGGCGGCAGTATATTTCGCTTCAGGCCTCTTCATCGGTTCTGAAGCAGTCAGACTTGTCCTTGCATTACTTCTTGGAATCTTTCCATGGAAAGAAGCAATGAAAAAGATCTATTCCAACAACTACAGACATACCAGGACCCAGCTTCTGGTCCTTCTTCAGGTGCTGTGCACGAGTGTATCGAGCGGCTACTCAATAGAGAAATCATTGCTTCTGATAAGACCTGTGATTGAAAAGACCTTCGGCAAGCGTTCCATGCTCTTAAAACCGCTGATCAATCTGGAAAACAATTTAAAGCTCCATGTAAGCCTTTCAGAATCATTGGATATCTTTGCAGGCCAGCTCAACTTTCCCGAGACGGTGCCTGTATTCCAGGCGCTAGCCATATCCGGTGAGATCGGCAACAACAGTCTTGCCATCCTCAGAAGTTCCTGCCAGATGCTTTCAGAGCTCAACGCCGTCCAGGGAGAGATACAGGCTTCAAACGCAGGCAAGAACGCTGAAGCCGCGATCCTTTGCGCAATGCCCTTCGCCGTTACGTTTGCACTTAATTATATGAGCCGCGAATATCTGGACATGGCCAGAAATACAAAGACCGGCTCTGCGCTTCTTGCCATGGCATTCGGAATCTGCACGATCGCCTGTGCAATGCTGCTTCGTTTCATGTCTCATGAGCATGGACGCAAAGCATTCAGATCCGAACTTGCAAGTGCAGCATTAACCGGAAAACCGCCCAGAAACACACTTACAGGTATTGCAAAAAGGATCCTGCCGGCAAGCTTCATAACGGCAAGACACGAACTGTTTAATGAGCTTTCAGTCAATCCGGACATCTCATATGAACAGTATCTGAAAAAACAGCTGATCACAGGCGTTGTATCATTTATCCTCTCGCTGGCAATATTGACAGGTCTTAAAGAAAACCCTGTCTATTCAATTATCTTCACATCCGCAGTACTGGTACTCGGAAGCTACGAGATCAGAACGGATGTTGAACGTAAGAGAGAAGATCTCATGAGTGATATTCCTCTGTTCCTTTGCCTTATTTCCACACTTCTCGAATCGGGAATGCAGCTGCCGAAGGCGATATCCATCTGCTCAAAAGCATTTGGAAAGAATAAAAGTCTTTCCCTTGAGATAAAGAATCTCAGGGCAATGATCTTAAGCGGGATCCCCGCATCTGATGCTATCGAGAAGTTTTCGTTAAGGATCCAGATACCGGAAGCACAGGCGGCACTGCTTCTTATAGCAAGATATGGAAGGCTCGGGTCATCCGAAGTGCTTAACATGCTTAATCTTCAGGCACAGGCGTGCTGGAACTTATGCAGGAATGCCTCACGCAAACGGCAGGAACGTGAAGCATTGGGACTGATCATACCCATGACACTTGATTTCATCAGTGTTCTCATGGTTGCTATGACACCGGCAATTATCTCACTCGGCATATAAAGGAGGAAAACGGCAATGAGAAAGGCAAAGATACGCAGAAATAAAAAAGGCATGGGAACCGTTGAAATAGTGATCATCATCGCAGTACTCGTCGCTTTAGCCCTTTTGTTCAGAAAAGGTCTTACCGAATACGGACAGAAGGTCATGGATTATTGTTTTGACGATGCCAGGATCGAGTCAGCATTCTGACTGATCACACTATATAAGTTATAAACACTTCGATATAAGGAACAATCGCTATGAAGATAAGAAAGGGACCCTTCGGATATTACGCTTATGAGAAGTTTGACAGTCCGGAAAGATTATGCACATATGCTGAAGAGGTAATTGCCGGCAACAGATCAGACTTCCTTCTTCCTGTAATCACTGAGCATTTTGGTTCTGCTGTTTTGTGCTCATATGAGTTTTCAGGATATGTACAGGTTACCGACCCCGGTTTTTCCGTATTTTCTCCGCAGGGAAGGCTGACCTCTCACAAAAAGGAAAACACGAATCTGAATTTACGGCGCAGATCCGCCGGGGACCTTTTTTATTCTGTGATCAAGCTCCTGGATAACCTTATATCACCTTCATGTCTGGTACTGGATCCCTCCATGGTATTCACTGACCCGGAGGGTATAACGATTAAAATGTGCTGTCTTCCGGTAAAGAGCAGTCCGGATGAACTGTGCCTTTCATCTTTAGGGGCATTGAGACTTGAAAAACTTCTTAACTGTGATTTCTTCAAAAAGGTTATTTCAGATGATGAGATAAATGCCCTTCTGTTCAGCGTTAAAGAAAACAATGAGGATATGTTTCTTAAGATTGCTGATATCATCAGAGGCACAGACGGGGATTCCTCACCTTTGGAAAAAGAAAGCATATTTGAACGGAAAGACACCGGGAAACCGGTCACTTTAAAGAAGCATTCGAAAACCGAAAGAGATCTTCTTATATCGTGCCTCTCAGCATTCCTTTCAATAGTTTCAGTCCTAAGCAGCCTGTATCTTCCATGCATCCTGTTCTTTACACTCTCTGCAGTAATACTGGTTACTGCCATACTGAACCGGAAAAAACTGGAAGATGATCTTAAGGAAAAGGCAACCACGGATATATCCAGGCAAAGAAGTTCCATTTTGTTTTCCGATGAGGAGGAAACTTTGCAAAACAGGTTCTCTGCCACACCGGGAGAGACGCCTGCAGTTCAATATAAGCCGCTCAGATCAGGACATCTGGATCTGTTATCTGACATTAACGGGATCAACCGGGAATACTCCGTATACCTTGATGAGACGATAATAGGTTCTGATTGTTTTCTGTCAGACATTGTTTTGGATGAGCCTGGCATCTCCCCTCTTCATGCCGTTATCAGACAGGAAAACGGAGCATTCTATCTCACACCGAGCAAAGGCAAAGGAAAGACATATATTGAGGATTCTCCTGTGGAAAACGGGAGATCATATGAGATCAAATCCGGACAGAAGATCACGATAGGTGATATTGATTTCAGATTTGGAACTTAAAAAGAAGACGCCGGAATTTAATGCTTGCCGCCTTGGGATTTCTTGCCCACCATTACGCGCTTTGCAAGTTTGAAATAGATCTTTTGGTGGAGCGGACGGATTGCCTTGTCCGCTTCAACCAGCTTCTCCCTGATCGGAATATTCTGGGGGCAGTGCTTCTCGCACTTGCCGCATTTTACGCAGAGATATGCTTCGCAGGGATCAGACCTTAATGCTATGCTCTGGAAGTACTCGAGACGGCCGGACCTTTTACTCTCCGAATACATGTGATTGTAGCAGGAGAAAATACCAGGAATGTTTACACCTTTGGGACAGGGCATGCAGTAGCCGCAGCCTGTGCAGCCTACCTTGGTTGTATCAAGAATGCACTGCTTTATTCCGGCAAGAAACTGCTTCTCGGTATCAGTAAATGAACCAGCTGCAGCTTCTGAAGCGACTCTGCAATTCTCTTCGATCATCTCAATGGAATTCATTCCTGACAGGACACACGTAACCTCTTCCTGATCCCATAACCATCTGAAAGCCCATTCGGATGGTGTCCATCCGTGTGGATCTCCCGCGATCTTCTGCTTTGCTTTCTCAGGCAGGAGGTCTACGAGCTTGCCGCCTCTTAAAGGCTCCATGATCATTACAGGAATGCCTTTACGTGCTGCTGCCTGGACACCGGCCTTTCCCGCCTGTGTGTGTTCATCAACATAGTTATACTGGACCATGCACATTTCCCAGTCATAGCTGTTCAATATCTTAAGGAACTCTTCCGTCGTTCCGTGGAAAGAGAATCCGACATGACGGATCTTACCTTCGGACTTCTTCTCTTCTATCCATTCTTTGATCCCGAGATCAACAAGTTTCTCCCACTGGAGGTGGTCAGTCATGTGATGCATCAGGTAATAATCTATGTAATCAGTTCTTAAGCGCTTTAATTCTTCTTCGAAGTATTTGTCCAGAGCCGCTCTGCTCTTAACAAGATACTGAGGAAGCTTGGTCGCGAGATTGATCCTGTCTCTGATGTTGTTCTTTTCTATTATGCGGCCCACTATCTCTTCATTTCCGGGATAGATATATGCCGTATCGTAGTAATTGACGCCGAGTTCAAATGCACGCATGAATTCTTTCTCGGCTTTGTCAAAATCGACTTTGCCGTTTTTGGAAACAAATCTCATGCATCCGTATCCAAGTATGGATATTCCTTTTCGAGTTTTCATAAATAACCTCTGGCAGAAGATAATACGAATTACTGAAGTCTCGGCAGGACCCCGTTCGGGAATTCGCTCTTCTTGTAATTGGACAGTCTTTCTCTCTGCGCATCGGTTCCGTAACGCTCGATGAAACGCATTCTGGCAAGAGCTCGCTTGCCCTTGGCGATACTGTCGTTTGTAAATACCTGTCTTCCGTCTTTATCGACGTGTGTCTCAAGTTCTTTTAACGCAGCCTTATAAGCTTCAACAGTTCTTCTGAGACGCATATTCTCAGGCCATTCTGCTGAATTGCAGACAATGAGCGCCAGGTTGGCACTGATCTCACAATAACCTTCGGAAAGCAGACAGTGCTTTATCTCATTGTCATTCCTGAACGTGCAGGCACCGGGTTCCAGCGCGGCAACAAAGGGAGTGTGCCCCGCCATGAAACCGAACTCACCGTCAATGGTCGGAATATTTACACTGTTTACCTTACCCTCAAAGAAATCCTCATAAGGGGTAACAATAAGAAGATTTATCTTGTGACTCTCGTGTTCTGCCATAACCTGAGATCAAGGATTCATTTCTTTATAAGCTTTGATAACATCGTCAAGACCGCCCTTCATAAAGAAGCACTGCTCGGGAATGTGATCCAGAGAACCTGAGATCAGCTCGCCGAACGCTTTTACAGTCTCTTCAACAGGAACATATCTTGGTGCAAATCCGGTGGAATCAGCTGTTACAAAGAACGGCTGGGAAAGATATCTTTGAACCTTACGCGCACGAGATACCATGATCCTGTCTTTCTCGGAAAGCTCTTCCATACCGAGGATCGCGATGATGTCCTGAAGTTCCTTATAACGCTGAAGCATCTCCTGAACCTTACGCGCTACATGGTAATGCTCGGCTCCAACGACTTCTTCCGTAAGAACTCTTGAAGAAGATTCAAGAGGATCTACTGCAAGATAGATACCAAGCTCAACGACAGCACGTGACAATACGATGTTTGCATCAAGGTGGGCAAATGTCGTTGCAGGTGCAGGGTCCGTGATGTCGTCAGCAGGAACGTATACAGCCTGGATCGACGTGATTGAACCGTTTCTGGTCGAAGTGATCCTCTCCTGAAGTTCACCGACTTCGCCAGCCAGAGTCGGCTGATAACCGACGGCTGAAGGAATACGGCCAAGAAGCGCAGATACCTCAGAACCTGCCTGAACGAATCTGTAGATATTATCGATGAACAGGAGCACGTCTCTGTGCTTCTCGTCTCTTAAGTATTCAGCCATCGTAAGACCTGTAAGAGGCGCTCTCATTCTCGCACCTGAAGTCTCATTCATCTGTCCGAATACCATGATGGTCTTATCAAGAACGCCGGAAGCCTTCATCTCGTTCCAGAGATCGTTTCCTTCACGGGAACGCTCACCGACACCGGTAAATACCGAATAGCCGCCATGTTCGCTTGCGATGTTGCGGATAAGCTCAAGGATGAGGACTGTCTTGCCTACACCGGCACCTCCGAACAGACCGATCTTACCGCCTCTTGAGAAAGGAACGAGAAGGTCAATGACCTTGATGCCTGTCTCAAGCATGGTCTCTGCCGGATACTGCTCCGTAAAGGAAGGAGCACGTCTGTGAATCGGCCATAAGGTGTCGCAGTTTACTTCGCCTTTGTTATCTATGGGATGACCGATAGCATCGAATAGACGGCCTGTGATGTTCTCACCTACAGGAACCTTGATCGAAGAGCCCAGTGATTCGCATACAAGACCTCTGGTAAGGCCTTCAGTGGCATTGAACGAAACGCATCTTACGACACCGGAGCCTCTCTGCTGGAGAACTTCTGCATAAACGTCGCTGTCACTCTCGATGACATCCTGCTCGGAAGGCACAACAGCATCATCAGTTGAGACTGTCGGAGTCTTTCTCATGATCCTGATAGCCTCGTTGATCTTCGGTATCTCATTCTTACCGAATTCGCAGTCGATTACAGGTCCGATTATCTGTATTACCTTGCCGTATGCCATATCTTTATCCTCACATCTTCTCTGCCTGCTGGGCACCATTGACTATCTCCGTCAGTTCCGTCGTGATCTTTGCCTGACGGGCACGGTTACTCATTAGCTCGAGTTTCTTCATCATTTCTTCAGCGTTGTCTGTCGCATTCTCCATAGCGGTAAGTCTTGCCGTCTGCTCGCTCGCGTACGCGTCAACCATTGCACCATATACCATCGCATTCGTATAAGAATCGATAAGGTAACTGAATACCGCACCGGAATTCGGGAAATATTCAAGATCAGAGCCGCTCCTCATAGCCATTCCGGCATCATCGAGATTATCTGGCAGAAGTCTTGAAATGGATTTAATGTCAACGGGCAGGAGTCTTAATGCGACCGGTTCCATCTTTATCGACGATTCCATGCGTGTATAGAGCAGATAAACCAGGTCGAAATCATCATTTAAGAAACGGTTTCTCATGATCGCGCTAACTTTTCTTGCATCGTTATATGTAGGCTCCGCGATCGGGAACGAGAAATTTGAATTAACGTTATATCCGTATCTTGCAAGCTTTTCTCTTGCCAGGCGCCCGAAAACATTAAGCTCATACGAAGTGGAGATATTCTTCTGTGAATTCTCCATAACCTTCTGCCTTATGTGGTCTTCGGTGATCTTTACCATGTTATTGTTGTAAGCGCCAGCAAGACCCTGGTCTCCGGAAAGAACATAATAACCGATCTTCCAGGTCTCACCTTCCTGCTTCTGTTCAAGAACGAAGAAAGGATTGTCGAGATGCTCATTATTTCTGATCATCTCCTGCATGCTTTCAACGCAGAAAAGGAAGAACGGATACATGGAATCGTGCAGCATCTGCGAGCGGCGCATTTTCGCGCTCGAGACAAGCTGCATGGCATTAGTCATCTGACTAATGTCATTGACGCTCTTCATTCTTTTCTTAATTGCGGAAAAGCTCTCCATAAGATCAGTATTCCTCGGCGTACTCCTCGTGATCGGTGAGGAAAGCTTCCTTATACTCCTCATAAGCCGAATCTATCTCGGCCTTGATCTCGTCAGTAAGTTCCTTTCTGAAAGAAAGTTCCTCAAAGATATTCGGATGACGGAGTCTGATATCAGCCATAAGAGCCGTATAGAACTCGGTAATATCCTCTGTAGCAAGGAAGTTGAATTTATCTGTAGTCGCGCAATAAAGAAGAACGACTTCTCCGGCCATCGTTAGAGGGCTGAATCTTTCCTGCTTCAATACTTCGTTAAGAACAGTACCTCTCTTTATCTGAAGCTGGGTATTCTCGTCAAGATCCGATCCGAACTGCGAGAAGGCAGCCATCTCACGTGCCTGTGCCAGAGAGATTCTCAAAGGTCCTGCAACCTTTTTGACAGCCTTGGTCTGCGCTGCACCTCCTACACGGGAAACCGAAAGACCGACGTTAACAGCAGGTCTCTGGCCTGAGAAGAACAATTCCGGAGACAGATAGATCTGGCCGTCCGTAATTGAGATAACGTTGGTCGGAATGTAAGCCGAGATATCGTTACCCTGTGTCTCAACGATCGGAAGCGCGGTAATGGAACCGCCGCCAAGCTCGTCAGAGAGTTTTGCGGAACGCTCCAAAAGTCTTGAATGCAGATAGAATACATCGCCCGGATAAGCTTCTCTTCCCGGAGGTCTCCTGAGGAGCAATGAGATCGCTCTGTATGCCTGGGCGTGCTTTGAAAGGTCATCGTAAACGATGAGCACGTCCTTGTGATAGTCGTACATGTATTTTTCTGCGATAGCACACGCGGAGAAAGGCGCGATATACTGCATGGCCGCTGACTCAGAAGCAGAAGCGGCTACGATGACCGTATGATCCATGGCGCCGTGCTTTTCGAGCAGGCCCGCAGTGGCAACGATATTGGACATCTTCTGACCGATGGATACATAGACGCATATAACGTCCTCATCCTTCTGATTGATAATGGTATCCAAAGCGATGGATGTCTTACCTGTCTGACGGTCGCCGATTATGAGCTCTCTCTGGCCTCTTCCGATAGGAGTAAGCGCGTCGATAGCAGTAATTCCCGTGAACAAAGGTGTGTCGACGGGTGCTCTTTCAATGATCGTCGGAGCGGGCGATTCGATCGGGCGCTCCTGTGTATATCTGATGATGCCTTTGCCGTCGATAGGATGGCCCAAAGCATCTACAACTCTTCCCAGAAGGCCCATGCCTACAGGGACAGAGCATGTGGTCATGGTACGTGTGCAGCTCATGCTCTCGACAACAGTGTCTTCACCGGTAAGGAGAACGACGCCGACCCTGTTTTTCTCAAGGTTCATGGCTATACCGATTGCACCTGAAGCGAAAGATATAAGTTCATTGAGCATGCAGTTGCGAAGACCCGTAACGGAAGCAACTCCGTCTGATATGGAAGCAACCTTACCTACCTCGTCTCTATGCTCCGAGAACAGGAACGCGTCTTCAACACGCCTGTCTAGTTCTTCGTCAGTAAGTGCGTTTATCTCAAGATTATCGATGCTGAGATAATGAGATTCAGGGAACTTGTCCAGCGCCTTTTCAAGGTCTTCTCTGACTTTCGTCGCAGGGAATGCCTCTTTGGATATGGCATCTCTTGATTCCTTGGTCTCTTCATCCGGATTATCGAATGAACGTGTACGCTTGATAAACGAGCCAATTCTGTTGAGCTGGCCCTTAACTGAATAGTCGTAACGGATTCCCTGGAAATAAATAATAAAGCCGCCGATGATATCGTCTCTCTGTTCGACAGTGACACGGTAATCTTCGATCTCATTGACTTCAGCGAACTTGGCAGCAACCCTGAGGAGCTTTTCTTCAGGAATATCACCTGCAGTCTCGATCCTTAAATGCGGACCTCTGGTCTTTGCCTTGTTCTGCAGCTTATTATCTGAATTGTCAGATGTAGGATTACTCACTCTTTGCTACCTCTTGTCCGAGGATCTCTTCTGTATGCTTAGCGGCAGAATTCTTAAGTTCATCTTTTGATACGGCATCACCTATGATGTGGCCTGCGATCTGAACGGAAAGATCCGCGATGTCGTCTTTCATGGTCTCGAAAGCATTACGCTTCATCCTGGCTGCGTCATCTTCAGCTCGTTCGATGATCTGCGAAGCCTCTTCATTTGCCTGATTGATAACTGCCTTGCTCTGCTTATCAGCGTTAGCCTTGGCCTCTTCCATGATCTCTGATGCCTTGCGCTTTGCTTCATCGATGGTCTCTTTGGAAGAATCGACTATTGCCTGCGCTTCCTCCTTGGACTTCTTCGCAGCATCAAGCTCCGCGTCAAGCGCTGCCTGACGGTCATTGATCAGCTTCATGACTTTCTTGTAGAAGAATATCCTGAATACCAGGAATACCAGCAAGATATTGAATATGGTTATAACCGCGGTTACGGCATATCCCGCAAACTGATCCGGCGAGAAAAGGCTTGTCTCAGCTTCTGCTTCCAATAACAGCAGTGTTGCTACATGTGCCATATTGCTAATGCTCCCTTGTTAAAAATCGATCGTCCTTGATTACTGGACAGTGAAGATCAAAAGGAATGCAACAACGAGTGAATAGATACCGATTGACTCGATGAAGACGATTGAGAGAAGGAGCATTGTCTGGAGCTTGCTTACGATCTCAGGCTGTCTTGCTCCGGCTTCAAGAGCGGTACATGCTGCCTTACCCATTGCAAAAGTTGATGCGAACGCACCGCAGGAGATGGCAATTGCTGCCGCGATAGCTGCGATACCTCTTGTCTCCAATGCAGCGATGATGGGCAATGCTGCTACAAGAATGCTGTTCATAATATGTGTCCTCCTAAATAATTATCTGTTTGATTTTCGATCAAGCCGCTACAGTCTTGGACTTTTTGGCCTTTTTATTTTCCTTTTTCATTCTCTTCTCCATCTCACGCTCTTCAGCGCCTTCGTTGTACTCATTAACCGATTCAACATTCTCGCCTATATAAGACATCGTAAGATATGAGAAAACTATAGCCTGGATCAGACCGTCGACGATATCGAACCAGAGTCCGGCAACGCCCGGCAGTATGATCGGAACAGAGATGGATAAGAATTCCATGAATATGAATGCCGCGAAAACGTTACCGAAAAGTCTTAAAGCAAGCGACAAAGGCTTAACGACATAGTCCAGGAGCTTAAACGGGATCATGACGACGATAGGTGTCGTAAGAGTGATCCAGAATCCCTTGGGACCAACGAACTTAAACGTCATTACGATAACGTAGATGATCGCCGTTATTGCACATCCCACAGGGAAAGCAATGTTCTTGGCCGGCGGCGGAAGATGGAAATACGAGATTGAGTTGCAGGCCGTGATTACAAGGCCGAATGTCAGGATCATGGGCGTGACTTCCTCAGCCTGCTTACGGTTCATTCCGAAGCTCATGGCCGTGGAAATAACGAGTTCGGTCAAGGAGACAACTATAGCCTGACCCTTTGTAAGCTTAAGATCCTTGGAAGGTTTTCCGATCAAAAGAGTCAAAACAATGATCATTGCAATAACCGCAATCCAGGTTACAACGATTGCATCCGTAATAAGGAGCTTATAATCTCCTACATTGAAATACATCTTGACCTGCAAAATGGCTTCGCTAATCTCAGCTCCGATATCCTTATCAGAACTGAATCTTTCAGCGAACTTCTCGGCAAACGCAGCGAAGAACTCCGAAAGCCACGAACCAGCCATAACCAATGCCGTTGTCATGTAAATTATCGCCTACCCCTTCTTTTATATACAGACATTTTACGCCTATATTGATAAAAAACTAGCTGAATTATTAATTATTTAAAATGACGCTCCTCGATCTCCTTGATGCCATTAACGCGGACAGCGTGTCTGCCGCCTGCGAAATCCTCTTCAAAGAAAGCATCGATCATGCCGAGAGCAACGCCCAGACCGACTACACGCTCACCGAAAGCAAGGATCTGTGCATCGTTATGCTGTCTTGACATCTTTGCCATGAATTCATTGGTGCAGAGCGCACATCTGATGCCCTTATACTTGTTGCAGACAAGGGAGATTCCGATACCTGTACCGCAGATGGCGATACCTCTTTCAGCTTTGCCGCTTGATACGTCTTCAGCGACCTTAATGCCGGCATCAACGTAAGAATAGGAATCAGTTCCGTTGGGAGCACCGCCGTCAAGGACTTCAAAGCCCTTTTCCTCCAGATGCTTTATGACTTTTTGCCTCAATTCATAACCTGCGTGATCTGATGCGATAGATACAACCATTTTACTGCCTCTTTCCTTTATTAAATCTCGTGATGTATATGCTTGAACTTTTTCGAGCCGTCACAGTAAGGACCTACGATATCACCGTTACCGACCAGACGGTACTTGTAGGATACGAGTCCCTCAAGGCCTACAGGGCCTCTTGCGTGGATCTTGGAAGTAGCGATACCGACCTCAGCGCCGAATCCGTAACGGAAGCCGTCAGCAAATCTTGTTGAGCAGTTGACCAGAACACTTCCGGAATCGACCATTGTCATGAAGCGTTCAGCAGAAGCCTTGTTCTCTGTAATGATCGCGTCTGTATGACCGGAACCGTAATGATTGATATGAGCGATCGCCTCATCAAGATCCTTTACTATCTTGACTGAACATTTCATAGCAAGATATTCGTGATGCCACTCTTCTGCCTTGCCTGTTCCGAATGTCTCAGCCACATAATCGTCGCCGAACACTTCAACTCCTGCATTTTGGAGAGTCTCAATGAATTTGGGCAGGAAAGTATCCTTTAAGGCCTCGTTTACAAGGAACGTCTCAGTAGCGTTGCATACAGATACATACTGTGTCTTGGCATCGATCGCAACCTTAAGTGCAGTTGAAGGATCAGCGTCCTCATCGATATATGTGTGGCAGACACCGTCTGCATGGCCGAGGACGGCAATATTGGTGTTCTGCATGATGTACTGAACAAAAGCATTGGAGCCTCTGGGGATAATGAGATCGATATATTCGTCGAGCTTGAGCATGTCCGCGATCTCGGAACGGAGCGTAAGGAGATTGAGCCAGCCTTCAGGGAGACCTGCCTCGATACCTGCCTTGCTGATGACGGAAGCTAAAGCCTTATTCGTATTGATAGCTTCAGAACCGCCCTTAAGGAATACGGCATTTCCGCTCTTGATGCACAGTGATGCAATCTGGACCAGCGCGTCCGGTCTGCTCTCGAAAATTACACCTATGACACCGATAGGACATGTAACTCTCGTAAGCTCAAGTCCGTCGTCTAATGTGGTCCTCAAAGTGATCCTGCCGACAGGATCATTAAGGTCGATAAGACTCTCAATGCCTGATGCAACATCATTAAGTTTATCCTCATTAAATTTAAGTCTTTTAATAAGAGGTGTTTCAAGCGAAGCCTTCTCGGCCTCCACGAGATCAACCTTGTTGGCAGCAAATATCTCTTCCTTTGATTTCTTAAGGCAGCGCGCAACATTTGCCAGAGCCTTATTCTTTACGTCACTTCCAAGAGAAGCCATTACATATGAGGCTTCACGTGCAGCCTTTGCAATATCATGGAGTTCAGACATATTATCCCTCCCCTTTTTTTCTTATTATCGAAAAATTTTAACACACATTCGGTCAACTTGCTTGAATGGAATCAGATAAGTTTCTCAGCGGGAAGAGTATGCAAAAATTGCTTTTTAGGTTTCTTTATCAAAAACCCTTGTCAAGTAGCAATTTCGTTTTTTTGCTGTTCTTCAGCCGTGGACACACCAAATGGTATAATGGCCGCCAAAATCTCAAAATGCCTTAATTCATTGACTTTCAAAGCTTTGCTAACACGCTGTAATTGTTTTGTCAACAAACCGTAATAAATTATCAAATTCAATGTTTATAGGGGGTTTGGGCTTTTTTGAAAATGAAGTGTTTGTTTTTATAGTTATCAACAAAGTTATGCACATTATGAACATTTTTGTAGATTGAATATTTGCATTTTCCGGCCTCAAAAAATGTATTCATCTACCTTTTTTTGCTATCTTTTACAAAACCTATTGACTGATTTCGCAAGCAAGTTTCTCTACTGTTTGTTATACTTCTTTCTATGAAAATAGTTATTACTACATTATTCGGGCTTGAATCACCCACCAAAGAAGACCTTTTAGAAAGGGGTTATTCCAAGGACCTCATATCCGTCAATGACGGAGTTGTAACTTTGGAGGGCGATTTCCTTGATGTTGCCCGCGCAAACATGTGGATAAAACATGCCGAGCGTATATTTTTCGAGACCGGGGAATTCGGATGCGGCTCATCAGACGACGCTGACACCAACTTCAATGCTTTCTTTGAAGGATGCCGGAGCATCAAATGGTCAGATTATATTCCTGCCGGCTGGGCTTTCATCGTAAACGGCTTCTCAAGGAAGTCCAAACTCTACGGTATCCCCGCCCTTCAGAAACTGGCCAAGAAGGCAATAGCCGAGAGCCTGGCCGTATCAAGAGGCCTGGGTCCTGACGCGATAATCAGCGAACATGAGGAATTGGGCACTGTTAAGATCCAGTTTGGAATCGTAAATGACGTTTGCCGCTTCATGATCGATACAACCGGCGACGGGCTTCACAAGAGAGGCTACAGACCTTTGACTCACGAAGCCCCCATTAGGGAGACTCTGGCTTCAGGCATGCTCACTTATGCCAAATACCGCCCCTACGGCAACGAAGCGCTCGTAGACCCCTTCTGCGGCTCAGGAACAATAGTAATAGAGGCGGCAAGGACCGCTTGCGGCATTGCGCCCGGCAGAGACCGCCACTTTGCTTACGAGGATCTTCCCTACATAGGCAAAGCTCCTTACAAGAAAGCCCTTGAGGAAGCCCTGGCCAATGAGGATACTGAACCTATGGACGACTGCTACTTCTACGGTTCTGACATAGATCCCAAGGCAATAGAATCCGCCAAGCGCAACGCGGAAGCAGCCGGAGTCGGCAGACTTACAAAGTTCAGGATATGCGATGCTTCCAAGATGACGCCTGAATATCTCGAAAAGCTCACTTCCCTGCCAAGGCAGCTCGTGATAACCAATCCTCCTTACGGCGGACGACTCATGACTCCTGAGGACGCGGCCAGGATATATAAGCTGATCGACCGCAATTACCTTACAGAAGACGGATTCTGCAAAAAGGGCCTCAGGCTCTCGGTCATCACGCCCGAGAATGCTTTCGAGGAAGCTACGGGACACAAGGCCGACAAGCGCGTTAAGCTCTATAACGGTGCGATAGTCTGTACTTTGAGCAATTATTTCAGATTGGGTGATAAAGGTCATGGTAACCGTTAAGATTCCTTTTCTTGATCTTTTAAAGGTAGCGGATTCCGGTCAGGCCTTCAGATTCAACGCTATTGACCCAACCCACGTTGAGCTTGTAGCCTTCGGAAGATATCTTCAGATAACACAGACCGGCAAGGATACCTTTGCTTTCTCATGTTCTGAGAAGGATTTTGATTCCATATGGAAACCTTACTTCGACCTTGACCGCGACTACGGTTCTATCGTCAGTTCAATAAAGAAAGACGACAGCTACCTCCTCGCAGCTGCTGAATTCGGCAAGGGGATCAGGATCCTCAAGCAGGATATTTTCGAGACCACGATAAGCTACATAATCTCGCAAAGACGCTCCATACCTTCGATCACGACTTCCGTTGAACGGATATCAAAGCTTTGCGGCAAAAAGATCAGAGCTCCTAAGCTTTCCGCCCCGTTCGAAAAGCCCCTTTGCACGGAATACTACGCCTTTCCCACTCCAGGCGAGCTCAATGCTCTGCCTTTCAAGGAACTTGAAGACACGGGCGTCGGATACCGGGCGCCTTATATTTCCAGGGCCGCTGAGGAATTTGCATCCGGCAAGCTTGACCCTGCTTCACTGGAATGCCTTTCTGATGAAGATCTTTACAAAGCCCTTATCTCAATGTACGGGGTCGGCACCAAGGTTGCAAACTGCATAATGCTGTTTGCTTTTGCCAGAACGGGCAGGTTCCCCGTAGACGTCTGGATCCAAAGGATCGAGGACAAATACTACGGCGGGCACTTCGACTGTTCACCCTATCCGGAGAACGCAGGGATCATGCAGCAATTCATGTTCTTTTACGAAAGACGAAAAGACATAATATAAATCTGTTTTTGGCACTTGACACAAAAAACATCAAACCTTATAATTACAAGGCTTGCTTCAAAGCGGTATATGCGGCCGTGGCGGAACTGGCAGACGCGCACGTTTGAGGGGCGTGTGGGTAACTCCATACGAGTTCAAGTCTCGTCGGCCGCACCACACAAGAGGTTGTCCACAATGGGCAACCTCTTTTTTGTCCAAATATAATGCCGTCCCTCGAATATTGTGATTCATTTGCCCCGTTCTCGAAAATTAAATGCACAATTCTGATACACGAAAATTCCCAAAATAATTTAGCCGCCCCTCGAAAACGAAGAGCGGCCACAAATCTAATACACTTTATTTAGATTAATCTTTTTTCTTAAAGCGGAACACGCCTAAACCCGTAAAACAGATTGCTGCTAGGAACAACACAGCCAAACCTGTAAATACATTGAAGCTTGTATCCTCACCCGTAGCCGGGATCGACTTAGGATCGCGGTGAGCAGAAATTACATATGTAGGATCTGCCTCATCAACCATTACGACAGGTGAGCCCGCTACAACAAGATCTGTCAGATCCTCCCTGTCAGCATCGCCGTTGTTCATGAGCGTGAACTTGATTGCCTCTGCTGTCAGATAAGCTTCAGGTGTAACTGTTTCCTTAAGCTCATATCTGCCTGCTCTGAGTCCGCTGATGACAGTCTTGTCAGAATCGACAGTGTAGAACGCAATAGACGCTTTATCTTCAGAGATCTCAAACTCTACAGACTCGCCGTTTTGTGTTACGACAACTTTGGACAGATCGTAACCGTCAAGGCTCGTAAACGTAAGCTGCGCCTTAGGTATCTCATCACCTGCAACATCCTGCTTGGAGATCTGGACATCAAGATTCCATCCGGGGCCGGGGCCTAATCCCTCAACAGGAGTAGGTGTAGGTGTTGCAGTGTCACTTACATCAGGTGTAGGCGTAGGTGTTTCCGTCGGAGTATCTGAAGGATTGTCTCCACCTGTAGGTGTTGCCGTAGGCGTCTGTGACGGAGTATTTGTAGGTGTCGCCGTAGGTGTTTCCGTCGGAGTATCTGAAGGATTGTCTCCACCTGTAGGTGTTGCCGTAGGTGTCTGTGACGGAGTATTTGTAGGTGTCGCCGTAGGTGTTTCCGTCGGAGTATCTGAAGGATTGTCTCCACCTGTAGGTGTCGCCGTAGGTGTCTGTGACGGAGTATTTGTGGGTGTCGCCGTAGGTGTTTCCGTAGGTGTCTCTGATGGAGTATTTGTAGGTGTTGCCGTAGGTGTTTCCGTAGGTGTCTCTGATGGAGTATTTGTAGGTGTTGCCGTAGGTGTTTCCGTCGGAGTGTTCGTAGGCGTCGACGTAGGTGTATCCGAAGGTGTTTCCGAAGGTCCGACTGAAGGTGTCGGTGTCTCTGTCGGTGTCTCTGTCGGCGTTTCTGTAGGTGTATTGGTTACAGAGTTTGTAGGC
>JAFWQC010000053.1 GCA_017509245.1 Clostridiales bacterium | reverse complement strand
GCCGGGTTCGTCATTATCCAGATGAAGATATATATGACTTATATCCGGATAATCCTTCAGAAACTGTTCGAGCGCTTTTGGCAGGGAACTGCCGCCGATACCGGCTAAGGACAGATAAGTCTCTTTTCGCCAGTTTCCGCCCTGTAACTTGACACAGGTTGCATACGACAAAAGGTCCGGAACAGCTTCAAAAACATGAACTTTTCTGGGATGCTCGGCACGTATCAGTCTGAATGCAAACCGTTTGTCACTTCCTTTAACATCACCCTTGTACGGGGTAGTAGTTGAACGCATGGATCCGTGTTTCGGATTTCCTTGCTTGTCGTAGCCGACAAAGACAACGTTACCGTACTTAGCAGTCTCAAAGATCAGTTTATGATCGATACACCATTTTGTGATCTCAGGATCAATCCCACGACTAGCAAGATAGGTACTGACACGTGTCGTGTCGTTATTTAGTTCCGGCATGATGAACTCCTTGGGTGGACTCTCAGCCTGTTTTACAACCGGGAGAGGCTCTGTGATGTTTCCGATGATCCGCTCAACGGCATCTCGGAAAGGCATTCCTTTGACCTTGATCAGATAATCCAGGGCAGACTTTCCGCCGATCTGTCGAGAGAACCAACACCACTTACCATTGTTAATGATGAGCGAGTCATGCTCCACCGTAGAAAAAACATTCCCGGAAACGTGCTTTAGGTTCCCGGGTTCGTAGTAGGTAAGATATGTCAGCAAGTCCATTTCACGGGCCCGCTGAATGTCTTCTTTGGGTATTAGTTGCACATACAAATGCTCCTTTCTGTAGATTTGGCCGTCTGGCCATGTAAATCGCTTGCACACATCAGTTTCTGGGTATGAAAATAGGCCCCAGATCTCTCCAAGGCCTATATAAAGGTTTATGAATCAGGGGTTATTCCAATACTTTGCCGTCTCTTGAGATTGTCACCACCTGCCAAGGAATAAACTTACCACTGTTCTTCAAAGCAGTCTCTGCCGCCCTCTGAAGCCCTCCACAGCAGGGAACTTCCATTCTTACTATTGTGACGCTCCTTATGTCGTTGTTTGTAATGATTTCCGTCAGCTTCTCCGAGTAATCGATGTCATCAAGCTTCGGACAGCCAATCAGAGTAATCTTACCCTTCATGAAATCTTCATGCATATTGGCATAAGCATACGCAGTACAATCAGCTGCTATAAGAAGCTTTGCTCCGTTATAAAATGGTGCTTCAGTCGGTAAGAGCTTAATCTGGCAAGGCCACTGATTGAGCCTTGATACAGGTTTTCTATAACCGATATCTTCTACGGGAGCAGCTTGTTCCTCACTTCGATTGAACTGCATGAACCTTGAACCAGGGCAGCCGCCTGCATGTGCTGCATGCATTTCCATCTGTTTCTGCATCATTATTTCTTTGTCTGTCATCGTATTATTCTCCTTTGCTTTCTTTGCTGCTTCAACAGCTGCTTCGTCATATTCAGGTGCTTCTCTCTCCTCGAAACTTATAGCACCTGTAGGACAGGCGGGAAGACAGTCACCAAATCCGTCACAGAAGTTCTCTCTTACGAGTTTTGCTTTGCCGTTTACGATATCGATCGCGCCCTCGTGACATGCGTTCGCACAGATGCCGCAGCCGTTACATTTCTCTTCGTCTATCTTGATTATCTGTCTTTTCATATGCCATAAACCTCCTTGTTATTACGCTTGTATTGTAATATCCTTACTAATATAAGTATGTGGTTATAACCACATTTAGGAGTTTTATTTATGAAGACAGATAACTTGTCAAAGACGATGCTTTTCAAAGAAATGACATCCGAAGAGATTAATTCTGCTCTGCGTGAATTGTCATCTGTCGAGAAGAAATACAAAAAAGGATCAAGAATCCTGCATGCCGGAAGGACTACCGAGAGAATGGGTTTAGTCTTGGAAGGCAGTGTCACTATAGAAAGCAACGATATCTGGGGCAACCGCACTATCCTGAGTCATGTCGGGGAAGGTCAGTTTTTCGCCGAAACATACTCATTACTTCCCAATGAGCCGCTCCTTGTTGATGTTAATGCAAATGAGGATTGCAGGATACTTTTCCTAAGGACCGGTATACTTCATTCCTACTCGTCAGAAATCTGGGCCGGCAAACTGACTTCAAATCTGTTGATGATATCATCAAACAAGAATCTTAACCTATCCAGAAGAGCTTTTCACACTTCACCGAAAACTATACGTGGAAGAGTAATGGCTTATCTTAATTCTGTATCGATCAAACAGGATGCTAATGAATTCGATATTCCCTTTGATCGTCAGCAGCTAGCCGATTACCTTAATGTCGAGAGAACTGCCTTATCCAAGGAACTTGCTAAGATGCAAGATGATGGTATTATCTGTTACCGAAAAAATCACTTTATAATTGATTTTGAATAAGATAGTTTGATTCAATTCTGAAATGCCCTAATAATTCCGAATCAAAGGCCTCCTTTGCTTTTTCCTGTTTCATATTAATATCGTTCCTGATATTCTGATTTGGCCGTTTGGCCATGTAAAAAGGAGGAACCCGAAATCGGATTCCTCCTCAAACGATCTCAAACTCTTAAGGAGTTCTTGCGCTGCTCTCTTTGATGTCTGATACGTCTTCGCTGCTCATGTTCAACGAGTTCACGGATGCTGATATGCTTCAGGGCAAGGCACCGTGCGACCATATCGATCGCATCGGGCCCATATGCCATGACTTCCTGCATATTCATATCACGATCGTTGAAGTCTTTGAGGAACTGGCCGTCAAAAAGTACGCCCTTGATGTTTTCAGCTGGACTGTTTTTGACAGAAGTACAGTAACCGGATACTACTCCGGTTACTCTGTCATCTTCCCAAAGGATCTTTCTGATATACTCGAAGTCCAAAAGCTCTCTTTCGCTGCAGTCCGATAAGACTTTCGAGCAATTCTCTTTAGTCTCTTCGATATATTCAGCGTAAGTCATCTTGCGCCGCCTTTTCTCTGCTGAACCTTCTGAGCATACTTCAAGCCGGTCTCAAGCACCTTGGTCTTGGCATCGTAGTGATAGCACTGAGCGGAGAGGATGTCTCTGGGCTCAAGCACAGTCTCGTTGACGTTCTTGATCATGGCATTGAGATCCTTAGCCTTCGGCTTTCCGTCATCCTTGATAAGGATAAACTCATGGACAGAGGAAGGAAGCATATAGAAGCTTCCACCGATCGCCTCAGCAGCCTTCTCGCAGAAGTCGGGATAACCGGCTACAGCAGCGCCCTGGAAACCGCTCTTGTTAGTAGCGATATAGGTTACGATGCCAGCATCTTCAGGAGTCGGAAGATTCTCTGCCTCAATGAGGTTCTTGATCATGTCACCAAGAGGTGTGAAGACCAAAGGCTCATTAGCAAGCGAGTTCTTTTCGGCATCTGCAAAGAGCTGCTGCTCATCGATACCGTACATCTCCATAAGAGGTCTGGAAACGACCACACAAGATCTGCCGTTCGCATCGGAAAGACCGTCAATGTGTATATTTACAACAAGCGCCATATCCGCGACCATCTTGTGCGGAGTGTCCTTAAGGATGGGAGAGTTACCAGGGATCATCCTGAGATAAGTCTGATCTTTTACGTTGTCATAGTCGGAAATGAGGTTCTTAACTTCATTTTCCTTGTTCTTGATCACATCTATGCTTTCCTCGATAGTATTAACCATCTTGAAAACTGCGTGATCAATGTCTTCGCCATCCT
>JAFWQC010000052.1 GCA_017509245.1 Clostridiales bacterium | reverse complement strand
TTTGAGGACTTGCCCGATGACTGGAAATGTCCGAGATGCAAGCAGGGCAAGGATAAGTTTAATAAGGCTTAACAGTCGGACGCAGAAATCTTAGCAAAAAAGGTGGCGGAATGCCTGTGAAAAATGAATTATCAGAAGTATCAGCTGTAAATGATACATCCAGAGAAAAGACCATTGTCAAAACAAGTATCATCGGAATCATAGCCAATGTGTTCCTTGCGGCGTTCAAGGTAGTAATCGGTCTTATGACGCACTCGATCGCCATTGTTCTCGATGCAGTCAACAACATTTCCGACGCCGGTAGTTCGCTCATCACGATCATCGGCACAAAGCTTGCAGGTCGTGAACCGGATAAAAAGCATCCTTTCGGCTATGGCCGTATTGAATACCTGAGTGCTATGATCATATCTGTAATCGTACTGTATGCAGGTGTTACATCATTTATTGAATCGGTCAAGAAGATCATATCGCCGCAAACGCCTGAATACTCAATCGCATCGCTTGTGATCGTCGGCGTTGCTGTTGTGGTAAAGATCGTGCTTGGCAGATATGTGAAAAGCGTAGGCACAAAGGTCAATTCCGATTCGCTTGTAAATTCGGGTGAAGATGCAACACTTGATTCGATCATCTCTGCTTCTACGCTTGTAGCAGCCGTAATATTCATGATCTTCGGTCTGTCGCTTGAAGCGTGGCTTGGTGCGATAATTTCACTGGTTATCATCAAATCAGGCTTTGAGATGCTGAAAGATACGATCTCGCAGATACTCGGTGAACGCAGTGATCCCGATCTTGCAAAGAGCATAAAGCAGACAGTTACCGAGTTTGAGGGTGTTGAAGGTGCATATGATCTCGTGCTGAACAACTACGGTCCGGATGCGTGGAACGGCTCTGTTCATATCGAAGTTCCGGATACATATTCAGCAGATCAGTTAGACCGCCTGATCCGTGAGATACAAATGAAGGTATACAGAGAGCATCAGGTTATTCTTACCGCAATCGGCGTGTATTCGATCAACACCAAAGACGATGAAGCAAAAGCCATTGAGCAGAAGGTTCGTGATGTAGTATTCTCACACGAACACGTCTTGCAGATGCACGGTTTCTACCTTACAAAAGAAACAAACAATATCCGTTTCGATGTGGTTATCAGCTTTGATGCTCCAAACCGCAGAGAAGCATATCAGGCAATAGTTTCTGATGTTCAGAACGCATTTCCGGATTATCAGTTACAGATTACTCTGGACACTGATTTTTCTGAGGAATAGTATTCTTACAAAAAATCCCCCTCATCAAAGGAATCGTTCCAATGATAAGGGGGATAATTTTCATATTCAGACTGCTTCATCCTTTGTTCTGTTCATTTCCTGACGGGCGTTCTGGAGTTCCTCCATGCGGTGAAGCTCCGCAGCAGCGTCCTCCAGCCCCAGATGCGTATAAACGTCAAGCGTGACGCCGATTTCGCTGTGTCCCATCAGGTATTGCAGCGTCTTCGGGTTCATGCCTGCCTTTGCCTGATTGCTGCAGTAGGTATGACGGCAGACGTGAGGCGTGATATTCGGCATCTGGATGCGGTAAATCTCGTTGTATTTGCTGACCATGCGGTTGAAACGATGTTCCCAGTGCAGTGCGACCAGCGGCATACCGTCATCGTCGAAGTACAGGAAACCGCAGTAGCCGTCCACGAACTTCTCCTTCTTCGGTTTGCCCCTGTCCTCGATGATTGCCTGAAAGCACCGGGCAACCTCCTCGGTAATCGGAATCTGTCGCTTACCTGCATTCGTCTTGGTGGTCTGAATCACATACTCCATGTCTGAAGTGCGCTGAAGCTGATGGTCAATATTGACGATACGGTTCTGCAGGTCAATGTCTTTCAACGTCAGACCGCAAAATTCTGAAATGCGCATCCCGGTATGGAACAGAATGAATACCGCTTCGTAGTATTTGCAGTAGGT
>JAFWQC010000051.1 GCA_017509245.1 Clostridiales bacterium | reverse complement strand
CCCATTGTCTCGATACCGAGTGAAAGAGGTGTAACGTCGAGGAGAAGGAGTCCCTTAACGTCGCCTGTAATAACTGCTGCCTGGATAGCTGCGCCGATAGCAACGCACTCGTCAGGGTTGATGCCCTTGAAAGGCTCTTTGCCGAAGTAATTCTTAACTGCATCCTGAACTGCAGGGATTCTTGTGGAACCGCCTACGAGGAGGATCTTGTCTATATCTGAAGGAGATACTGAAGCATCGCTCATTGCGCGCTTAACAGGATCCATTGTCTTCTGAACGAGGTCAGCTGTGAGCTCATCGAACTTAGCTCTTGTGAGAGTGATGTCCATGTGCTTAGGACCTGTTGCATCTGCCGTGATGTAAGGGAGATTGATGTTGGAGGATGTAACGCCGGAAAGCTCGATCTTTGCCTTCTCTGCTGCCTCTCTTAATCTCTGCATAGCCATACGGTCAGATCTTAAGTCAACGCCGTCAGATGTCTTGAAGGAATCTACGAGGTAGTCAACGATCTTGTTATCGAAGTCGTCACCGCCAAGTCTGTTGTTACCTGCTGTCGCGAGAACCTCGAAAACGCCGTCTGCGATATCAAGTACGGATACATCGAACGTACCGCCGCCCAAGTCGAAGACGAGGATCTTCTGGTCGGATTCCTTATCAAGGCCGTAAGCCAGAGATGCTGCCGTAGGCTCGTTGATGATTCTCAAAACCTCAAGACCTGCAATACGGCCTGCGTCCTTTGTAGCCTGACGCTGTGAGTCGGTGAAGTATGCAGGAACAGTGATAACTGCCTGTGTAACGGGAGTTCCGAGGTAAGCCTCTGCATCGCTCTTGAGCTTAGCGAGGATCATTGCTGAGATCTCCTGAGGTGTGTAGTTCTTATCGTCGATGGATACCTTATAGTCAGAACCCATTTCTCTCTTAATGGACTGGATAGTACGGTCAGGATTTGTGACTGCCTGTCTCTTTGCTACCTGTCCGATAAGACGCTCGCCTGTCTTTGTGAAACCTACAACTGAAGGTGTCGTTCTGTTGCCTTCGGGATTAGGGATGACTACTGTCTCCGAACCTTCCATAACTGCAACACATGAGTTTGTTGTACCAAGGTCAATACCAATTACTTTTGCCATTTTGATTTCCTCCTGAAGTCCTTATGGACTTTGCTTTTATCTATCTCTTAATTATGTTCTCTTGCTGTCTAAGATCTTGTCTACGATACCGTATTCAAGAGCTTCCTGAGCTGTCATCCAGTGATCTCTGTCCGTATCCTGCATCAAGGTCTCAAGGTCTTTTCCGCAGTTGTCTGCAAGGATCTGGTTGAGTCTCTTTCTTGTGTCCCTGATGTGGTCTGCTGCGATAAGGATCTCTGTTGCCTGACCCTGAGCACCGCCCAAAGGCTGGTGGATCATGACTTCCGCATTAGGAAGGATGCAGCGCTTGCCCTTTGTACCTGCGGAAAGAAGTACGGAACCCATTGAAGCTGCCATACCCATGCAGATCGTCTGGATGTCGGGCTTGATCAGACGCATTGTGTCGTAGATCATGAGTCCGTCGGATACTGATCCTCCGGGGCTGTTGATGTAGAACTGAATGTCCTTGTCCGGATCCTCTGCCTCGAGGAAGAGGAGCTGAGCCGTGATAAGGCTTGCTGTTACTGAATTGACCTCTTCTGAAAGGATAACGATCCTCTCCTTGAGAAGTCTGGAATAAATGTCGTAGGCGCGCTCACCGCGACCTGTGGTCTCGATTACTGTGGGCACCAGGCTTGATCTGATTAAATCCATGTTTTCTCTCCTTTATCTTCTATTTGTTTTTATCTTAGTTAGCTACCTGGACCTGAGCATGTCTGATTACTCTGTCCTTGTACTTGTATCCCTTAGCGAAAACCATCGCTATCTCCTGCTCACCTAACTCTTCATCGTCGACGTGCATCATCGCATCGTGAAGGTTGGGATCGAATTTTGTTCCGCGCTCTGCGGGGATCTCCTCGACACCGATCTTCTTGAGCGTGTCCTGCGCCTGTCTTCCTACGAGTTCCATTCCCTGAATGACCTTATCAAGAGATGTCTCATCGGATTTTTTCGCGCCATCCGTTGCCCTTTCGAGGTTGTCGATGAGTGTCAGGAATTCCTTTGTTACGCTTGCGATAGCATCTGCGTAGAGGTTTTCCTTCTCTTTCTGGGTACGCCTTCTGTAGTTGTCATACTCAGCGTAGAGGTTCATATATCTTGCTTCGAGTTCGTTTGTTGCCTCGGAACTGTCAGCAGCTGCTTCCTCGTCCTCATCATCTTCATCGTCGGCTTCTGCTTTGACTTCAGGCTCGGTTTCCTTGCCTTCGGTCTCGCCGCCTTCTGCCGATGCCTTGTCGGAAGCTGCAGCATCTTCAACGGAGCTGTTGTCGGCCTCATCCTTTACCGGCTCGTCATCAGCCCCGAAAAATAACTCTTCATCATTACTTGCCATTTTATTCATCCTTTCCCTTTATGTTTTCGAGTATTTATATAAGATCAGGTAAACTTCTGTATCTCCCGGTTAAGCTTCTTCTTAACAAAGTCGATCTGTGAGATTACCTTCGAATAGAGCATTCTCTTGGGTCCTATGACTCCGATGTTGCCTGAGACGGAATCAGTAAGGTTGTATGTCGCGGTTATGAAACTGCAGTCATCAAGGCCTTCAAGCGTTATCTCCTGGCCGATTCTGATCATGAAGGAATCGTCATTACCCTGTTCCCTTGCGGCATTCTCCATCTCGTTGACGTAGCCTGCGACCATTCCTGAATCAGAAAGAGTTCCGAGAAGATCTCTTGCGCGTCCCAATGAACTGAAGTCGGGAAGGCTTAACATCCTGTGCTCGCCTTCAAGATAGATATTGAGCTCATCAGCCTGCTTGATCGCAGCATATGCTTCGTACAATACCTGCTTTAAGAGCGGCTCCGGAACCTCAGCACCCTTGCCTGCGGTCTCAACTGTTACGAGTGTGATCTCATCCAGAGGCTTGCCCGTAAGATTCTTCTCGACCGCGCCGGAGATCTTCATGATCTGCTCATCACTTAAGAAATTAGGGATCCTTACGACCTTGTCCTTGACAACGCCTGCGGAAAGCACCATAACAACGAGTGCCTTGCCGGGCTCGATCATCAGGATCTTGAGCTGCTTAAGATAACTCTTCTTAAGCCTCGGGCTCATCGCAAGAGATACAAAACCCGTTGTCTCCGAAAGCGTGTAAGTAGCATTCTTAATAAGATCCGTTACTTCGTCAACGCTGGAATCGATCCTCTTCTCTATCTCAAGCTTCTCTCTGGGAGACAGCTCTTCGATGGTCATGAGGGAGTTAACGTATTCACGGTAACCCTTGTCCGAAGGAATACGGCCTGCACTCGTGTGGGGCTTCTCGATAAGTCCCAGGTGCTCTAATTCGGCCATGTCGTTGCGGAGTGTGGCAGAGCTGACTGAGAAATTGTGGCGCTCGATCAAAGACTTCGAACCTACAGGCTCGTTTGTTGATACGTAGTCGTCAACTATTGCGTGCAAGACTTCTTTTTTACGGTTGTCTAACTGCATTTTTAAGCTCTCCCTTCTCCGATTAGCACTCTATGCCATCGAGTGCCAACAACAATATACTCTTAAAGTCAAAAATAGTCAAATGATTATTTGCGTGAAATCTGAGGCTTCCTCCAAGCGCCCGGAAATGCCTCTTTTCCAAAGCTTTTCCAGTTCATTTGCCTATTCCAAATTCACGGAGTTTCATTATAATACTTAGTTGCTTAACTAAATCTTAAGTTCACCTTAAACCGGAGGGATCATGAGAGGAATCGTTTTCGACATCGACGACACGCTGTACTGCAGACAGGACATGCTGGTCAAAGCAGCCGAGGCAGTGCTTGGCGTTAAAGTCAGCGATTGGAGCAGATTCATTGCCATCTTCTACGAAAAGAGTGACATCAATATGGCTGCCCTCGAATCCGGCGAGATCACGACAAGGGATATAAACGGCTGGCGCTACAACGAGACATTCCGGCTGTTAGGCCTTCCCTATAAGCCTGACGACGGCGTTCTTGCAGCAGATGCCTATCTGGAGCTTCAAAGTCATATGGCTCTGAGCGAAGACATGAAGAAAGCCCTTGACCGATTCGCCTCAGATAAGGATACAAAGCTTGCGATACTCACCGCAGGCGAATCAAAGCACCAGTGGAACAAGGTGGACATGCTTGGACTGGACAAGTGGTTTGACCGTCAGAACGTGATCGTGACAGGCGAAGCCGGCATTTCCAAGCCGGATGTAAGATTATGCCGGATGCTCGAAAATAAGCTCGGTCTTGAACCCGGTGAGCTCTGGATGATCGGCGACAATTACGACAAAGACATAACCGGCGCCATAGACAGCGGCTGGCATTCGGTATGGATAAACAGAAGATGCCTTCCCGCACCTGAACGGATGCCCGACATTGAGGTCAGGACCGATGAAGAACTTACAAAAGTATTAATCGAATTATAATGAACAGTTGTTTTCCAGATGCTTTCTAATCGCATCGTAATCGCCCATGAATCGGAATGTGTTCATTCCCGCATTCATGGCACCTTTTACATTATCTTCCCTGTCATCAATGAACAGGCACTCACTGCCTTCAAGGCCGTATTTTTCGAGAAAGGCCTTATAGATCCTTATATCAGGCTTGAGCATAAGGTAATCGGATGAGACGAACACGCCGTCAAAGAAATCCAGCGGCAGAAACTTCGGGAAATACTTATAGAACAGATCGCTCGCATTTGAAAGCACATAGATCCCGTAGCCGTTATCCCTGACCCATTCGCAGAACTCTCTCGCACCATCTAATGGATTCATGCATATGTCCCAGTTATCGGCACATTTTCTCAAGGCCTCATGGTATCTTTCCGGAACCCTTACCTTGACCAGGCCGAACCTGTCCTTATCCTTTATCTCGCCCTTGTCGCCCAATGACCATTCCGGACCGTTAAACAATTCCTTATCTATGATCTCTTTTTCTTCATCGGAAGAACAGAATTCATTAAGGACAAATCCCGGATTGTAATCCAAAAGGACGTTTCCCATATCTAAAACAATGTTTTTGATCATAAAACCTGCCTATGGTTATTTATTACTCAAAGCATATTGTATCGCTTCTTCTGCAGATCTGTATCTTCTGCTCACGCTGTCATCTTCAAGACCCGCACCATATCCGCCTGTCTTGTTAACTGCATCTTCTGTCTCAACTCTTATATATGTGCTCTCGAGATCATATCCTTTGCCTTCCGGAATCTCCTCATCCAGTTCCATGATATTGACCCTGGTAAAGACAAGTGCGAGATTATTCCAATATGTTTCCTCTATGTCATATTCCTTCAGCGTATACTGATCTTCGGGCGGCAGTTCGCCTTCCGGATAATCGTATTTGCCGCCGTTTTCCGGATATATCTCGTATTCCCTGAGCTTAAGGTCGGGTGTGAATACATAGACACTAACCTCTTCCACATCTCCTGCATAACATACATAGGTAACTTTCTTCAGTTCCAAAGGACCACGCGAATGCTTTTCGCGGCTGCATCCTGCCAGCATGCATGCACCGGTCACGAAAGCCAGCCCTGCGGCTCCGATCTTTTTCATAATATTCATACTATCTTCTCCTTATTCCGTTAATAGCTCCATTTTATTCAGAACCGGCTAATATTTACGCCGAAATCTGTGGCATTTTGAGTCTGCCCCTCATCAATACCGGTACTTATCCGTTATCCTGATCGCGTTTTCATCCCTCGAATAGATCAGAACATCTTTGCTGAATATAAGATACGGTGTCTCACGGCGGTTCTTCTCGAACATCTCATCAGCCATCTTAAGTATCTTCTTCCTGAGCTTTTTGTCATTGGCCTTGGTGTAGAGCACGATATCCTTTGTCGGAATGCAGACGATAACATCATCATCTATCATTTTCGATACATCCTGCCAAATGCTCGTATTGCAGATGCTTTCCGCCTCGAAATTCCCTCCGCACACGATCCCGTAAACGCCCTCTTCCCTTGACCCTACAGACCTGTATGTGATGTCTCTTGCAAGGTTTTCAAAGGCGATCTTCTGAAGCTCATTCACATCCATGCCCTCAGGCAGCATCGGATATCTGATATAAGTAAACGCATTGCCCAGGTCCTGAACGAACATTCCGACAAACTTATCCATGAACCTCAGCATTACATACTGGTCATCATAATCATTCGAATTCGGCCCGGTCGCAAGCAATGAGATCTCCTTTAACGGATCCTTTGCCCAGTTCTTCCTTACCCTCGGATATATTTTTCGCGCATCGAAAACATAATCATCGCTGAATCCGTCATTAAATGGCCCGTCCTCCGTAGAATGCGTCCACTCAAAATCGCATATATCGCCATTCTGCTTGATGAAAGCTTTGATCCTCTCCAAGAAATCAAGTCCGTACGCACTGTATGAATACTTCGCAAGAACGCGTATCACCGGGCGCTTCCCCGGCTGTGCAATCTCCGCCTGCCCGCTCGAAACATAATCCAGATAATCATTGATCTTATCCTGAAGTATCGTCGCATGCTCAACCCTGAAACCGTAAAACCATTCAAGGTCATCACATATGATAAGCACATACTTCCCGTCTTCGATCAAAGTGATATCTAAAACATTGCGGTCTCTTACACTTGACATAACGCGCTCCCCCCTAATGTGATGCGAAAAACCTTACCATCATCCGAATAAAACCGGGAATGATCCCGAATAATGCTGATTATAACATTCCGTGAGTTAACGATGGATTTATATTTGTTTTATCTTTATGCCGAAAGACAGCTTGGAAAACATTCAACCGCCGACGTTTACCCTTGTCGATTTTGTCGGTATTTGTCGTGAAAAACCGACAAAGACATCATTTATAATCGGTCCATGGAAATACATGAACCGTACATACCAAAAGAATATCTCGCGTTGAAGATCAACTACATCAAAAAGCAACTCGCCGAGCTGCCTGAAGTAACAGTGACTCAGAGAACTATACATAATGTCAAAAAAGATGTTTTTATCGTAAATTCAAAGCCAATATCACTTACAAGCAAAACTGGACAGCAAATACAAAACGGCATTATGCTTCGGGAAGAATTGGAAAGAAAACTCGCGCTACTAGAAGGACAATGGAACAGCTCATTTAAAGGTGCTCCCCCATCTGATATTGAACCCCAAAAAATCAGAAGACGCCTATTCATAAACCAAGATGAATCCGTTTTAATAGACAGCGATTTTTTCAACAGACTACAAAACGATGCTAATCCAAACTACCGTGAAAACAAAACTTTCTTCTATAACGGCACATTCTACAGATCTTCAGCAGAAGTAGATATTGCAAGATTTTACACCGAACAAGGAATTCCATTTAAATACGAGCCTGAAATATGGCTTAGAGGACTTAATTATCCAATTTATACTGATTTTGTTATTCTTATCAAGGAATTGGATCTCTGTAAGTTCCATGAACACTTTGGCATGAAGAATGCCGCTAACTATAATAAAATTACAGCAACGAAATACAACAATTACTCAGGTGCAGGTCTGCTACCTGAATTAGATATATTCTACACATATGACGTAGATGGCTTTCCATTCGACATTAGATCACTACAAACTAAACTTAATTCTGTTATATACGATTCATTATTGGGTTTTGATAATCTGACTTAAACCAACCAGCGATCTATCTAAAGCATTCCAACTAAAAATCCAACTTTAGGAAGCGAAAAAGTTGGAATAAAAGTTGGATTTTAAAGAAATCCAACTTTTTATCCAAGTATTTTGCGACAAAAAGTTGGAAATAAAGTTGGAAAAGAAATCGCTCAAAAAAACATAAACACACACTATAAATCCGTCAATTCATGCATCGTATAAAGACATCTTTTTAGTTATCCAAATCGCAACCTGCTATTTTTGTTTTACAGATCAGACTTAAGCAGTCAATGGGGCCTTCAAGGCCAGGCTTGCCATCCATTGACGGCGAAGACTGCAGGTGCTATATCCCGCTTTACATGAATAAGCCGCAGGCATCAATACACCTGCGGCTTATTCAAATCATTTATGGTCTACAAATTAAAGGTCGTAATACATCTCGTATTCCATTGGTGTGGGCATTGAGACGTGGCGGCCGAGATCCTTGCGGCGGTTTGCTATCCAGAGGTTGATGAGTTCGATCGGGAATACACCGCCTTCGGTGAGGAAGTCGTGATCCTTTTCGAGCGCTTTCAAAGCAGAACCCAATGACTTGGGAAGACCCTTGATCTTTTTCTTATCCTCGTCGGAAAGATTGAAGAGGTTGAAGTCATAAGGACCGAAGCCTTCTGCTTCAGGATCGATCTTGTTCTTGATGCCGTCGAGGCCTGCCATGAGGATTGCTGCATAGCAATAATACGGATTGCATGTTGCGTCGGGATTACGAAGCTCGAATCTCTTCTTGTCCGGTGTCTTCGCGTATGCGGGGATACGGATGACGGCACTTCTGTTGGCAGTAGCATAGCCGATGGTGACAGGCGCTTCGAAGCCCGGAAGAAGTCTCTTGTAGGAATTCGTTGAAGGGTTGGAGAAAGCGCAGATCGCAGGAACGTGCTTCAGGATTCCGCCGATAAAGTGAAGTGCGGTCTCAGACAGGCCTGAATAACCGTTCTCATCGTAGAATACCGGTTCGCCGTCCTTGAACATCAGCATATGAACGTGCATGCCGGAACCTGCTTCGCCGTATATGGGCTTGGGCATAAACGTTGCTGTCTTGCCTTCCTTGACTGCCTCGTTCTTGATGATGTATTTGGTAAGCATCGTCTTGTCAGCCATCTCGGTCATGGGCGCGAACTCGACTTCGATCTCCATCTGGGCAGAGCCGACTTCGTGATGGTGATATTTGACCTTGATGCCCTGGTTCTCCATGAGCATGGAAACACGGCTTCTGTAGTCGTAAGTAATGTCCTGCGGAGGAGCGATATGATAGCCGCCCTGGTGAGGAGTCTGGAAGCCGAGGCTTCCGAATTCGCCCGTATTCCAGAATGCTTCTGCTCCGTCAAGCGTGAAGCCCGAGCTGTTGGGTTTGTTGTTGTAGGTCACTTCGTCGAACACATAGAATTCGAATTCCGGTCCGAGCAGGAATGTGTCGGCAACACCGGTTTCCTTCATGTATTCTTCGGCGCGCTTGCATACGTTTCTGGGTTCCTGGTTGAAAGGAACGTTCGCGTCTTTGCCGATGATCCTGACATCGCCGATCATGGACAGCGTCTTGATCTCGCAGAAATCATCGATGGCTGCGCTCGAGAGATCAGGGATAAAGACCATGTCGCTCTTCTCGACCGGAGCAAAACCGTAGTTGCTTCCATCAAAGCCGATACCGGAAGTCATGGTCGATTCAGTGAATCTCTCAGCGGGGATGGTCAGATGGTGCCATCTACCGTTTAAGTCGATCATTCTGAAATCGATCATCTTGATGTCGTTCTCCTCGATGAAAACCTTCGCTTCTTCAAAATTACTTAGCATATTCCACCTCCGCTAAAGTTATGTTTCAATCTTAACATACAGGAGGGGTATAAGTTGCCCTAAATACAGTAAAATTAACGATTTCATTCTTTTACGCGCAATAATGATTGAGAATCATCTTACACAATGTAAAATAGTAGAAAATTTCATGCGTTGGGAGAAGCATATGAAGGTTGAATTCGGTTACGGCAACGGTGTGCAGATCGTTGATATTCCTGATAAGAACCTGGATCAGGTCCTGGTTGCAAACGAGATCGAGCATGAGAGACGCGGCCCTGCTGCCGTTGTATACGCGCTCGAAAATCCTGTCGGCTCGCCCCGCCTTAAAGACCTTGCAAAGCCGGGCCAGAAGATCTGCATCATCACGAGCGATATTTCAAGACCGATACCCAGCTTTGATGTAATCCCTTCAATACTTGACGAACTGTATCTTGCAGGCTGCAAGAAAGAAGATATCTACGTTGTTTTCGCGCTCGGATCACACAGGCCTCACACTGAGGAAGAGAAGAAAAAGCTTGTCGGAGAACGTGTTTATAACGAAGTCAGATGCATTGACTCGGATCCTTCCGACTGCATCCACATGGGTGACACTTCAAGGGGCACACCCGTTGACATCACCAGAAGCGTTGCTGAGGCTGATTTCAGGATCGGCGTCGGCAATATCGAGTTCCACTATTTCGCCGGTTATTCGGGCGGCGCCAAGGCATTGATGCCCGGCGTCTCAACACCTTCCGCAATCCAGGCAAATCACCGCATGATGGTCGATGAGAAGGCATGCGCAGGCAACCTTAACGGTAACCCGATAAGAGCGGACATCGAAGAGTCAGAGACGTTCTGCCACTTAAGCTTTATCGTTAACCCGATACTTGATGAACATAAGCACATCGTTTACTGCGTTGCAGGCGATGTTACGGAGGCTCACAGGGCAGGCTGCAAGTATCTTGACCGGATGTACAGAAAACCGCTTAAGAGAAGAGCCGATATCGTTATCGTCTCACAGGGAGGCGCGCCCAAGGATGCCAACCTCTACCAGACACAAAAGGCATTGGACAATTCCAAGTACGCTGTAAAGGACGGCGGCACGATAATCGTTATCGGAGCATGCAACGAAGGTCTTGGAAGCGCGAAGTTCGAAGAGTGGCTCACAACGGCTCAGACGGCAGATGAACTTATCGAGAGAGTCGGTAAAGACTTCCAGCTTGGCGGTCACAAGGCTGCTGCCATCGCAATGGTATTAAAGCACGCAAAGATCGTACTCATCTCCGAGATGGACGATGATTTCGTAAGGAGCATATTCCTTGAACCCGGACACTCCGCACAGGAGGAATTTGACAAGGCATATGCACAATACGGCGAAGATTGCTCCGTTATCTGCATGCCTTTCGGCGGCGCTACACTTCCTATGCCTCCGGAAGAATAAGGATCTCACATTGTATAAGCTTTCAGAGATATAGAAAATGCGGTTGGTATAACCGCATTTTTCATTTCTTTTTCACGTGTTTGTCACACACTTAGTATTACAATTAACTGGTAATACTAATTTTCGAGAGGACGGAAAATGGGCTGGGAAGCTGACATTCTGCTTTATCTGCAAAACAACATGAGATCGGACCTGGCGGATCCGGTCATGTCTTTTATCACGCACACGGGCGACAAGGGAATCGCATATATTGCCCTTGTGCTGATCCTGCTCATTATTCCCAGATCCAGAAGGATAGGGATAATCACTGCGATAAGCATCGCGGTCGAATCACTTGTTACTAATCTCGTTATTAAGAATCTTGTCGCAAGGCCGAGGCCTTTTGATGTCATCGAAGGCCTTGAGACGGTTATCAAGAGACCTGCTGACTATTCCTTCCCTTCAGGTCATACGGGGGCGGCGTTCGCGCTGGCGGGAGCTGTGCTTTTCATAGCGCTCTTAGGTTTACCCGTCGCGGCAAAAGCAGGCGGAATTATACGTGAAAAAGCATCTAAAGCAGTTAAGCTCTTTGCTGCACTTATGCTGGTCTATTCTGTTGTGCTCGCGTTCACGAGAATGTATGTCGGCGTTCATTATCCCACAGATGTTTTAGGCGGTCTTCTCATCGGAACAGGCACAAGCATACTTGCTTATTTCATCTATCATCTGGCTGTCAGAAAGATCGCTTCTCGAAAAGCGTTAATAGAGACAGAAGAAGTTTGATAAGCGGCTTAGACTCTGCCTGCCTTCTTTCTTATCTTCTCTTCATATAAGAGTCTGTCGGCGTTATTGATCGCATTATAGAAATCAACCTTGCCCGTGATCGTAAACTTGTAGATACCGGTACTCATCTCAATAGGATAAGGCTTGCCTGCAGAACTGTTGATGCGCTCGGAAACATGCGCGATCCTCTGCTTGATCAGATCTATATCACAATCGACACCGGTGATTGCCAGTGTTACGAATTCATCTCCGCCGAAGCGTCCTATGATGTCCGTATCTCTGAATGACTCACGGAGGATCTCAGCGACTGTCCTCAATGCGAAGTCGCCGTCGTCATGGCCATACTGGTCGTTGACCATCTTGAGGTTATCCATGTCGGCATAGCAGATGATCGCTATCTTCTCCTGGTTCATCGGATCGCCTAATTCCCTTTCGGCATTGGCAATGAAGCCTCTTCTGTTATAAAGGCCCGTAAGCTCATCCTTCTGTGCGATCTCTTCGAGCTTGGTATTGTCCCTGATAAATCTTTCGAGAGAATTCTGCAGGGCCTGCTTTGCTTTATTCTGCTCCTCTATCATGTAGAGCGATCGGAGCGTTACAGACATCTGCGAAGCAATGGAAGACACACTGAAGGAATTATCCATTCCGGTCTCATTTACGAACATGCCGTAAATATCCTGTCCGACGAACAGCGGCGATACTATCATGGAACGGCGGGTGCCGCTCTCGATGATCTCATTATCGAAGATCTGCTCGGTACGCAGGAGCTGCTGCTCATCAGGAAGTGTCCTCAAACCCTTTTCATCACTTATCGCTTTTAGAAGGATCGATGTAGGAGGCATCCAGTCAAATACTCCCTGGTTATGGATATTGCCCTGGAAAAGATAGAGGAACGATCTCTTATAACCGATCCCGCTAAGACCGCCAAGGAGCTGCTCGTAGGGAATCTCAGTATCACTCTCATTAAGGAGGATATCTCCTACCCTGCGGTTAATGAGACCTCTCATTCTCTCGCTCCTTCTCCGTGCCAAGTTGGCAGGCAGGATGCCGGAGAATGACAGGCGTCTGAAATACCCGGAGAACGTATCGTAAAGCATCTCGCGTTCTGCTTCGTCTTTTGCGGTACCAAGTACTTTCTTCTGCATCGTGAGGAGAACATTGAAGAATTTCTCCCTGGTCGACAGCATGAAGAACTCAGTTCTCAGAAGCCTTGCGAACTGGTCGTTAAGGAATGCCACTTCGTTCTTTTTGTCGTCAGACAGCAGGAAGTCAATATATGCATTAAGGAATCCGTCTATTTCCTCTGATATGGGACCTGCATCAACGTAGACCGAAAACAGGTATTCCCTGACTCCGTCGATGAACTTCCGGTTGTCAATCTTGTCAGTGTTAAGATGGAATCTCTTGAACATCGACTCGACATCAAGTTCATCGCAACCGCATGAGCTTCTTAATACCAGATGTGTCTCGACCGTCATGTCCTTTAATGCAGTTCCGTTTATATAGTTCTCCGCATTCATCACGGCTTTATAAGCGAGCGATGCAGAGCTTGCCTCAACGGTTGTAAGAGGCGGCTCCAGCGATACTGCAAACACGTCATCGTCAAAGCCTGCTACAAGGATGTCCTTGCCCGGAACAAGACCTCTTTTGGCGAACACATTATAACCGCCGACTGCCATTGAGTCGTTCGCGAAAACCATGGCATCAAGATTGCTGTTGTTATCAAGGAGCTTCTCGACTTCAGCTTCACTTGCCATCGAGAAATCACCGTAGACTATCTTGTTATCATCAACGGGAATGTTATTATCTGCCAGAACTCTTTTATAGACTTCAAGTCTTTCTCTTGCATCACGGTTTGTGACAGGACCGGATACAAAGCCGATATCCCTTGCGCCGTGCTTTGAGATAAGGTGATCCAAAAGATCCGTAAGTCCTGAATTGTTATCGAATGTGACCGAATGGCAGCCTTCAAAATCAGAGAAAAGACAGACGATCGGAACGTTTGGCATCATGTCGATAAAACGCTTCTGGATCTCCTTTTCCGCCCTGGAACAGATCAGTCCCTGAAGGATGTATACAATGTCCACATTACGTTCTGTGAGAAGCCTGAAAACAGTATTGTACTGATACTCGTATTTCTTGTCGGCATAACGGCTGTCGGTCTTTCCGATATAGTGTCCGGGAAAGACGAACAGATTGGCATCCAATACTTTTGCTGCCTGCTCGGCACCTCTTGCTGCCTGGTTCGAGAAATAGTTATCTATATCGTCGATTACGAAACCGATATTAAGTCTGCGATCCATTATCCGTCCCTCCCTTCTTACTTATGTTTTTATAGTACCATGAAGGCAAAAGGAGAAATTGCGGAAATAGTTGTGTATTCTTTAACAGTTGGTAAATAAAGTTCGATTATTTTTTAACATTATCAAACACCGCGGAGTCTCTTCCTGGACATCTTGTCGGCATACATCTTTGAGTCAGCTTCCATGATCATATCATCGATATCTATCGCGCTGTCGATAACACGCTCAGCAATACCGATGCTCGCACCGACTTCAAAGCTCTTGTCAGTCATTGCAGGATCCTGATCGGCATACTGCTCGATCTCATTACGGATATTTCTGACTTCATCTTCATGCCTTCTGTCGCTTATGATCGCAAGCGCAAACTCGTCGCCGCCGTAACGTGCAGCAACACCGTTGTCTCTCACATATCTCAGTATCGCTCTTGCAAGCGTCTGTATCGCGATATCACCGTTATCGTGACCGTAGGTATCATTTATCGTCTTAAGCCTGTCCATGTCGATCGAGAACAGCGATAAGATCCTTCCGGAATTTGCAGGAGTATTAAGAAGCTTCTTGATGACAGTAAAGAATCCCCTTCTGTTATAAAGGCCCGTCAGGAAGTCTAACTCCGAGAGCATCTCACTCTTCTTGTTCTTCGTTATGAGCTTGCGGTTATTGCTTACCGCGTTGACCGCAGCATTTACGAAGTGGCTGAACTCCTCGAATCTCTGCTCGGATCTGAGCGTGATATTGTTGTAGCCGTTTACGACATATCCGAAAGCTTCCTTGTTGGATCTTATCTGTCTGAACAGAAGAACGTTGATGTCACTGTCAGGAGAAAGGATAAGATCGTAGTCCGGGATCGGATACTTCATGCGGTAGAATTTCTGCGCATAAGTGAACTTGTTGGCCCTGCCGTGGAAAATGCTGTGGCAGCACTCATCCTTCTCATCAACTCCGACGAAATAATATTCGCTTCTCCACATCCAGATGGAATTCTGCAGGTTATCCGCAGCGGCATCAAGGTTATCGGAAGATGTCATCCTTGAAACGAATCTTCCCATCTCGAGCATATGCCTGAAGGATTCCTGGCTCTCTTCGGCGAGTTCATCAACGATCTCGGACCACTGGAACTCTGAACTCTTTCTGCATCCGCAGGACTGCATGAACATTGTCGTATAAGGGATCAGGAAAGTGTCATCGCTGATCCTCTCGCCGTCATTCCAGCTGTGGATCTTGTTCAGGACTTTTTCTGATATCTGCTTATAATCAAGCTCGCATGATGTCAAAACGGGATCGTTATACTGGCCCTGCCAGATGCCGTCAAAACCCGTGACGATCACATCATCAGGAACGCTGATATTCCATCTGTTAAGCGCATCACAAACAGCCAGAGCCATGGAGTCGTTCGCGCAGATGATGGCGTCAGGCAGCTCGTAACCGTTTTCGAGAAGATTGTTCATTATCGTATAAGCGGGGGCCTGCCAGAAGTCACCGTAAAAGATGTTCGCATATTCAGGATCCAATCCTCTCGATGCGAGTACTTCCTTAAAAACGCGTATTCTTTCTTCAGAGAACGGGTTGTCACGGAAGCCTGCCATCATGTCCAGTTTTTTCGCGCCGTGAACATCAATAACATGCTCAACGATCGATCTGAATGCAGATGCATATTCAAAGTCCGCATTGATGCAGCCCTTGATCGGATACTGGAAGGTAATTACCGGAATATCCTTCTCATGGCCTATCTGTGCGAGCCTCTCGATTACTTCTCTCGTCTTTATCATCTCGCCGAAAATAATGACGGCAGCAAGATCCATATTACGGAGTATGTCAGCAAACTTTATCTCAAGCTCCGTCTGCATCGGATCAGGACTGTCAACATTGAAAGTAAAGCTTGCAACAACATACTCCTTATTGAGTTCCTCGGTCTGCAGAGCCCTTAGGAAAAGGCTGTAATTATCAGAGTCATCCCACACGCCGCATACTGCGATCAGCTTGCGGATGTTATCCTTGCCTTCACGCTTTTTAAGCGAGATATTGCGGATATGGACAGATGCTTTTGAGATCGCCGTGATCGCAAAGACTATGGAAGCATTGTCATAGTCTTCATCCGCCTTGAAAAGCATCCTGTGCTTCTGCCAGTGCCTGTCAAGACTTATCGTGTAAGGCTCTACGAACTGAACTTTATCATCTTCTTCGCCGGCCTCGAAAATACATCTTATCGAACGGTCCTCATCTGCTCTTCCGTCAAACGAGAACTCGTAGACCTCACCTTTCCTGAACGAAAAACCGCTCTGCAGAAGCCTGGTCTCGCCTGCGCTTCCCGTAACGAACGAAGGTGTGATTATGAGCTCATCTTCCATGAAGCTGACATTGGCATTAAGGTCGCCTTCTGCAACATAAAAAGCATTGCTGCTTCCGCTGCCGTCATCCTCAGTGTTAAGAGATAAGACTCTTGCAGGTCTTACGACCTTCCTGTCATATAAAGGCTTCTGGTAAAGTCTTATGTAATCAACTAGAAGTTCCGCATCGTTGTCCTTAAGATCAGTTGTGACATCAATGTCTTTGCCGTTAAGATGTCCGCCGGCTGAAACGCCTATAACAAAATGGAATGGCTTGTTGAACGGCGCAGGATAAGGTTCTTCAACTTCGCCTGATCTCTGGAACCAGAATGCTGTCCTGTAATATACTTTGCCGTCACATGAGAATACGATCTCATCCTGATCCCACTCGCATGAGAAAATATGGAAGTCAGTTGAAAAGTCAGTATTTAATTTATGGTATTTTCCCGAACGCTGGGTGAACGGATAACCGAACGTGATGCACGAAGTCGCTTCGTCAGTCTTGTCACCTGAGATACCGACCATATCGATCTGACCGTGGAGCGGGAATTCGATGTAGTTATTAGTCTCAGTATCATAACCTTCCGTCGGCATGAGACGGATATAACTCAAGAGCCCCTTTGCCTTCGGCACCTTAATTCTTGCGGATATCTTGCCGTATGTAAAATCCTTTTTGCCGAATGAGGATACCCTTCCGGAAAGATATCTCATCTCACCTGAACTGTCTGTTGTGATCTTGGGTCTTATGCAAAGACAGCTGTCTTTGATCTCAATGCATTTGTCTCCGCAGTATTCCTGACGCTCACCGTTAACCCAGCCCGGAGCACGTGTCTCTGCGCTCCAGACAGCTTCATTGACAGAATTGCTGTTAAAATCTTCGGACCAGACTATATGATATCCGTCCGGAAGTGAGACCTTCTTACTCATTGAATCGATTCCGGAAAACCTGTGCGGTAATTACTTATCTACTGACCAAACATCCTCGCTGTTGCTGCGTGCCATTACATACTTGTAGCAGTCATCGGCACTTACTTCAAAGGCTTTGAAGATATCCTTTACCGCATCGTAAATAGCTTTGCATCTGATGATGTCGACTGTGTCGTGAGCCTGTGAGAAAAGGCCGAAGATCAGCATGTCATACATCTTATAGAAATCAACTTTGAATGCATCGAATTCGTTGATCGCTCTGAGGAATAATTCCTTATTCTCAGGATCATATGTACGGAGGATGTTGAGGAGATGCATCTCCTTCTTTACGCATCCTGCAATGGCATTAACACTTGCCTTCATGCCGGGATTAACAGTTCTTGTGTTGTAACGTACGATCGTCATGGAAAGCTCGTCGATCATGTCAACACAGTCTTCAATATGTCTTGCCATCTGGAAGATATTGATCCTCTTTTCAGGGTCACTTTCAACTGCATGAAGTCTGTCTGCAAAAGCATGGAAAATGTGATCACCGTCATCTTCAAGTTTGTTGATGCGTCTTGAGATCGCTACCCTGTCCTCTATCTTTTCGAGCATACCGAGAAGCTCGACACATTCTTCATTAAGAATCTCAGACAACTGCTGAGCATGATCAAATAAATATTCGCGATCGTCATTTGTCATGGATTTTTCCTCCGCGAGTCTTTGCAATTTCTTCTATAGAACATTATATAGTAACAAAGATATTTTATTCAAGCGGAGAAGCCCTGTTTTCGCGCATTTCAAGGAATAAAAAAGACTGTCCGGATTGGGGACAGTCTTTAATGTTTTGAGGTTATGTCAACGTTATCAGAGAGCTGAAACCTTTGTGCCCATCTGCTCTACGTCCTGATTCTCAACTACGAGGTTAACAGACTTAGGTGTGCAGACGAAAGTTGTCTTAACGGGTGTAGGCTCAACTCTTCCGCCTAATGCATAAACGCCGCCGGAGATGTAGTCAACTACACGCTGATTCTTATCTGTATTTGTGAGATTGCAGATAACGATGTGGCCTTCACGGATGTGATCGCAAACGATCTGGCTTGTTCTGATATCGTAAGGTGTGAGCATGATTACTGTAGCGTTCTGCTGCATAACAGGTGTTGTTACTGCGGGCTCCTGAACGAAGGTACGAGGCTCTTCTACGTAAGCCTCCTCTGCAATAGGCTCTTGCTCGTATGCATCTTCTTCAATGTAGCCCTCTTCCTCACCGTAATAGTTTTCTTCCATATCATCTTCTACAGGTGTGAACATGCTTCCGAAGAAATTCTTAACGTTAAAAGTGCCCATTTATATTTCCTCCTTAAAAATTCGCCCGACCAAGGACATTCATATAAGATACTTCGGATATTAACGAACTTTGATATTCGCCTCAATAGTTTTGGGCAATATGACACAAGAAGGTAACTTAAGAAGGGGTTTTATTACAAATTGTAACAAAAATCACTAATTTTTGATCGAACACTGTTACAAAGGCTTATATTCAGCACGGTTTCCGAATATTGCCGTACCGATCCTTATATGCGTGGAACCCTCGTAAACAGCGCTCTTATAGTCCTGGCTCATGCCCATGGACAATATATTCCAGGACTCTAAGCCTGTAAAATTTTTAAGGTCTTCATATATTACTCTTGTCTTCGCGAAAACCTCTCTTGCCTGACCCTCGTATTCCTCAATGGGAGCCATGGTCATAAGACCGCATATCTCGATCGAAGGGAGCTCCATGATCCTGTCTATTGCAGGTTTTAGCTCGTGCGGAGCAAAGCCGTGCTTGCTCTCTTCGCCTGATACATTAGCCTGCAATAATATCCTCGAAGTAACATTGTTACTTTCTGACCTCTTTGATATCTCTTCAGCCAGTTCAACGCTGTTTACGGAGTGGATAAGAGCAGTCTTGCCTATAATATATTTAACCTTATTCTTCTGAAGTGTTCCTATGAGATGCCAGTTTACGTCAAGGCCTAAAGAAGAGAATCTCTCGACCTTCGGAACGAGTTCCTGGACGCGGTTCTCGCCAAGATCTGTAAGGCCTGATACAGCGGCTGCCTCCGCATATTCAACCGGGAAGACTTTTGTTACACCGATGAGCGTAACGCTTCCCTTCTCTCTTCCGGAAACCCTTACAGCTTCATCAATTGAATCTTTAACTCTTGCTATGTTATCTGAGATCTTCTGTTTAAGATCTTCACTGAAATCGTAATCCATTTTAATCGACCTTGTCTCCCGGCTTAACAGTCTTGGGGTTAGTGATGATGACAGTATCAAGATTAGGAACAGAAGACTTGCCGATCTGATCGATGATCGCAAATTCCCTGTCATTATCCAGAACGATTACTCTTACTTCTTCAACGAAGCCCTGATTGTTCGTGTATATGGATGCAATACCGGAGTAATCGGATACCATGATCTTTTCACATGTCATGCCGAGTCCTGTCGAGGTATCGACGAAGGAAGCCGTGTAACCTTCTGTATAAAGTCTGTCTATCTTCATAAGATTTGAAAAATCATTAGGTGTCTGGAAAGCGATTATGGTGCCTCCGTCAGGCAGGAACTCGGTGTAGATGACACTGCATCCTCCCACGGATGTATTCTGCTGTTCGACAAGGTTGCCTGCCTCATCGGTTTTCGCCTTCGGGATGATGGTTATATTGAATACGGAATCAAGATTAAACGTTCCTTCATTAACATTGGTTCCGGGTGCGAGATAAACGCAGAAAGCGGGATTGCCCTTGGGAGCATATTCTGCATTAACAAGGCTCGGTACGGAGACTCTCATACCGTCTGTCTCAGTGATGACAATCTCGATATCGACCGTTCTCAAGTCAAGAAGATCCTCGACATATCTTGTAGTCTCAAATGTGATGAGCATGCCCGACTGGTCGCTCTCGCATCGTACGACTCTGCAGTTATCTATGGAGATACCTTCGGTGCGCACGTTGATGTCATGGTAAGTTCCGACAGCAAAGTCAGAAGCCGCAGCATCATTGAATGAGAGATATACGGTAAGATACTGGCTCTCGTTCTGCGTGATCCTTACGGCAGGTGTATCAGCTTCAACGCTCAGGTCAGCAGCAATGGCGCCGACCGAATTGTTGATATATGACTTAATCTCGGAAGCGGGCATCGAAAGGAACATTCCGTAATTGAGTTCCTGCTCTTTGCCGTCAAGTCTGAATGATACGATGCCAGGTCTGTGTGCGCTTATGACAGAAGCATATTTCTCGACCTGCGCTTCATAGACCTTCTCATCGCTTCTTAAAACGGCGATCCTCTCATCGTCGAAATCGATCTTGCTCATCTCGTCTTCACGTTCATCAAGGATGACGTTAACCGAAGAACTGTAAGAAGGCATGTTGGTAAGGTTGCCGCTCATCGCATCGAATCTTACTGAGTCGAGGATCGCGGAAAGATTCTTGTTATAGTTCCTGTAGATGACATCAGCTTCGGCAACGCCGCCCGCAAGGATCAGCTCCTGCTGGACATCGGAGATCTGTGACTGGACATTTCTTAAGTCCGTTACGACCGATCTCATCTCTTCGGGAACGACGATCGCGAGTTCCTGTCCCTTTGCGACTCTGGAACCCTCTGTGATCTGCGTTACGAGTTCGCCTTCATTAACGCTGCTTATCGTATCCTCATCTCTTACGATGAGTGCTCTTGCTCCGATGGTATGCTCAACGGCACCGGTCGTAACAAATGAGAAATTAGGTTTCTCGGCAATATAGTCGTATAAGTGGTGTACCACGAATACGAGCACGAAAAGCGCTGCCGCCACTGCAACCGCACCCAGGACACCGTTCCTTATCGCACGGCTCTCGGCACTCTTCTGAGAAGGATTCTTGCGCTTGAATTCGTTCTTCTCTATCTTGGCCTGTTCTTTAAGCCTTGCCTCTTCCTTGCGTCTTGCCTGCGCTTCGATCTTTGCCTGCTCTTTGGCTCTTGCCTTTTCCTGCGCAGTCATGGGTCTTCTCTTTGCAGCAGTCTTACCCTGCGGCTTGGAAGGCTTTGCCTTATTCTCAACAGGCTTGCCGTTTATATCAATACTCGGGATGATGCTCTTTTCTGTCTTTACTGCATCGTCAGCAGCAACGGTCTGCTGCTTTATCTCATTAGCTTTTGCAGCGGGACGGTTTGTCACGGGCTTTGCACCAGCAGGTGCTTTGACCGGATGCTTTTTACCAATGAAGGGATTATTAGCAGGCTTTTTTGCCGGAGATACCATCTGACGTCCCTTGGTCTGGGGTTTGCCCTGACCTTGAACGGGTCTTTTAGCAGCGGAACCAACAACGGGTCTCCTGCCTGAACTGACAGGCTTTCCGCTTGCCTTATTCCTGTCAGCCGGCTGACCTTCCGGACTGTTATACCACTGTTTTCCGTCTGCCATTATGATCTACCCCCGACAGCCAGCATGCATGCTAACTTGGCCTGCTCTTTTGCAAGGCTTCCCTGCATATATGCGATATAGGGCGGCTTCATAGGGCCGTCGCAAGAAAGTTCCGTAGTGGCGCCCTGAACAAAGGCACCGGCTGCCATTATGACCTGGTCGTCATAACCCGGCATATCCCACGGAACCGGAGTAACAAATGAATCGACCGGTGAACAGGACTGGATGGCACAGCAGAACTGCTCCATCATCTTGGGGTCACCGAATTCTATGGTCTGAACGATATCGCCTCTTGCCTCAGTCGAAGAAGGGCTTGTCTTATAACCTTCATTGCCTAATATCTCGGCAGCGAAAACCGCACCCTTGAGGCATTCGCCCACACAGGCAGGCGCTGTAAATAAGCCTCTTGCGATCATGGAATTGGCGCCCATTGTGGGACCTACTTCACTTCCGAGACCGGGTGTCGTAAGGTGTCTTGCGGCATTCTCAACAAGATCTTCTCTTCCTGCAATATAACCGCCTGTCTTCGCGATACCGCCGCCGGGGTTCTTGATAAGTGATCCCGCTATAACATCAGCACCGACTTCTGTCGGCTCTTTCTTCTCCGTGAATTCACCATAGCAGTTATCAACCGCAACGATGATGTCTTCCCTGATGGAATGAACCAGAGAAGCGATCTTTTCGATATCGGCGCAAAGAAGAGCTCTTCTGCCTGTATAGCCTCTGGACTTCTGGATGAATACCATCTTCGTCTCAGGCTTTATCGCTGCCTTTATAGCATCAAGATCGGGAGTGCCGTCAGCCTTCAGGTCGACTTCCTCGTACTTGATGCCATAAGACATAAGTGACATGTCATTATTTCCGGACGAGAGGCCAATCGTGGCCATAAGAGTATCGTAAGGTCTTCCGGTGACCGAGAGCATGATGTCGCCCGGTCTTAACGCACCATAGAGCATGGCTGAGATGGCCTGTGAGCCTGTGCTGATCTGCCATCTGACATATGCTTTCTGAGCGCCGAATACCTTCGCGAAAATATTCTCTATCTTCTCGCGTCCCACATCGTCATAACCGTAGCCTGATGTGGAACCCATGTGCGTATCAGAGAATTTCTCGCTCCTGAATGCATCAAGGACTTTGAGTTCGTTGTAAGTTACTATGTCGTCAATGCGCGCATAAACATCCTTCAAAGCCTCTTCAGCCTTACATGCTGCTTCGATGGCCTTGTCAGACACGCCGTATTTTCTGTAGTTATTGATACTTTCTCTCACTAAGTCGTCCATAACTTGTAATTATATCAAAGTAATGCGATACAACAAAACAAATTACTTGTAATATAGGACGGCAATTCTATGGCAATTAGCCTGTTTTTATGAATAAATAGCCAGTTTTATGGAACCGGGAACGCACTCAAAGGAAACTTTGTGTCCGGAGAAGTCCTCACCGTCGTAATTTCCGTTCAGGTCTCTGGAGCCGGTTGCCTCGACAGTGACCACTGTCGTGACGAAATTATCGATCTCCTTGTATCCGTCGTGCTTGCCGTTCTTGTACTTGGTTATCAGATAGAGAGATCTGAGAAGGCCTACCGCGTCTATTGCACAGCAGTTAATAAGGCCGTCGTCGATCTTCGCCTGCGGAGCCGGACAGAAGCCGTCACCATAATAGGAAGCATTGCAGACAGCGATCAGGGTATGTTTGGTCTTGACCGACTCATTGGGCTTTCCGTCAGCTCTTAAGGCATTGAACTTGAAGTCAAAATGCCTGTTTCCGAACAGACACCCGAAAGCAGATGAGATATATGCAGTATTCCTGACAAAACTCGAATTGGGGTGAGCCAGCACCTTGCCCTTTGCCCTGAGCTGGACCTCCGTGTCAAGGCCTATGGATGCAACATTAAGGCACCACGCGGAGTTCGCCTCTATTTTATTGCCGAACTTGTCATATGAGATGACCCTGATAAGGTCAGAAGCCTTTACCGTGAATTTCTCATCATAGATGTCTTTGAGACATATTTCACAGTTGTGCCTGTGATTCTCATCCATTATCGATCTCGTGAAGTCATTGCCGGTGCCAAGCGGGATCAGAGCCATCGGAGTATCTGTCCGGGCAAGTGAATTAGCTACCTCATGCATCGTTCCGTCGCCGCCGCAGGCAACGACGAGCAGATCCTCCCCGCCTGCAGCATTGCGTGCCGCCTCGCCCGCATGACCTGCAAATTCCGTATAGACGATCTCCGTCTCATCAGGATATTTCGCAGAATAATCCGCGACGGCAGCCTTGAACCTTGCCAATACTTTAGGTTCGGCCCTGCTGTTAACGATGAATAATTTCTTCATTGAAATACCGTCTTTTATTCTTTTTCAGAAAGCTTTACAACAACATCGACCATATCTTCAACGGTCTTGACCTCATCAAGGAGCTCGTCCGGCAGACGGACATTATAGGTCTCCTCAACATCGATGACGAATTCATAAAGCTGAAGGGAATCAAAAGGCAGATCGGAATTGAATACCAGATCAGAAGTGATCTCATCCGGAGAAATCTCCAGAGTCTCAGCCATGATCCTGATAACGTCTTTTTTTACTTTTTCTCTGAATTCACCGGAGTCTGCCATCTTATTTCTTCTCCTTGGTTGTATCATTTGCAACCTGGCTAGCAGTTGCCCTTACATTTTTGCTGTCATCGTAGCGTCTTAACTGCTGCTCAACATATACATCAACTTCATTCACGAGATCGAGGAGCTTCTTTCTGTCAGCCTCATCGTAACCCGCGAGGATATGCTTCGCGAGCACTCTGTGGAACTTGCTGTTCATACGGCATGCAAGCTTTCCGTTGTGGGTAAGGCTGATCCTGACGATCCTCTTGTCACGTTTATCGCGCTCCCTGTGGACATAGCCCTTCTTGACCAGTCTGTCTATTGCAACAGTCAGCGTACCCGTGGTGATACCCAGGTCTTCTGCTGTCTTGGTCATGGTACGGGCATCGTAAGGTCCGATCGCAGTAAGAGTATGCATCTCGGCAATGGACAGATCCTTGAAATAACCTGCCTGCAGGGACTTCTCTTCTGTTAAAACGACATTCTCAAAGATCCTTACAAGGGCCTGAGACATCTGTTCTTCTTCGTTAAGCAAGACTGATCTCTCCCGATAATTTGACTTACAAAATAATTATAACAAAAAAACTTGTAAAAAAATACTTAGGCCTTGACGCCCGCGAAAAGATCACTCCGCGGCTTTGACCGCCTTCTTGTCTCCGTTTACGAGCACGACAACGAATACGAGCACGAAGAGCGACAGACCGCCTAAGATCAGCACAAATCCGTCATTCATTCCGATGTTCTGCAGCGCGACGTCACCGTATGTTCCCATGAGATTAAACAGGATATGCGTAAAGAGAGGAATAAGGATCGAGCGGTACTTGTATCTCAGGAATCCGAGGAAGAATCCGAGGATGGAAGCATAGATGCCCTGAACGAGATTCATGTGCATCACTCCGAATAAGATTCCCGAGATGAGGATCATGAAGAAAGGCTTGATGTTAGACTTTTCGAGATAGCCGAAGCAAAGGCCGCGTACACAGAGTTCCTCGACTACAGGACCTAAGAAGATCACATAGATCAGCGTTATCAGGAAATTGCTTCCGAGACCTGCCTGCTCGACGAGCTTCGCATATGCATCCATGACATCAGGGAAGATCCAGTAAGCTATAGTAAAACCTGCTGAGATCGAGAAGTTAAGACCTACAACGGTGCCTATTGCAGCAAGGATGGATTTAAAGCCGAATATCTGCCCGAGCTTCAGCTTGGGAGCTTTCTTGACGAAGCCGTTGTAATACCATATCGCGAAAACGATGATCGCGATCGCGGCATACGCCAGATATGAATAAAAGGCGTATTTATCCGTAAAGATCTTCATGACCTGATCCGTGAAGTCCATAGCAGAATCAGGAAGACCTCCGTTACCTGCCAGTTCAAGGCTTGCCATTACGAAGAACGGCAGCTGGCATATGGACTGGATCATAATAAGTGCGGCAACGGGAACGACCGCAAGGAATATGTATCCTATGCGCACTTTCCTGCCGGGAGCCGCAGTTGTCTTAACCGCGGAAGTATTTGTCTCAACGTTCGCCTGAACCTGTTCGATGTTATTCTCTGACATACGCTTAAACTCCTGCCTTTACCTGAATTTAACTATTGTAACACCTGCATCTCCCTCGCCCTGTGCTCCGGCGCGGAATGATTCGACCCTGTCGTCCTTGATCAGCATATCCTGAACACATGATCTCAAAGCTCCCGTACCCTTGCCGTGAACGATCCTTGCTTCTTTGATACCTGCAAGAACACAGTCTTCCAGGTATTTGCCAAGGCTCGATTCGGCTTCGGCCGTAGTCATACCGATAAGCATGAGTTCAGCCTTTGTGGAGGATGCCGCGTTAAACCTTACCTTGCCCATATCTTCAGAGCCTGACTTTGACTTAACAGCCTTGGCTTTCTGAACATTTCTTGTCTTGCCGCGCATGAACTCATCGCGCTGTGCCTTGGTGGGCATCATGAGCTGGCTCTTCTTGACCGCGATCTTCATGCTTCCGCACAATATATTGACCGAACCGCTCTTGGAAAGGTCTGATTCGGCTATGCCTGTCTGGCCGAGAGAAGGAACATAATAGCATTCGCCCTTTATGACTTCCTTTACCGGTTCACCGCTCAAAGCGACTGTCTTAACAGCGTCTTCGTCCTCTTCATCAAGGTCGCTGATCCCCGCTCTGAGCTTTCTTCTGATCTTATCTAATTCCTTCTCGCGCTCTGCCCTGTCCATATCCTTGGATCTGCGCCTTAATTCGCGGAGTTCTTCTGACAATTCATCCTCGCGCTCCTGGAGGAGTCTCTTCTGCTCTGCGCGCATGTCATTTAAGATCTTCGTCTTGGACTGCTTGAGCTTCGCATTCTCTTCCTCAAGTCTTGCCTTCTCTGCCTTGAGCTCTATGTTGAGCCTGTCGTTCTCTGAGGCAAGAGCCGTAGCTCTCTTGGTCTCGGCTTCCGCCTTTGCTATGAGAGCTTCGTAGTTCAATTCATCAGAAGACATTCTGGATTTAGCGTTTTCCAGTATGTGCTTAGCCAGTCCCAGCTTGCTTGAGATAACAAACGCATTGGAAGAACCCGGTCTTCCCGTGATGAGCTTATACGTGGGAGCCAGCGTCTCCGTATCGAATTCGCAGGAGGCATTCATTACGCCTTCCGTAGTCTCCGCGTAGCCTTTAAGCTCTCTGTAGTGCGTCGTCGACATGACGATGCAGTTCTTCTTTCTTAACTCTTCGATGATGGATATCGCAAGAGCCGCGCCCTCAGCCGGATCAGTGCCCGAACCTAGCTCGTCCAGCAGAACGAGTGATCTGCCCTTTATATTCTTCAGGATGAATACGATATTGGACATGTGCGAAGAGAACGTCGAGAGGCTCTCTTCTATGCTCTGCTCGTCGCCTATGTCTGCCAGTACCCTGTCGAAAACGCATACTTCAGATCCGCTCTCTGTCGGGATCGGAATGCCCGCCATGGTCATCATGACAAGCAGTCCGCATGTCTTAAGAGATACTGTCTTACCGCCCGTGTTAGGACCTGTAACGATAAGAGCGTCGTAGCTGTCGCCGACTTTGATGTCGACAGGAACAACGCTGTCTTTGGGGATCAACGGGTGCCTTGCGCCCTTAAGATCGATCCTTCCGTCCAGATTAAGATCCGGGCAGAAGCAGTTATTCTCAACTCCGTATTCGCCTCTCGCGAAAATGTAATCAAGCCTGGATACCAGACCCATGTTATTTTCGAGAAGGGCGCTTATCGATACGACCTCATTAGTAAAGACCTTAAGTATCCTCTGGATCTCAGCCTGCTCTGCGAAGTTTAATTCGGCGATCTTGTTATTCGCTTCAACGACGCTCATCGGCTCGATGAACAGAGTCTGGCCGGATGACGATGCACCGTGAACGATGCCTTCGATCCTGCCGTTGAAATCAGCCTTAACGGGAATGCAGTATCTTCCCTCCCTTAAGGTTACGATGCTCTCCTGGAGCATGTCGGCGTGATTGGTTATAACACGGTCAAGCAAAGACCTGATACCGCTTGCGATATTCTTGCGTTCCCTTCTAATCGAAGACAATTCTTTGCTCGCCTTGTCGGACACTTCATCCTGACCGAGGATAGAACTCTCTATCTTCTCAAGAAGACTCTGGCATGTCTCTACTTTGTCAACAAGAGCGCAGATATCAGGTTCAGTCTCATCGACAAAAGGAGCACCGGCAGATCTCGCCTTGGTGATCGCCTTTTTGACCTCATCCGAAGCTCTTAGGAAAGATGCCACTTCCAGAAGCTGTCCGCATGTCAATGTGCCGTCAGCCTTTGCATAAACAAGCGATTCCTTGAGATCCCTCATGCCGCCTAAAGGAAGCATGCCGAATCTCATGATGTGATCCATAGCCTGCCTTGCGCAGGAAAGCTCTGATTTTACATAGTCCATGTCACAGCATGGAGCCATATCCATACAAAGCTCACGCCCGTAGGAAGTCCTGGCCCTGGCCGTAACGTTGTCTCTGATCTTGTTAAATTCAAGCGTTTTCAAGACGCGCCCGCGGATCTTCTTCCGCTCAAGGCTCTCTTCAAAACTCATATATTCGTACATGGTTTTACTGTTCCCCTATCCGCACTTTTCTTACAGATCAACCAAGTCTCTTAGCATTCTCAATGATATCGGGAGTGATGGTCTTAGTCATCTCAAGACCTTCCTCGATATCAACATCGGTGATGTCACCGTGCTGTCTTACCACGAGCCTGTTGAATCTCTTGTCCATGAGGCAGTCAATGGCCTTGATGCCCATAAGGCTTGCCATCGTTCTGTCTCTTAATGTCGGTGATCCGCCTCTCTGCAGGTGTCCTAAGATCGTGGGACGTGCCTCAATGCCCGTAGCCTCCTCGATCTGCTTTGCGATATCCTCGGCATGACCGACGCCCTCTGCAACGATAACGATATAGTGCTTCTTGCCTGTGTTGCGGCCGTCAAGGATCACCCTTAATACATCCCTGTTGAAGTCATAAGGAACTTCAGGGATAAGAATGCTCTCCGCACCTGTCGCGATACCGACGTTCAGTGCGATCCAGCCTGCATGTCTGCCCATTACTTCGATAACGCTGCAGCGCTCGTGGGAAGAAGCAGTATCTCTAAGTTTATCGATGCACTGCATAGCAGTGTTCATTGCCGTGTCATATCCGATCGTATATTCAGTTGAAGCGATATCGTTGTCGATCGTTCCCGGGATGCCGATAACGGGCATTCCGATCCTTGCAAGAGCTCTTGCGCCCTTATAAGAACCGTCGCCGCCGATAACGATAAGCGCGTCAAGCTCATAAGCTTCCATCATGCGCGCGCCCTTGAGAACACCCTGATCTGTCATGAATGTCTGGGATCTTGCGGTCATGAGGAATGTTCCGCCGCGCTGCAAAGTCTCTGATACGCTTCTGCCGTCCAAAGGCTTGATCTCGCCCTTCCAGAGTCCGTGATAACCTCTGGTAACGCCATACATCTCGAAGCCTGCATTGATTCCGGCTCTTACAACGGCTCTGATTGCCGCATTCATGCCCGGGGCATCGCCGCCGCTCGTAAGTACGCCGACACGCTTAATGGGTTCCACTGTGCTCTTATCTATTTTGTCGTAGTTAACAGCTCTAAGGCTGCTGATCTCAGGAAGGTTGCTCTCATCATAAAGAAGTCTGCCCATAATATGCCTCCGAAAAGCAAAAAGGATTTCGGCATCATTATACACTAAATATTTATTACTTATTACAGGGCGCGCCTTAAAAGAACAGTTAACTGACAAAACTGTCCGTTTTAAGCATAAATCTCAGACATGAAGAGCAAAATGACGCAGGCAAGATTGATAAGGATCAGGGCACCCGTGACAATAAGGTGCTTCTTCTTTTCCCTGTAGATCGTTGCTATGAATTCTCTTACAAAAGCATTTATCCAGAAGTACTTCTTGGTCTTGCTTCCGATGCCTTCAACCCTGATTCCCTGCGCTTGTGCAAGCATTCCGGATCTGAACACATGGTAATTCGTCGTTGAGAAAGCTGCCTTGAAGTCTTCAGATCCCCTGTGTTCCCTGATCTTTTCAAGGGAGAGCCGGAAGTTTTCTTCCGTATTGACGGACTTGGTCTCTGCAATAATGCGGTCCTCAGGGATCCCATTTTCGAGCAGGTAGCGCCTTATGGCCTCGCCTTCGGGAATGACCTCATCACTTCCCTGTCCGCCCGTGGGCACGAAAATAATGCCTTTGCCCGTGGCTTTCTTCTGCATATCAGCGAACTCCAGTGCCCTGTCGACCCTGGACTGCAAAAGCATCGGGAGCGTCCCGTCCTTACGGACCTGGCATCCGAGGATCAGGATATAGTCCTTGTCGAATGCCGGGACGTGCTTGGCAGCCTTGACGCACACAGCGATCGAACCTATAAGGATGCATTCGAGATATGTCGTAACTGTCGCGAAAGTACTCTGTGAGAAGAGCTCGAAAAAATGCCCCGGACTGTTCGTCTTATGGACGTCGATAACGCTCGTCCTTTGCAGAAATTCACCAATGATCACCGGAAAGAATGCGAAAAAGCCAATAAACAGGGCAAGGAATACAGCCAGCATGTTGCGCCAGTTCTTCCCTTCCTTCATCATGAGCTCAATGTTATATTTGGTGACTATAACCGTGGTTACAATGATCACCGGAAGCGTAAGCCAGGTGAAATACTCTGCGCAGGTTCCTATGCTGCTCAAAACTCCGCTTAAACCGTTCCTATACCCGAGAGCCCTTATCTGGGCAAGCGCAAAGAACACGGCAAAAACCGCAAGTCCGCAGTAACTGATATTGTCATAGCCGTAAAGCGTTTTCTTTGACTGATCGATGTACTTTTTAATGAAATATGCTGCCACAAGAAGCAGGTACAGAATAAGACATATAATGACAGATCCGAATCCCGTGCAGTCGCCCAGAAAGCCCCCTTGTGTGATTACTCCGTTTTTATGGACAGTGAGGAAAAATGAACTGCCGACGCCTTCGTCACCGGATACATAGATAAAGACATGTCCGGGGGTCTTGGCTCTGAGGTCTGCGGTATATCCTTTTTCTGTTTGTTGGAAGCCGAGGATCTCAATCTCTCCTCCGTCATCGGAAATGATATCCACTATCTTGAGTTCATTATCACTCTGGAAGGCATTGTTTACATAACGGTACTCTTTCCCGACATGCAGGATATAAAGATAGCTGCCTGAAGCCAAAACGGCAGCCAGGATTATCAGAATGAGTTTGATCTTCAGATCTTTCATGGTATTTACGTCTCTCACGGGACGATTATACCATTTGCGGCTGTAATCGTGACTATATCGTCAAATGCGGAGATTATTTGGTCTCATCAAGCGCTGTCTGGACACGCTTGCTCATGACACTGATGACGTCATCAAGCGAACGGCCGCCCTTGAAATATGAAGCCGCCTCTTCACGAATGATCTGCTCGACAGTCTCACCGACATTCATGCCGCCGTATGAAGATTCCAGGATATTGATATATCTGTCTATCGATTCTCCCGGAACCTCTTCGGCGTGCTCGTAATAACCCATTTCCCCATTTGCGACCATTCTGTTATATTCATCAAGTATTACTTCTGCTTTTGAGCGCAGTGCTTCGCGGTTTATCGGATTGCCGTCCATAGTCTTCTGAATATCGTATGATAAAAGCACCTTCACAAAATCAGCGCACGCTTCAGGATATTCCGAGCCGGCAGATACACTTACATAATCGTGAGATACCGACATCGGTCCTCTTCCGTCATAGGAGGGAAGCCCGTACATTCCGATACCGTCACCATACAGAAGATAACATTCCACATAAGAAGAGAATGAATACATATTGCCGTAGACAGCTCCCGTCTTGCCTTCGAGCCTTGCGTTTCTGTCATTTATCTCATCCATAACCTGCTGAACATAAAGACTGTGTTCGCCATAATACTCGTCGTAATAATCACCGTTACTGACAAGTTCCTCGTCTAATCCGTGTTCATCAACAAATAACATCAGTTCACGGAATTCATCGCAGTCAAAATGCACCTTGCCGTCGTATATGAACATATCGCTCATATTCATAAACAGGCTCGTGAAATAATCAGTCTTTCCCCTCTTATATCCGGACGTCCGGCTCATGGGGTCAACGCCGTTACATACTTCATCGACAAACTTCACATAGGATTCAAACGTAAAGCCATTCTGTCCTTCAGGCATATTCGAAGTTGCTGTTATGATCCCGGCTGCCGAGATATCAAGCGGCACTCTGTAAAGTGCATTACCACTCTTTGCAGCATCAAATGCATTCGCGAAATACTCCTGTCTGAACGAATCACTGCCGGTATCAAGATATTGTGCCAGATCTGCATAACGGGTCTCGTCGGAAGGATCAGGTATCAGGTCATAGGAAAGAATGACATCGTAATCCACATCTTTATATACAGGCATTTCACCCTCACTTACTTCGTAAGGCAATACAAACTTCATGAAATAAGAGTCATTCGTATCATTGAACTGTTTCATCGCAGCAAAATCTGATGTCTCAGGTAAAAAATAATCATCTGAAGTGGACAGTATAAGTTCGGTCTTTCCCGCATGAGGATTTGATGATGCTTTGGACAGATGCATGATCTTATATCCGTAACCGTCCCAATAACTTCCATCATTACCGTACGTCTCAATACCTAATATCAGCTCATCGCCGTTCCCGGATATATAAAAGCATTGAGCTTCCATCACTTCTGACGCCAACTCGTCCACATCGTCGTAATCAAATAGATGCTCCAGCTCTCCGGTCTCTTCATCAAGGAGGTTAAAACCATTGAGATCCCTTGCGATCTGCTTTCCTGATGCGTATTCGACCCAGAAGCCGTCCGTTCCGTATAATCCTTCAAGCTCACTGACATCACCTGTTGCAGGATCGACAGAGGCAAAAACAACCTCATGTGTTTGAAGGTATACGGGTAAAATGACCGTGCCTTCCTCACCCTGAATGAATTCTCCCAGCTGATCGATCCCGCCGTTTATTGCGGCATCCAGATACAATTCTTCAACTTCACCGTCCGGGTTCTTTATATAGAGAGCGCGTCCTGAATATCCGGAAGCAAATAACGTGTAGCCGTTTACCGTATAAATGTCGTTAATGTAAAACGAATCATAATAATAATCGTTAAACTGATCCGGCATTACCAGTTCTTCACCATTGAGGTAGTAAATAAGCTCCTTGGTATCCTTGTTATAATTTTCTTCAAGCGTATTCAGTCTGTTATCAGAAACCCATGCCTTCTGGAGCAGCCTGTAAGAACCGTTATTGACCGAGGCAACATAATCGATCTTATCAAGGAGCTCACCGTCAAAGGAAAACTTAAGCACTGACTGCTCATAGAAATTAAGGTATTCTTCTTCAGTCATATCCTTATAGTTACCGTCATAACGCTTCATAGCCTGGACATATATATAGATTTCCTCGCCGACGGTTCCGCAGCTCGTAAATTCGGAATAATCATAAATATCATCCGGATAAAGATTGGATATCTCAAAAGAATTGCAGTCGTACCAGGTATCGCTCTCGTCAATCACATTGTATTTTCTTTTGTGTGAAGAGCAGGCTGATACCGATGCCGCGAAAAGCACCGCCATGGATAATGATAGTATCTTTGTGAATCCGATTTTTCCCATGTGCATATTGTAAACCAATACTCCGGAGAAAAGAGTTAAGATTCAGGTAACATTTACGTCCTCAAATTGATTTGGGAAAGGTTTAGGAATAAGATTTTCACATGAGCAAAATATTGATAGTTGAAGATGATGAAGATATCGGTTCAGTCCTTCAAAGAGAACTTTCCAAGGACGGCTATGAGACTTTTCGGGCAGTAACAGGCACGGAAGGCCGCATGATGCTCGCCAAAAATCCCGATCTTATCCTTATGGATCTTATGCTGCCGGGACTCACGGGAGAAGAACTCCTTACCCATATACCGAAGGAAACTCCAGTTATTGCCGTAAGCGCAAAGTCATCAGTTGATGACAAGGTCGCGCTCCTCTCAAGCGGATGCGTCGACTACATAACCAAGCCGTTCGATATCAAAGAACTTAAGGCCAGGGTCATTGCAGCCCTCCGCACTGCAGACAATAAAAAGCAGGGCTCAAGGATCACTTGCAAAGACATGGTGATCGATACGAACAAGCACGAAGTATCGATATACGGTAAGGAATTAAGACTTACCAGAACCGAATATGCGATATTGAAGATGCTCGCCACAGGAGGCGGCCGTGTCATATCAAAGTCGGAACTCCTGGATCTCATAAAGACCGAGACGCCTGACTGCACAGAGAGTTCCGTCAAGGTTCACGTCAGCAATCTGCGCAGGAAGATCAAAGAAGTAACTAATGAAGAATATGTGGAAGCAGTATGGGGCATTGGCTTCAAATTAAAAGGAGATTCTTAAATGGACAACGTACTCTCAACCAAAGACCTCTGCAAGAAATACGGTAAAGCTGAAGTCTTAAAGAACGTAACGCTCGACATTCCTTCAGGCTCGATCTTCGGACTGGTCGGAAGAAACGGCGCAGGCAAGACTACTCTCATGAGAGTCATAACGGGTCTTGCCAACCCTACGTCAGGAACCTACAGTCTGGGAGGAATTCCAAATACCGACCATAAGATCCTTTCAGTCAGAAGAAGGATGGGATCGATAATCGAAAGTCCTGCCATCTATAAGAATCTGTCAGCTTACGACAACGTTAAGCTTCAATATATTAATCTCGGAATGACTTCATTCGACACTATCCCTGAACTGCTCGATCTCGTTGAACTCAGTGATACCGGAAAGAAAAAAGCCGGCAAGTTCTCACTAGGTATGAGACAGAGACTCGGTATCGCCGTTGCACTCTGCGGCAAGCCCGATATCCTTGTTCTCGACGAGCCCATCAACGGTCTTGATCCTCAGGGCATTATCCAGATGAGAGAGATCCTATTAAGGATAAATCACGAGAAGCATACCACGATCCTCATCTCAAGCCACATTCTCGAAGAATTATCAAAACTCGCAACTCATTACGCCTTCATCGAAAAGGGTGAGATACTTCAGACATTGAGCAGCAGCGAGCTTATGAGCAAGGTCCGCAAGGCATCAAGGCTCAAAGTATCCTCCACAGAACTCCTCTGCCCTGTATTCGACCGCGAGAAGGTCGAATACAAAGTCGAGGACGACGAGAACATGGACATCTTCTCCGATTTAACCGCAAGCAGGATCATAAGCCTGGCAAATGGTGCAGGCGTTGAAGTTGTCAGCATCACAGAGAATAACGAGAGCCTTGAAGGCTACTTTATGAATCTTGTCGCAAAGAAGGACGGGATCTCATGATACGGGCACTCAAATCCGCATTCTACAGATTTTTCCGCACAGGACTGTTCGTTAAGCTCCTGATCTTTTCAGTTGCTCTGGGCGCTTTTACAATCCTTCAGACCTGCTCGTCGAATTACTATATGTTTTTCTTTTCGAGACCCAGGTATTTTACTAATGAATTCGTAATATTTTGCATTATTAAGCTGGTCTTCACTATGCCTTTTGCAACTGCGATTTTCTCAACGATGTTCACCGGGAATGATGTGGATTTCCGTACTATCAACAATAAGATCTCAACGGGCATATCCAGAGTATACATCTATGTAGCTGACCTCATCGTGACTGTATTTGCTTCTCTGCTGTCGCTGTTTATTATGACCGGCATCTTCTTCCTTTTCGGTAAATTGGCTCCGGTCAAATCATCCGTCACATTCAGCAGATTTATCGCGGGAAAATTTTTCCAGGTGCTCCTGATAACCGTAGCTTTTGCATCCGTTTACACACTATTGCAGTTTTTTCTGAGCACCAAGCTTCTGGCGCTCATCATTTCCCTGGGCATGATCCCCTGTCTTATGTTCGGAACCATATATATAAATACGCGTCTGGAAGATCCTTACAGGATCAGTTATGTGGATGAAGAAACCGGAGAACTCTGCTGGAGGCTGAACGAAGATTATATCGGCGGCACACCCCGTAAAGTCCTCACATTCATATATGAAACAAGTCCTTACAGTTATAAGTTCGTTGAAAACGAGAGGAACTTCCCTCAGGAAGCAATCGCTGCAGGCATAGTCTTTGTGTTGTCTTCTGCAGCAGGCGTCATATCAATAACGAAAAAGGAGTACCGTTAAGTATGAAGAAGATTCTGGCCGGGATGTTTTTCAGACTCTTCAAAGGCTTTGAGGTCTGGGTTCTTCTTGCGTTAATGATAATCTGTTCACTTTACTTCAATTACATTTCAATGAACAGCGAACAATTCTTATACATATATCACAGCGAATATACGGAAGAGGTCAGCAGCCACCACGGCGAGGTGACTGTTAATGTAAATAAGGATAACGTAGAACAATTTCGCTTTGAAAACTTTAATGTAACTACTGAAGAAGCATACAAATACCTTGTAGAACCGATCGATCAGGCCGATTTTGACAGGCTCGACAAAACACCCAATTATGTGTATGACGAGGTCAGGTTCATATTTACTTCCCTCGGTTCCATCCATCTTCTTTCCACTGTTCTGATGGTCCTCTTTATCCCGTTATTCTTCGGAAGGATGTTCAGCGACGGAACGGTCAAGAACCTTATATCAAGCGGTCACACCAAGGCACAGATCATATTGTCATCTTTAGTACTGACATTCGTGCTTGATGTTCTGACCCTACTCATTAACATAGCGTCCTATGCGGTCCTGTGTGTATATTTCAGCTGGCAACCTCCGCTATATATGCCCGTTATTGTTCAAATGCTCATTCTGGCTTTGCTCATGTCGTTTACGGCAACATCACTTTGCATATCCGCGCTCTACATCTCCGGGAAGAGGACTGCGACATTCATTCTTGGCTTCCTGATCGCTATTTATTTTGCTACTCCGTCATCTTCGATCGTCGTCTCGCTCGTTCTTAATAGCGCTTACTCCGATTACCATATAAGTCAGGAACAGATCGATGAGGCAAAAGCGATCATAGAGAACGACGGTTGGAACTATATTGAGAAACGGTATGACTATCTGATTGTTTCATACAGGTATTTTTATAAAGGCAAAGAGGTCCTGGGGTTTTACCCGGAGGGAATGCCGACGGTCTACAAAGTGCTTGCATTCTCGGTCTATCTTGATCCTTCCCTGGTCTCTCATACCGTGGCGACGGATCTCTGGTACGCCGATCCATATATGGTAGCGCGTGACGGACTTATAGCGGTCAACATCGGCTGCACATGCTTGTGGCTTGCCGCATCAACCGCACTGGGCATCATAGTATTCAAAAAGAAGGAAATTCACTGCTAAAGAACACCTGAGGTTAATGGGGAACTAAGGGGAATAGTTATGAAAAAGATCATTTCAGGTCTGTTTTTCAGATTTATAAGGAGCCTGGAAACATGGGTATTCCTTGCCTTGCTTGTGGCAGCTTCCGCATATCTGTTTTTAATTCCTATTAAAGCTGATCTGGTTCCCGGCGTCTCATTACCAAACGAAGGGGAAAAATCATTTATCGAAATGGACATCCCAGCGCGCGATGTATATCGTTTGTACTTAGAACCGCTGCCGGAAGATACTTTCACCAAACTCTGCGGGACCAACAATTCCGCACATGGTGAACATATAATAATATGTACTATTCTGACTTATTCCCACATTATTCCTGCCATACTTATGATGGGATTTGTTCCTTTATTCTTCGGAAGGTTATTTTCCGATAACACTATTAAGAACCTCATATCATCAGGTCACAGCAAGACAAAGATATATCTTGCCTCTCTTGTGTTTACGGTGGCAGTATGTATGCTCATGCTCCTTACTGAGGCAATAGTATTTGCTGCCCTTTGCGTTATTTACCTTTGGATTCCTCCGATCTATTTTCCGGCAGTTATACTGAAACTCTTTGTTGATCTGTTCTTTATATCGCTTTTGTCCTCAGTTTGTCTGGTTTTTCTGTTTACCACCACAAAAAAGGCAGTTGCCTTTATCATTGGCTTTTTACTGCTTGCACTTTTATCAACACCTTTATCACATTCTGCAATCAACAGACTCCGTGATTCGCGTCCGAGTTTATCTGATACTGAAGAATATAAAGAAATCTGGAATAGAATCAAGGAAGATACCGATCAAATCGGTAACAGTTTTGAGGATAAGATTGATTATTTGAATTTTGATAATAAAACTTTTTACCAGGGAGAAGAAATAAAAGCTCTTGGTGACAGTACATTGCCTGCGTTTCAAAGAGCAATGTATCTAACTGAGATCTACCTTGATCCGACACTGATAGTGGTTGGCTACCTTGGAGAAGAGTTCGGTCTGTATCTGCTCTGCCGTGACGGGCTCATGGCAGTAAACATCGCCGCAAATATATTCTGGATAACACTGATTTCAGCAGCCGGTATCTTTGTCTTTAACAAGAGAGAAATCCACGGCTAGGATTAAGGGAAACCATACCATGAAGAAGATCATTTCAGGATACTTTTACAGGCTGATCAAGGGCTTTGAAATATGGATCGTGGTTGGATTATTTTTGATCTCCACGGTATACTTTCTGATTCAATTTAGACAGCAAATCTTTATAAGCTGTTCTGAGGATTTTGTCATTACGAGGTTAGACACCACGATCAAGAAAGAAGATATAAGGGATCACTGTTATGCAAATCTCAACATAAGCGTTCGTGACTTATACAGATGCTATAGTGAACCGGTACCTGAAGAGACCTACGAAAAAATCGATGATATCCGCAATTTTGCATCTAATGAATGTTATGCCGTTTTAGGAATAACAGGATATCTGCCCGTTATCCCGACTATCATTGTGTTGCTGATCATTCCGGTATTCTTCGGGAGATTATTCAGTGACAGCACCATTAAGAATCTAGTCTCATGCGGACACAGCAAACGAAGGGTCTTCTTTTCTGCTCTGCTGTTCTGTTTTGCTTTGGAGCTGATCATGGTATTTGCGGAGATCATCGAATTCGCATTATTCTGCATCATATATCAATGGAATCCGCCAATATATCTTCCGGTATTGCTTCTATGGCTGTTAACTAAACTGGCATCCATGTTCACATTGACAACAGCTGCAATTTCCGTTCTCTTCATCAGCAGAATGAAAACTGTAACTTTTATAGCAGGATGCCTGCTTACAGTATGCCTTTTTGTATGCCTGTCACAACCGGTGAAGGAGATGCTTCACGAATCATATTCTTCAAAAGACAAAGACTGTATGTCTTTTGAAGAACACAGTCAAATCGCGGAAGATTACGGGCTAAACGCATTTGAATTTGATATAGATCTTACAGCTTTCCGTGAAAGAATCTATTACGAAGACAAAGAATGCTTTCCGTTGGGTGATACAAGCCTGTCGCCGGCTCAGAGGACTTTACTGCTTACAATAATATATTTGGATCCGACTATGTTATCAAATACCGAAGGGCAAGATTTCGGTTTATATCTTGAATACCGCGACGGCCTCATGGCAATAAACATCGCCGCAAATATATTCTGGATAACACTGATTTCAGCAGCCGGCATCTTTGTCTTTAACAAGAGAGAAATCCACGGCTAGGATTAAGGGAAACCATACCATGAAGAAGATCATTTCAGGATACTTTTACAGGCTGACCAAGGGCTTTGAAATATGGCTCCTGGCAGGGCTGTTTATTGCATCCTCATTATTCTTCATCATCGATCTGCTAAACGGCCCGGTAATCACTTGTTCAAGCGATATAACAGTACATCCACTCTATTCAGATGATGTCATCATAAAAAAAGAAGACATCAAAAAACACCGCTTCGAAAACCTGGACATAAGCGCCCGGGATGTCTACAGGTGTTTCTGGGAACCTATCCCGGATGAAGCATATAAGATCATTTCAGACCCTGCAACTCTCGCGGATAACGAGAGCATTATTCTCACGGAATTCATTGAACGTTTTAACATTGTTCCGACTGCTCTCACGCTGCTTTTAATTCCAATACTCTTAGGAAGGATATTCAGTAACAAAACAATAAAGAACCTGATCTCATGCGGATACAAAAAGAGTACGATCTATTTTTCTTCTCTCCTCTTCTGCTTTGTCATAGAATTCAGCATGATCTTTGCGGAAGTCATAGAATTCGTGATCTTCTGTTCTATATACCGGTGGCATCCTCCGGTTTATCTGCCGCTGATACTTGTATTAATAGCCAGTGAATTGTGCCTGATGATCACCTTAACATCTGTCTGCCTTGCAGTACTCTTTATCAGCACTCGAAAGACGCTTGCTTTCATAGCATGCTTTCTGGCAGCGATCGGCCTGTTTATTAATCTGTCTAATCCGGCAAGATTAATACTGGAATACTCATATTCTTCCCAGCATGCGAACTATAGGGAGAATCAAGAATTATATGACAAAGCAAGAAAAGAAAAAGGTCAAAATGCCTTTTACCATCAAATAGATCTGGGGTCTTTTGAGGAAAAGATCTTTCTTGATGGCAGGGATCTCTCTTTTGTTGAAAGCACCCTGTCTCCTGTAGCCAAAGCAACACTTGTTGCTGTCATTTATTCTGATCCTTCTTTATTTTCACATCCACATTTTTCATACAATGCTTATCTCTATTACCGTGATGGTGTCGTGGCAATAAACATCGCCGCAAACATATTCTGGACCATACTCTCTAACGGGGCGGCACTCCTGGTCTTACGGAAGAAAGAACTGCATGGCTGAAGAACAACTGATACTGCTTGTGGTATCATTGTCCTAACCTTCGAAAAGGACTTAATCTGCATTGGAAATACTTATCGTAGTCTGCATCATTCTTGTCATAGCGCTCATAGCTGCGGTCATCAAGATCGTTCTTTTGAGGCGCGGCTACGATGAACTTACAGACAACATAAGAGATCAGGTAAATTGTGATACCCAGATTCCGGTAACTCTGACGACCACAGACAGTCATGCACGCAGGACTGCAGAGTTACTTAATAAAGAACTTGCAAACCTTCAGAAAGAACGCAACCAGTATATTGACGGAAACCGCAAAGTCGCAGAAGCCGTCACAGGGATCTCACATGATATAAGGACTCCTCTTACGGCTATCAATTCATATCTTGATCTGATGGTTGAAGAAAAGGACGAAGAACTCAAAGCGCAGTATCTCGAGCGCATCAAGAGCCGCACATTGTCATTGAGCGATCTTGCGGATGAACTCTTCAAATACAGCACTTCTGCTGATCCCACGAGATATCCCGTACAGAGCGGATCAGTTTCATCTGAATCCATCGATATCTGCCGTGTTCTCGAAGAATGCATTCTCTCTTTCTATGCCGCATTTAAGAATAAAGGAATCGAACCTGAGATAGAACTGCCTGAGCATCCCGTAGATGTTTTATGCGACAAGAAGAGTGCAAACAGAATTTTCGAGAACATAATAAGCAATGCACTCAAGTATGCCGACAACTCACTGGACGTCAGACTCGATGACGACGGAACGGCAGTATTCAGCAATCCCGCACCGACCTTAACTCCGGTGTCGGCAGCCAAACTCTTCGACCGCTATTTCACTGTAAACGAGGGCAGCGCTTCCACCGGTCTGGGATTCTCAATTGCAAAAGAACTCATATCAAAGAACGGCGGAACAATAGATTCCTCCCTTAAAGACGGTATCATATACATCACGGTAAAGTTTAAGCAGGTCAGTCTTCCAGATTGATCGAATCAAGGACTTCAGTAATGTTGTCATGGAATACAAGCTTGGCATTCCTGTCAGCAAAGGTCTTATCCCTGTTGATTATTATCAGATTCTCACCGCTGAAATCGTATGCAAGTGAAGCAGCAGGCTGAACAGCCAGAGATGTGCCTCCGATAATGAGGCAGTCTGCTCTGAATACGAGTCTTTTAGATTCGATCCATGCAGTTTGAGGAAGGCCCTCGCCATATAAAGTAACATCAGGCCTTACCATACCACCGCACTTCGGGCACTTCGGAATAGGACCTTCTGACTTGAATATGAAATCAGCAGGGTATTTCTCGTGACACTTCATGCAGTAATTGCGAAGTGTTGAACCGTGGACTTCCTGTACATTACGGCTTCCGGCTCTCTGATGAAGACCGTCGATATTCTGAGTAATGATCCCGTCAAGCTTACCTGCCTTCTCCATCTCGGCGAGCTTATAGTGAGCTCTGTTGGGTTCGATACCCGATGTATCGAGCTTCTGTCTGTAGAACTCGTAGAAGACATCCGGGTGATCGATAAGGCAATCGATGCTCAGGAGATATTCGGGACTGTACCTGTCGAACTTTACATCGTGCTGATTATAAAGGCCGTCCTTGCTTCTGAAGTCAGGAATACCGCTTTCCGTGGATACTCCGGCACCGCCGAAGAACACTATGTGATTGCTTGTCCTGATAATCCTGTTAAGTTCAGCTACACTTTGCTGGTCCATATCTGCTCTCCCTTCATAAGATCTCAATATTGTCTTCGCCTACAAGTTCCGCGAGTTTATTAAGGACAGCCTCATCAGGCTGGATCCTGCATATATCATCAAGTCTGGTAATACTCTTATCAGATTCGAATAAGACTTCGACAGGCATATTTCCGTGGAAATATGCAAGGAAATTAAGAAGTCTTCCAAAGCCTTTTGAATCAGGTCTGCCTGAATACTTGATCCTTAATACCTGTCCGCTGCGTTCATCTGTTTTTGGCGCAGGAGCAGTCTCAGGAACGGCTGCAGGCTTAGTAACTTCTGCCGGAGCCTGAGTCTGAGCAGGTGCTGAAGTCTTGCTTAATATCTGCTTCACTGCCGGAACCCCGTCTCTTTCCCTTACCGCAGTCTGGTAAGCCCTGTCGTTCCTTATGGCACTCATTAATGCCGGATCATCAGACAGTTCATAACAGCAGTCGGCAAACATCGACAGCTCACCGCCTTCTCTCATCTGCCTCCTTCCGATGAAGAGATAAGGCTTGTTCTTCTCCACCATTCTGTTAAATGTATCGAAGTTCTTGCCGAAGAGAAGAACCTCAAAAGTACCGCTCAGATCCTCACAGCTTATGGTGCTCATCATGGTCTTTTTCTTCGTATAGCCTGTACGCTTATCTGTGACCATTCCGCACATCGCGACCTGCTTGTTGTCATCCAATGCATCGCTTCCTGAAAGCGCTAATATATCTGCAGCCTCAGACATATCGAATGTGGCAATTTCTGATATTAGTTTGGTATAAGAAGCCAGAGGGTTGCCGGACAGATAGATGCCCACCATCTCCTTCTCATAGCCGAGCTTCTGGCTGTTAGGATACTCGGGAATGTCAGGGATATAGATGGACGGACCTGCTGTCTCCGCACCGCCGAGATCAAAGAGCGACAACTGTCCCTCAATATTGCGGCTCTCTTCGTGTGCAAGCTTCTCCAATTCAGTCTGTACGCACGCCGTCATCTGCGCTCTTGTAAGACCGAATGAATCCATGCAGGAAGCAAGTATCAAGGACTCTGCCACGGGCTTTTTAACGCCAATCTTGGAAGCTCTCACTACGAAGTCTTCAAAAGACTTATATTCACCGTTCTTATCTCTGTCATTTAAGATATCAAGGACTGCGCCCTCGCCGACATTCTTGATTACCGTAAGACCGATCCTGATCTTGCGGTCACCTTCCGTAGTGAAGCGTTCACGGCTCTTATTGATGTCGGGAGGCAATACTTCTATTCCCATAGCAGAGCAGCAGGATATGTAGTAGGAAGCTTTCCCCAGATCATTCCTGAATGAATTAAGCGTAGCCGCCATGAATTCTGTCGGATAGTAATACTTGAAATAAGCAGTCCAGTATCCTACGACCGCATAGCATGCCGCGTGAGACTTGTTAAAGGCATATCCTGCAAATCCGGATACATCATCGAAGATCTTTGCGGCAGTGTTCTCCGGCACGCCTCGCTTGATACATCCGTCGACCGGCCTTCCCTTGTCGTCTATACCGCCGTACATGAACAGATTTCTGTAATTCTCCATCAGGGACTTCTTCTTTTTGCTCATCGCACGTCTGATGTTGTCAGACTGTCCCATCGAGAATCCCGCAAGATCTCTTACGATCTGCATTACCTGCTCCTGATATATCGCACATCCGTATGTGACATTGAGGATCGGCTCAAGGAGCGGATGGTCATATCTGATGTGCGACGGATGTCTCTTGCAGTCGACATATTTTGGTATCTGATCCATAGGACCAGGTCTGTAAAGAGAGATGCCTGCGATGATGTCCTCAAGGCTCTCCGGCTCAAGCTGCTTCATGAATGACGTCATTCCCCGGCTCTCAAGCTGGAATATGCCGACTGTCTCGCCGCGGCTTATCATCTTAAATATTCCGGGGTCATCCAGAGGTATCCTGTCCAGATCGATATCCTTGCCATAGTTATTCTTAACAAGCTCTTTAACATCCTGCAAAACAGTCAGTGTTCTAAGACCTAAGAAGTCGAACTTAAGAAGGCCTATGCTCTCTACATCATTCTTGGTAAACTGTACTGCCACCGTATCATCATTTACAGCCAGAGGAGCAATATCCGTAATATCCTTACCGGATATGATTATTCCGGCCGCATGAGTTCCCGCGTTGCGGGGAAGTCCTTCAACGCGCATGGCCATATCAATTACTTTGCGGGCCTCGGCATCGGTGTCATAAGCTTCCTTGAATTCCGTGCTGATCTCAAGAGCCTGCTTCAATGTCATGCCGACGGAAAAAGGTATCATCTTCGTGAGCTTGTTGCTCTGAGATATCGGCATATTAAGAACTCTTGCAACGTCCTTTACGGCCTGCCTTGCGGCAAGTGTACCGAAAGTAATAACGTGCGCAACTCTGGACTTGCCGTATTTCTCCGTTACATAGTCTATTGCTATCTGTCTTCTTTCATCGTTGAAGTCGACGTCGAAGTCAGGCATTGATACTCTTTCCGCGTTCAGGAAGCGCTCGAAAACAAGTCCGTATCTTATCGGATCGATATCTGTGATACCAACTGCATAAGCGACGAGTGAACCCGCACCGGAGCCTCTTCCCGGGCCTACAGTGACATCATGTGTCTTGGCATAATTAATGAAGTCCCAAACGATGAGATAGTAATCTGTATAGCCCATGCTGTTGATTACGGACAATTCGTATTCAGCACGCTTCATATAGTCGTCGACACTTCCTGTGGGAGGTGTTACTTCAAATCTCTTCTTCAGGCCCTTATATGTAAGATCCGAAAGGTATTCAGCATGATCCTTATACCCTTGCGGAACTTCATATACGGGAAGATGAATTGTGTTGAAATCATATTCGGCATTGCACATGTCGGCAATCCTGCCAGTATTCTCGATAGCTTCCGGTAATTCAGGGAAGAAACGGCGCATCTCGGTCTCTGATTTAACATAGAAATCGTTGCACGTCATGCGCATACGGTTCTCATCGTCGATCCTTGCAGCCGTCGATATGCAGAGCAGGATATCCTGAGCCTCATAGTCTTCCTTCATAAGGTAGTGACAGTCGTTTGTCGCTACAAGAGGGATCCCGGTCTCATTGGATATCTTGATGAGCGCTGCATTGACCTTTGCCTGCTCGGGTGTGGTATTGGCCTGGATCTCAAGATAGTAATTGCCCCTGCCGAACAGCTTATCGTACCAGAGTGCAGTCTGTGTGGCCTTCTCGGTATCTCCTGAAAGGATCAGGGAAGATAATTTGCCGGCAAGACAGCCTGACAGACAGATAAGCCCTTCATGCCACTTCTCGAGAAGTTCCTCATCTATCCTTGGTCTTCTGTAAAAGCCTTCGGTGAAGCCTGCGGAGACAAGCTTATTGAGATTTGTAAGACCCTGATTATCCTTGGCTAAAAGGATCAAGTGATTATAGTATTTGTCCTCCCTGCCGGGAGTAACTGTCTTATCAAATCTCGAACCCGGGGCGACATAGACTTCACAGCCGATTATCGGATGAATTCCGTTAGCCCTCATCTCTCTGTAGAATGAGACAGCACCGTACATTACACCGTGATCGGTGATGGCACATGAGGTCATTCCCATGTCCTTAAGCCTTGCGGCAAGATCCTTGATCTTTATCGCGCCGTCAAGGAGACTGTATTCCGTATGAAGATGCAAGTGACAAAAGCCGCTCATTTCTTCTTCCCCTTAAGCTCAATGATTATGTCTCTAATCTCAGCCGCCCTCTCAAAGTCAAGCTCCTTGGCAGCCTTGGTCATCTCTATTGTAAGCTTATCGATAAGCTTATTGTTCTCTTCCTCGGTACCGCCCGATACGCCCTCGTTAACAAGCCTTGCAGGGTCTATGCCCTTCGAAGCTTTGCCCCTTCCCTTTCCGGAAGAAGTATCCTTGCTGCTCTCGGCAACGATATCGAAAACATCTCTTACAGCCTTCTTTATAGTTCTCGGAGTAATGTTATGCTCCTCATTGAACTTCTTCTGGATGTCTCTTCTTCTGTTAGTCTCAGAAACAGCATTCATCATGGAATCCGTTACTTCATCTGCATAAAGTATAACTCTTCCGTGGTCATTCCTCGCACATCTTCCGATTATCTGGATAAGGGATCTCTCGGATCTTAAGAATCCTTCCTTGTCGGCATCAAGTATCATGAGCAAAGACACTTCCGGCAGGTCGATACCTTCTCTTAGAAGATTTATTCCGACGATGACGTCTATCTCGTCATTACGCAGCTGATTCAATATCTGCATACGCTCTACGGCCTTGATGTCAGAGTGCAGATAAGTGACCCTGATATTCTCCTTCTTAAGGAAGTCCGTAAGGTCTTCTGCCATCCGCTTGGTAAGCGTCATGATAAGGCTCTTATCACCTGTCTTCTTCTGCTCTTTAAGCTCGGCAAGTATATCCTCGATCTGACCGTCAACGGGCCGCACGAAGATCTCAGGCTCAAGAAGACCTGTAGGTCTTATCATCTGCTCGACTATCTGTTCGCTGTGCTCCTTCTCATAATCCGCAGGCGTAGCGCTTACGAATACGGTCTGCCCCATACGCTGCTCAAACTCATTGAACTTCAGAGGTCTGTTATCGAATGCTGAAGGAAGTCTGAAGCCGTATTGCACGAGCATCTCCTTCCTCGACCTGTCTCCATTATACATGGCACCGACCTGAGGAATGGTCTGGTGGGACTCATCGATGAATAAAAGGAAATCTTCCGGGAAGAAGTCCATCAATGTGCAAGGAGGCTCTCCCTCTGCCCTTCCTGCTATGTGCCTTGAGTAATTCTCTATGCCTTTGCAGAAGCCCGTCTCACGCAGCATATCAACGTCATAACGGGTACGCTGCTCGAGCCTGTATGCGGCGATCATGTCACCTGCTTCCCTAAGTTCCTTGAGCCTTACCTCAAGCTCTTCCTCGATGCGTTCTATTGCCTTGTTGAGCTTGGCCCTGCCTGTGGCATAGTGTGAAGCCGGGAACAGCTCAATATAATCTTTTGAAAATTCAGTTCTTCCCGTGATGGCGTCAACATAGCTTATCTTCTCTATCTCATCACCGAAGAAACTGATCCTGGTCAGCGTATGCTCGGAATCAGGAGTCCAGATATCGATGACATCGCCCTTCTTCCTGAATGAGCCTCTCTGAAGGTCGAAGTCATTGCGCGTGTACTGCATGTTGATGAGCTTTGCCATAACAACATCCATCGGTACTTCAAGGCCTGTCTCGAGCATGAGCGCTAACGCGAGATAATCCTCTTTCTCACCGATGCCGTAAATGCAGGAAACCGAAGCAACGATTATGACATCATCTCTTGTAAGGAGCGACTTTGTGGCTTCGTGGCGCATACGGTCGATCTCATCATTGATCGATGAATCCTTCTCGATATACGTATCAGTTGCCGCAATATACGCTTCCGGCTGATAGTAATCGTAGTAGGAGATGAAATATTCTACGGCATTCTCAGGAAACAACTCCTTGAATTCAGCATACAGCTGGCCGGCAAGGGTCTTGTTGTGCGCCAGGACAAGCGTGGGGCGCTGAACGCGCTCAATGATGTTGGCCATTGTAAAGGTCTTGCCTGAACCCGTAACGCCAAGCAGAGTCTGGCCTCTCATGCCTTCCTTAATGCCCTGTACCAGAGCATTTATTGCTTCGGGCTGGTCGCCCGACGGCTTGAAATCGGATCTGAGCTTAAACATATATCGTGTATTCCTGACGCAAATAAATCTTTGAGTTAATTCTAGAACGTTTGTTCTGATAATGCAATACAGATTAAAGCTATTGGCCGCAAATCGGGACATCTCCGATGAGTCCGTAAACGCGCTCTTTGACCGGCGGATCCGTGCCTTCCGTCTCGGCTTCCGCGGCGGCAAGCGCCATACAGAGCTTAAATGTATCTTCAGAAGTCATTCCTTCATCGAGTGCGTAAGCAAGACCTGCCGTCATTGCATCTCCGCAGCCTGTCGTGCAGCTGACCTTAACATCTATTGCCCTTGAATAGTAAACATTCTTCTGTCCGTCCGCGAAAACCGCACCTCGGCTTCCCATTGATATAAGGCATGTTGTGCCACATTCAAGAACGATCTTTCCTGCTTCATCAATGGCACAGTCGCTGTCTATGCCAAGCTCCTCGCAGTTTGGCTTTATTGCATAAGGTCCGGCCTTAAGCCCTTCCCTCAAATACCTGCCTGAACAATCGAGTATTACACTTACACCCTGAACGGCATTAAATGTCTTTATGAGATCCGCATAGATATCAGAGGGTGAACCTGAAGGTGCGCTTCCCGAGATGACCACGATGTCTCCCGCTGCCAGTCTTTCTGATACCGAAGCCTTAAGCTTTTCAATAGAAGCACTGTCATATAAAGGTCCGTCACCATTGATGTCAGTAGTCACGCCATTCTCGCCGGAGATCTTGATGTTTGTCCTCGTGTTGCCTGAAGGATATCTGACACTGATAACCTCAAAGCCATCAGATTCAAGCATGTTCCTGAGATTCTCACCGTCATCACCGCATATTCCCATGCATATGACAGACTTCTTATCCAGAACCTTAAGGACTTTGGAAACATTGATGCCTTTGCCGCCCGGATCAGTCCTCATTCCGTAAGACTTGTTGACGCTTCCCGGCATAAGGCCGTCTTTTACATGAAGGCTGACATCGATTGCGGGATTGAGGGTAACCGTGTAGATCATAGCTCACGCCTTTCTTCTTAAGGTCTTCAGGTATTCCTTCTGTTCGGGTGTTATGCGGTAGCTCTCGACTGCTTTCTGGATCGATTTATTATGTGTCCATTTGTCGAGCTTCTGCTTTTCGATATAGGGCAATGCGGCATCGTACTGCTTTGCAAGCGCCGTCGCAAAATACCATGCGGTCATCATGTTGACGTAGTATTCGTCAGATCTTATTTTCGAGACCTTCGTAAGATAAGAAGTCTTGAAATCCTCATCCAGGAAATGCTCCATGAGCATGCCGATTGCAAACCTCTTAACGTATGTCAGATCTGATTTTATCCATTTATCAACGTATTCGAGGAGCAGCGTTTTGTTTTTTGCGAAAACCTTCGGCGACATCTGATCGCAGGTCGCCCAGTTATCAACAAAGGGGAGGAACTTATCAACGAGTTCAAACGCGCTTACGGCATCCTTCATTCCGGAAAGGATAAAAGCATGAAGCTGGTTCTCTTCGAAATACCTGTGCGGAAGATCGCCCAGGAACGCTGACACGTCATCTCTTTTGGAAATGTCCTTAGCCATTTTGCGGAGTGCCGGAGTCCTTACGCCGATAATGCTCTCCGCAGGAACCGTAGGGATTATGGTTATCTGCAAGTCGCGGTAACCTTTATCCTGAAGCTTTATAAGTTCCTGATATATCCAATCCGTGATCATGGATCAGAAAATAAGATACATGATCACTGCAGTGGCAACACCTAAAAGACAGCCGGCCGCAACCTGCAAAGGAGTATGGCCGAGAAGTTCCTTGAGCTTCTCCTCGTTGGGGAGATCGGCACCCGTGATCTTCTCGAACATCTCTGCCATGACATTAAGGAGCTCAGCCTGTTTGCCTGCCTGATATCTGACATTCATGGCATCGTGCATTACGACGATCGCAAGTATCATCGCGATCGCGAAAACTGCCGAATCAAAGCCTTCGTAAAGACCTGTTGCTACAGCGACCGATACGACCGTTGCAGTATGTCCGCTCGGCATTCCGCCGTCACCGAACAATCTCTCGATGCTGAACTTCTTTGTTAATATGAAATTGCTGATCGTCTTGAAGACCTGGGCCAAAAACCATGAAGCAACACCGACGACCAGGATCCTGTTAGTTATTATCTGAAGCAGGAAATCCATAAATTACCTTCTTATTCCAAAATTCAAACCTATTTTACTCTATCAGAGGGAAAAATTCCAAAAAAAGATGCCGCAGGATTGGATGCGGCATCTTACAAACAAACTCAAAACTAAAATATTGCTATCTCGTCTTACAATGTAAGGATACATTAGCATTAAGGCACCATAAGGGAACTTTTGTTAACAATCAGTAAACAAAAACTTTAAAATATGGCAACTTAGTCATAATAATCGAACTCAAGATCGCAAACTTTGACTGTATCTCCCTCTTTAACACCCATCTTCTTGAGTTCCTCGAAAACGCCTTCATTCTCAAGTGTTCTCTGGAAGAAGTTCGTTGATTCGGTATCTCCGAAGTTGGTTGAGTTGAATATCTTGGTGATCCATTTGCCGGTAACTTCAAAATTGCCGTCCTCATTGATGATGATGTCATATTTCTTTCCTTCATCAAATGTGTAGACTCTCTCGCTTCCGTCAGCAATATCGTGAAGTACAGTGGGCGGAAGCTGGGATACTCTTTCGGTGATCTTGTCGGCAAGCTCCTGAATGCCGATCTGACCTGCAGCCGAGATGATATAAACATCCTCATATCCCATGTCTTTAACGGCTTTAACGAATTTGTCGATATCCTCATCCGTTACGCCGTCGCACTTGTTTCCGACAACGATCTGGGGCCTTGACGCGAGTTCAAGGCTGAATTCCTCAAGTTCGTTGTTGATCGTCTTGAAATCCTCTATAGGATCTCTTCCGTCAGTTCCGGCCAGATCGACAACGTGAACGAGAAGCCTTGTTCTCTCGATATGTCTTAAGAAATCATGACCTAAGCCTGCGCCTTCGTGGGCATTCTCGATGATGCCCGGAATATCGGCGATAACATATGAGAAATCATCCTTTGTTACGACACCGAGAACGGGTTCCAATGTCGTGAAGGGATAATCAGCGATCTTCGGCTTGGCTCTCGTAAGAACAGAAAGGAGCGTTGATTTGCCCGCATTCGGGAATCCTACGAGGCCGCAGTCAGCGATGAGCTTTAACTCGATCGAGAGTTCCCTTTCCTCGCCCGCAGTGCCGGGAGTTGCAAACTGTGGAGCCTGTCTTACGGAATTGGCATAGTGCATGTTTCCGAGACCGCCCTTGCCGCCCTTGGCAACGACAATCTTCTGTCCGGGTTCGGTAAGATCCGCGATTATCTCGCCTGTGGTAACGTCTTTAACGACCGTGCCGACAGGAACACCGATAATGAGGTCTTCACCGCGCTTGCCGTACATCTTCTTGCCCATGCCCTTGGCGCCGTTATTGCCGATGAACTTATGCTTGAATCTGAAGTTTTGAAGGCTCGTCAGATTCTGTGCAGCCTGAAGGATAACGTCACCGCCGTCACCGCCGTCGCCGCCGTCAGGTCCGCCATTGGTAATATACTTCTCGGTATGAAAACTGAGAGCGCCATTGCCGCCGTCTCCGGCCTTAACATAAATCTTTGAATGATCTATAAACATCTGATTCTCCTGCAAAACAATAGCAGCCGATCGCCATTATGCGACAGACTGCTACTCTTGGTTTCTACTGCAAATACCTGTGATCAGGCAACAGGATAAACGCTAACCTGCTTCTTATCCTTGCCCATACGCTCATACTTGACCTTACCGTCAATCAAAGCGAAAAGTGTATCGTCAGATCCGATTCCTACGTTTGTTCCGGGATGGATCTTAGTACCACGCTGTCTTACAAGGATATTGCCGGCCAGAACTGACTGTCCGTCACCTTTCTTCGCTCCTAATCTCTTGGACTGGGACTCACGGCCGTTCTTGGTGGAACCCATTCCCTTCTTATGTGCGAAGAGCTGTAAATTAAACTTAATCATCTTACACCTCCGGTGTTCTCGAATTAATTATCTCTACGTACTTCTTTTTGCCGTCGTTATAGTCTCTTGCTATTCCGATAAGACCTAGCTCACAAGTCCTCATTATTACCTGGGCCCTGTCTCTGGTCTCACTGTCTCCCTGGTCGGGAACCGTTATCCTTAAGTTGACATCTTCTGTGCCTTCATTGCTGATACGGAAAAAAGATTCGCTGTCGTAACCGCAAATATCTTCCAAAGCACTTGCCGCAGTGAAAAGGAGTGTTGATACTCCGCTGCAGATAATGTCTCTGCCGGGATCATCGTAACCTGCATGCCCGTTGGCATATATTGCACAGATACGAGAGCCTTCCCTGTTGACGATAACGGAAATCATAAGCTTAAAAGCCCTTGATTAAACGTTGATAGCCTTGATAAGTACACGTGTGTAAGGCTGTCTGTGGCCGTTCTTTCTACGATAGCCCTTCTTAGCCTTGTACTTGGAGACGATAACCTTCTTATTTCTGCCCTGCTTTACGATCTCGCCGGAAACTGTAGCCTTAACATCACCAGCTACGATACCGTTGTCATCGGATACTGCAAGTACATCTTCGAAAGTAACCTGGCTGCCAGCCTCACCTTCAAGCTTCTCAACGAAGATCTCATCGTCTACAGAAACTTTGTACTGCTTGCCGCCTGTCTTGATAACTGCGTACATATTCGTTCCTCCTGTTCTTCCAGTCTCGCTGCATTTTCCCGAGGCAGCGCCAAAAATTTGCGCATTTAAAAAAGCCCGTCGCATGCGGTCACCCGCGTATAATAAACCACGGGCAGATCAAAGTCAATAATAAATATATGGGGAAATAATCTTTTCGAGGTGCGGTATCAGGCAACAAATACGACTAATGCCGCCACGAGCCCGAAAACAAGACCCGTGATCTCGTAAAAGTCCGATATTCTCTTGATCGGTGTGGCACATACAAAAGGCAGGATGCCGAGTGCAAGACCGGCCACTGATGATAAGATCAGGTCAAAATTGCCGTTTATCGCGCCAAGTATGAGAAGAACTGCCGGAGGAATAAGTCCTTCGGCAAAATACAACGGACTTCCGAAATATGCCGTCGCTCCCTGGCCTGAGAATCTGGATTTCTTATCCGCAAGGACCAGAGCAACCGCAGAAAGGCTCATCAGTACAAATACGAGAAGTGTGGTGATCCAGTTGGAATTATCCTTGAACTTCTTCTCAAAATTGGTGATGTTGAGCGCAGTTGCCACGATGATCATTATCTCGACAACGCCTATGAGGACCGATGCGGCAAAGAGCGTTGGGCCGTTGTCTTTCCTGACATATTCGATCTTTTTATTTGCTATTATCTTTATCTGGGCAAGAGCCATGAGGGAGATAATGAGGATCGGTGAATACAAAGCTATGTATCTTGCAAGGAATACCGTCTTAGGAATAAATGACAGTACAGCTCCCGTAAGTGCGATCCAGCCCGAGATACCCAGGAATATTATCGCGCCGAGGCTGTCGCGGCCCTTAAGTTCCCTTGAACCCTTGTCCGGAACGGAGACAGGCACCATGAACAGGAACAATGCGAGCGATGCAAATGCCATGAATACCGCGAAAACAAGGACAGTATTCCAAAGATTGACTCTTGCAGCCGAGTAACCTCTTCCGAAGGTCGTTCCGAGATACTGGGCAAGTTCACTCTGGAAAGCAGGCGAATACATGAGCTTTGCCGTGCCGGACTTCGAAGATGAAAGCGACAGGTATCTCATCTGATTAGGGGATACATAAACCTTTGAGGGGAATATCTTACCTCTTTGAGTTGAATGACCGTACATTGTATCGACGCCTGAGATCTTCTCGAAGATCATCTGGGCGCCGCTCAGCTCATTGGCAGCCTTTGCCTTGTTGTCAAAGCCGAATATGGCACACGGAACTGCCGGATAATCACCGGTATAGCCTTCAAGTGAAGCATTTCCGGGGTAATCAGGATTGATGAGAACAAAGCCCTCAACGTTTCCTGCACGGGAGTTTAAGATGTCGTTCATGACCTTAAAAGCGTCGCTTCCGATCGCACAGATAACTACGCGGTCATTGGAATAACCTGAAGGCAGTTCATAAACATTTCCGGACTTCCCGCTCTTACTGCCCGGCTCAATGATCTCATAACCGAAACCGGCTGCCGCAAGGCAGTTCCTCAGCGATACTTCCGGAATACCCGTACCGTCCGAATAGATGAGAAGCGTCTTGTTTCCGCTGCCGGATCCCTTGAATGAGATCCCGTAGAGCACGAACAGCGAAATTGCCATTATCAGTGATAAAAGCAGCGCAAACCATGCCGCTTTAGGTATCTTCAAAGGACGCAGCTTACGGAAACCGTATTGCGGCGCTATGTGCTGTTCTTCAGGTGATCTTGCTGCAGTCTTCTTCATTATCAGTTCGGGCAGAGTTCATCGCCCAGTGTCCTTATATCTTCAGGTCCAAGGATGAGGATAATGTCACCCGGTTTGATGAGCTCGTCTATCCTCTTCTTCAGTTCCTCTCTGTCCTCATAAAATTCGGCATCTCCGCCGCACTTATTGATCTCATCCGAAATATCCTTGCTCGATACCCCGTATGTCTGATCTTCCCTGTCAGAGAAGATCTCGGCGAACAATATCTTTTTGCAGTCTTTAAGGCTGTCCACATAATCCTGCATGAGCTTCTTTACACGGTAGTAGGTCAAAGGCTGGAAAACCACCAGTATATCGTTATGCGGCATATTGGATGCTGCCTCGATGGTTGCTCTTGCAGCCGTCGGGTGGTGAGCATAGTCGACCACGACATCACAGCCCTTATACTTGCCCTTTACCGTATATCTTCCGTCAGCCCCGTCAAAGCTGTTGAGAGCCGCTTTAATGGCTTCAGGTGATGCGCCGTTATAGTATGCAGCTGCTGCCGCGTTGAGCGCATTTGCGATGTTGTGGCTTCCGGGAACGTTAAGCTGAACGCTTATGGGCTCGCCGCCTCCGATTACGATGTCAAATGCAGGAAGGCCGTTATTGAACGTGATATTTTTCGCGATCACATCAGCAACAGCACCCGTAGTCTCGCACACCTTGTCATCGGTTGCGCAGGCAATGACATGAGGGAAAGTCCTGCCTGCTTCCCTGAAATACTCTTTAGCTTCTTCCAAAGCCTTAGCGATATTCTTGTCGTGACCTGACACTATCACATATCCGTTATCGTCTATAAGCCTTATGAACTGCGCGAAAACATCGATCACATCCTCAATAGTCGGATAACAATCCAGATGATCAAGATCGATATTCGTGATTATTGCCGTCGTTGACGAGAAGTTCAGGAACGATCTGTTGAACTCACATGCTTCAGAAACCAGAAGATCGCCCGTGCCGGCCCTCACGGTTCCTTTAAAGATGTCGAGATCCGCGCCGAGATGAACTGTCGGGTCAAGCCCCTCGTCGATCATCATCATCGACAGCATAGAAGTCGTGGTCGTCTTGCCGTGAGTTCCGGACACATTGATGACGTTCTTAAATGTTCTGGTAAACGCACCGAGGAATTCAGCCCTGTCAAAGATCTGAAGATCAAGTTCCGTTGCCCTCTTCACCTCTTCGTTCTTCGGAAGGATGGCAGCCGTCTTTACAAGGTAATCCGGTTTAAAATCATCGATATTGGAAGCCACCTGCGGATAGTAGATCTTGATCCCCTGCTCCTCCAGAATAGCTGTCCTCTCGGACGGATGGTTGTCAGAACCTCCGACAATAAAGCCTGCATGCTTTGCAAGCCTTGCAAGGCCGTTCATGGAGATCCCTCCGATGCCGATAAAATATATCCTGGCACCCTTTTTGATATCATTTAATGTGAAACTCTTAGGTTCTAACACGGCTATCACTTCCCGGACTCTCTTATTTTTCCAAGTAATTCTATCATTTTACTGACGCATAGCAAAATCGCCTACTACGGCATTGGTGAAGGAAATGAGGTCTTTGGACTTAAGTCTTAACTGGACACCCCTCAGCCCTGCACTGACGCAGATGTCGTCGACAAGTTCAGCCATCTCATCGATAAATGTCCTGTACTGTTTCTTCATTCCGATCGGAGAACAGCCGCCTCTGATATATCCCGTTACATTCAAAAGGTCTTTGACATGTATCATGTTGACACTCTTGCAGCCCGCAAGTTTTGCGGCCTTCTTAAGATCTATCTCATCATCAACGCTGATGCAGAAGACAAGATATTCACCCTTGTCCGACACTGCCGTCAGGGTCTTGAAAACTTCCTCATAGGGTATTCCCAGGTATTCTGCGACGTGGTGACCGTCAAGGTTGTTCTCGTCGTACTCATATTCCTCATATGTATAGTCGATCCCTGCTTTGTCCAGGATACGCATGGCATTGGTCTTTTTAAACTGAGACATAAACTTCTCCCGAATTCGAATTGCTCTGCATATTTTATATTCATTGCCAAGCGGTTTCAAATTGGTAAAATAGACTTGATCTGTTAATCCTTCAGGAGTTTTTTATGCTTAACAAAGAATACCCGCTTCATGATATGAATCTTGTTTTCGACATGATCGAAAAGTCGATTGCCAAGGGCGGTACGCACGACAAGACGGAAGAGGAGATGAACCTCCTCATGCACCTTTATGCAGGACTCCCGGCTGAAGCCGTTGAGCAGGGCATGATGTTCATACACGGCAGAGGCGCCGAAGTGCCTTCCTCTTCTGACATCAACCCTCTTCACATAAGGCTCATGAACCTTCTTGAATATCTCGAAAAGGTCGAATACTTAGCAGAGATCCCCAAAGTCATGACAAACGAGGAGATCACCAAGCGCAGCGGCATCATGAACTCCCTCGATGAGCACGAGAAAGTCTTCGGCACACCTCTTCTCGGATATCAGTTCAACATGGGCAATGCCTCTCCCGTCGAAGCCCGAGAAGGCGAGGATGATAACGGCGGCAGGCTCCTTCTCATGAACAGCCAGGCAGCAGTCTTTGCCTGCGAAGACATCTATAAAACAGCACTTTTCTATGAAGACAAACTGGGCTTCAAGGCAGTACACCTTGACGACGAGGCAATGCCCCACATAAAGCTTACGCGTGACAACATCGCTATCGTTCTCGTTAAGGGCGAAGGCGCTGTCACGAAGCCCGCAAGAGAGTTCGGCATCAAGTACGATATGTATATATACTGCTCCGAACCTTTCCTGCTCCACAACGAAGTTGCGGGAAATGGCATTAAGATCGCCGAAGACCTCCCTGAAGCAAAGGCTGCCCGGGGCATGACCACCAACCGCCAGTTCGTTTTCGAGGACATAGACGGAAGACACATATGCGTATCGCAATATATTGAAAGCAACTGACAAATCAAAAAGGCCTGCCACAGTTAAGTGACAGGTCTTTCTTTATGGTGTTTATTTCAATCAGATCTTATGGAATCCTACATTGCCGGATGAGCAGTTGATCTCCATGTCATTGGTACCATTACCATTAATGTAATCCTTGCCGTTCTTTGTGAAAGGAAGATCGTAGTTGAAGTCTCCGCTGGAGATCTTTGTGTGAACCGTAATATCTGAATCTTCAGGAATGCTTACGTCGATTCCGCCGGATGAGCAGTTGATCCTGGAAGTTGCGGGAGCCTTGCTGAGATTGATCGTGGAATGACCGCTTGAAGTCTTTGTATAAAGGTTCTTAGCTTCGACAGCATCAAGAACGAGCGGACCGGAACTTATCTCAATAGATAGATCATCAACTGTTCCCATTTCAGCCTTTACTCCGCCTGAAGAAGAATGGATCTTAGCGGTGCCTATGTTACCTGTCTGGTATATTTCGATCTTGCCTGAAGAAGAATCAATATCAAAATTACTGCAGTCGCCATCCTGATTGAGCACGAGGTTTCCTGAAGAAAGCTTAACCTTAATGGAATCGGCATTTCCCGTCTGAACAAGATCCACATTACCTGAAGAAGACTTATGGTCAATGGCCTTGGCAAAACAGGAGATCTTTGTATTGCCGGATGAAGAGTGTGATTTCAGTAAATCTGTCGTAAAGCTGTCAAGGACGATGTTTCCTGAAGAAACGTTGATGATGAATTCATCAAGGTTCTGAGCAGAAGGCAGAGTGATCTCAAGGGATTTCTCGATACCCGTGAAATTGAGTGCATTCTTGGAAGCGCAATACCTTACATAAAGAGTGTCACCGTCTACCCATGTATGAACCTGATGGTCCTCGTCGATTTCCTTGTTTACCGTTTCCTTTACAGAGACTGAATCAGTATCTTTTCCCTTTACTGTTACATTGCCCGCAGCATAATCGAGATTGATCTTTGTTATCTTATCATCGACCTCACGGTTTCCTGCTTCGTACTTGTCTGCATTATCATACTTGTAATTAAATGTATTAAATACTCCGTACGAACAACCTGTGAGGCAGACTGTTGCGGGTACGATAAGAGCCATTGCTCCTGCTACTAACTTACTTGTTTTCATTCTTTTTTCCTTCCTTTGACATTCCAACCAAGAAGCCGATTCCGGCAATTAAAAGTCCTACACCAACGATTAAAACAGGCGGCACTGATACACCGGAAGAATAAACAACGCCTGTCGCTGACATACTTGCTTCAGCAGAAGATGCGAGTATTGCGAGAACGCCTGACAAAGCGCCTGCAGATGCTATGCAAAGGCCTGTCTTAACACAAGCGTTGGAACGCAGATATCTGATGATCGCGAAGAACGCCCAGCACATTCCGACCAGAGGCATTGAGATTGCAAATGCCATCGGGAAGAAATCCTTCATTCCCACAAACATACCGATCGAGAACATCATAAGAGCAAATGTTACTGTGTATGCGCCCATGACCGCAAGGCCCTTGTGATTCTTAACATAAGCTTTTACAGGTCTTCTGCATGCGATGAACGGTGCGAAGAGCATTGTAAGGCCGAAAAGCGTTGAAGAAGCTGCGACCAGGAACCAGTTGCCTCTTGTGTAGATGCAGATAATTCCGAGGAGAAGCAGAACGCTTCCCGTAAACGATGCCATCGTAGTAAACATCTTGTTCTCCGGAACCATAAGCGGAACAACGATAAGAGATGCTGCAACGAGGATTGCCGCGAGAACAATGAAGAACCATGTAAGTCCTGCGCCTGTTGCGAGATTTACAATGAGGCATACGAGGATCGGTACCGCGAAGATCAATGCGATGATGCTTCCTGCAAGTGCGCTCTTTCTCTTGAAGAATCTGGCCTGGGAACTGATTACTTCGTCCTTTTCCCTGGCAATCTTCTCATCTATGGTAACGTCGCTCATATCAGCGAACATCTTCCTGCAGGAAGGACATTCACCAAGATGCTCTTCAACGATCTTCTTTGTAGCTTCACTGCATATATCGTCTTTGTATAACGGAAGAAGATCTGATATCAGATCACAATTATATTTCATATTCATCCATCCTTTCCTTGATCTTTAATCTGGCTCTGTGATACGTGACCCGGGCCCAGGTCTCGGTCTTTCCGAAGATAGAACCGATCTCCGCGAATGACAGCTCTCCGAAGACCCTCAGCTGGAACACCTCCTTATACGGCTCATCCAGCTGATGGAGTATCGTGTGTATCCTTAGTGATGTTTCCCTGTCGGAGAGCTTTTCTTCAATTCCCTTATTCTCATCAGCAAGCTCTTCGGGGACCTCATCCTCCTGGTTCGCATAGTGCCGTTTGCTGTCAATGAAGATATTTTTCGCGATCGCACACAGCCACGTGTAACTGTCACTGTCGCCCCTGAAGCTCTTATCAGTCGATATCGCCCTGAAAAAGGTCTCCTGGGTTATCTCCTCGGCATCCAAACGGTCCTTCGCAAGCGTCATCACGTAGGAGAAAACCTTCATGTAAAAGGCTTCATATAGCTTTTCAGCGGTTTTCTTATCCACGTATCAAACAACCTCTCTTTTGTGATCTCACCTGTTAGACGTAAGAATCTTAATTTCGTTACAAAAAAATCGAAAATTTTCAAAAATATTTTTGCAAAACCCGCAAACCCTTTATTTACGGGCGTTACAAGCTCATTTAATTCCGATCGTGACCCTCGGATTTCCGCCATAATCTCTTATGGTCATGACTTTTTTAAGTCCGCCCTGCTCGAAAATCTCCCTTACGGCATCTCCCTGCCCATAGCCGTGCTCAACTATCAGGGCGCCGCCGTCCTTTAAAAGCGCCAGCGCGGCGTTAAGGAGCGGGCCATAGAAATCGAGCCCCGTATCACCTGCCCTCAGAGCAAGGTCGGGCTCATGGTCCCTGACAACGCTGTCTAACTCCTCCATCTCATCATTGGTGATGTAAGGAGGATTGGATACTATGAAGTCCAGCTTTTCGAGCTCCGGGACAGAAGAAAGGACATCATGCCTTATTACGGAAAGATCCTCAGGCTTTAAAGCCTGCTTTCTCACGTTAAGATCAGCAGTATCTATGGCAATATCGCTGATATCGATGAGCGTTCCAAAAGCCCTGCCGCCTGCTCTTACGATCTCATTAGCGGCCGATATTCCGATGCAGCCGGTACCCGTGCAAAGGTCAGCAAAATGTATGTCATTAAGGGTCTTTCCATATGACGGGATCTGCAAAAGATCGCCGGTCGCCATGTCATTTATGCCTAGGAACTTCAGCACCGATTCTACGGCGATCTCAGTATCCGCTCTCGGGATCAGGACTCCGGGGCATACTTTATAACACTCTTTATAGAAATGGCGGTATCCCAATATATAAGCAAGAGGCTCGCCTGAAGCGCGCCTCATAACAGCTTTATCTAATTCTTCGCCTGTGAATTCTTCCCTAAGGATCTTAAGGTCGAGTACAGCTTCATCATCACCTGAACTTATCAGGAGTTCCAAAAGTCTGTCTTTACCAGACGTCATCTTCCTTGTTCTCCGGAATTACTGCCTGCATGGAAGCTATGGCAACCTCAACGATCGGACCGTCGGGCTCATCAGTCGTAAACTTCTGGAGCCAGAGACCCGGCTTGGACATAAGCCTGCAGATCCAGTTGCGGTCATGGCGTCCGACAAATCTCAGGATCTCATATGAGATCGAGCAGATGATAGGGATCGCTACGACCCTGATAGCCAAATTGACCCACATGGGCTGTGTGCCGGTAAATACACCTATAACCGTGTAAACAATGATAGATATCGCAAGAACGTTAAACAGGAAGGATGTTCCGCAGCGGGGATGGAAACGTGTCTGCTTCAGAACGTTCTCCACTGTCAGAGGCAGCCCTGCCTCATAGCATGCGATCGTCTTATGCTCAGCGCCGTGATAACGCCAGACTCTCTTGATATCCTTGAGGCTGGAGGAAAATACCAGATACAAAAGGAAGATCAGGAGTCTCAAAAGACCTTCGGCAACATGCAGAAGGATCGTCATCCACAACAGATCCAGCATCTCTTCGGGAATAAACTTCATCGCGATCTCGACTATGAGTCTCGGCGCAAGGATGAAAAGTCCGACGGAGATAAGGATTCCGATGATCGCCGAGATCGTCATCATTACGTTGAAATGCCTCTCGGCAAACTCGTCAAGACGTGATTTCTTGGCGCCTTCCTTAGCCTCTTCCGGCTTGCCCTCCTCAGAGATGTCGGCAGCCTTCATGAGCGCACCCGTACCGGTTACAAGCATCTTATAGAATCTGATGCATCCTCTTACAAAAGGTACCTTCTCAAAATAGGATGTCTTCTCACCCTGCTTTATCTCTTCGACATAGATCGTGCCGTCGCCCTTCCTTACCGCCATTGCGGTCCTTGAAGGTCCGACCATCATGACACCTTCGATAAGCGCCTGACCGCCGATCGTGGTCTTCTTCAACGGCGTGTCGCACTTCTTTTTCTTCTTTGACTGCTTCTTGGAAGCCTTTGCCGGAGCGGGAGACTTCTCCTGCTGCACGGCTGCCCCAAGTTCCAACTCCTCCGGAGTTATCTCTCTGATCTGATCTTCAGTGATCAACTTCATGTTGTCATTAGTCTCGGACATATATTCCCCCATAATGAGCATAATTATTCATTCTGAGCAGATTATAACATTTAAAATATAAAGTGATGTTACAGACTAAAGGCAAATTAACAGAAAATGCCTTATGGGGGCGGTGCAAACAAAAACCGCCTCCTCAACTGAGGAAGCGGTCTATAATCATTGTCAAATACGAGAATTAAGCCTTTTCCATTCTCTTCTTGAACTTATCAACACGTCCGCCTGTATCAACGAGCTTCTGCTTGCCTGTATAGAACGGATGGCAGTTGGAGCAGATATCAACTCTCAGATCACTCTTTGTGGAAAGAGTCTCGAATGTGTTGCCGCATGCGCACTTAACTGTAACGACCTGCGTCTTAGGATGAATTCCTTCTTTCATTTTACCTTTCACCTCTCAATCAAAGATATGACGCGTAACCCTAATCTCACGTATGTCATACCGGATTCTTCGTGTTAGCCTTGCTATATTACTTGAAT
>JAFWQC010000050.1 GCA_017509245.1 Clostridiales bacterium | reverse complement strand
GGCTCTATGCCTTATGCTCAAGTGCATTATCCATTTGAGAACAAGGAGGCTATAGACGAGGCTCTCGCATATCCTGCAGACTTCATCAATGAGGGCGTTGACCAGACGCGCGGATGGTTCTTCACTCTGCATGCTATCGCTACGATGGTGTTCGACAGCGTTGCATTCAAGAATGTAATCTCAACAGGACTTGTTCTTGACGCTAAGGGCATAAAGATGTCTAAGCATATCGGAAACGTTGTCAATCCGTTCTCTGAGATTAAGAAGAACGGTGCCGATGCTGTACGTTTTTATATGATGACCAACACCCAGCCGTGGGACAATCTTAAGTACGACCCGAAGGGTGTGGAAGAGGTAAGCAGAAAGTTCTTTGGAACTCTGTTCAATACCTATTCATTCTTCTGCCGTTACGCTAACGTGGATGGTTTCGACTATTCTCAGCCGGAAGTTCCTGTTAGCGAGCGTCCAGAGATTGACAGATGGATTCTCTCAGAACTCAACTCTCTGATTATTGGTGTTGACCAGGCAATGAGCGACTATGAACCGACTAAGGCAGGACGTATGATTGACAAGTTCGTTAATGACGACCTTAGTAACTGGTATGTGCGTCTTAACCGCAAACGTTTCTGGGGAACAGGCATCTCACAAGACAAGATTGCCGCTTATCAGACACTCTATGTATGTCTCGAAACAGTAGCAAAACTACTTGCTCCGTTCTCTCCGTTCTATGCTGACCAGCTCTATATGGACCTCGTAAGCGTTACAAAGCGCGAGAGTGCAGATAGTGTTCATCTTGCAAAGTTCCCAGAGCCGATAGGTGAAATTGATGTTGACCTTGAGGAACGCATGCGTATAGCACAGAAGATTACATCTATCGTGCTGGCATTGCGCAGAAAAGTGAACATCAAGGTCCGTCAGCCGCTACATCAGATAATGATTCCTGCTGTTGATGAGGAACAGGTGAAACGCATCGAAGCCGTTAAGGACTTGATTCTTAGCGAGGTTAATGTTAAGGAACTGCAATTCGTTGAAGGACAGGGCATTCTCGTTAAGAAGGTAAAGTGTAACTTCAGGACGATGGGCAAGAAGTTCGGCAAGTTGATGAAGGGCATTGCTGCCGAGATGTCTGCTCTTGATCAAGAGGAGATTGCACGTCTCGAGAACGAGGGCTCAATAACACTCGACATTCAAGGAGAGCAAGCTGTGGTTGACCTTGCTGATGTTGAAATCGTCAGCGAGGACATTCCTGGATGGCTTGTAAGCAACGAAGGAAACCTTACTGTTGCCCTTGATGTTGAACTCACAGAAGAACTTCGCCAAGAAGGAATGGCTCGTGAACTCATCAACCGCATTCAGAATATAAGAAAGGATAGCGGTTTTGAGATAACAGACAGAATCGTTGTCACCCTTTCTCCTAACGAGAACTCCGACAAGGCTGTGGAGAGTTTCGGAGAATACATCGCTTCTCAGGTTCTTGCCGACAAGATTGTAATTGCCGAGAATGATGGACAAGAGGTTGATTTCGATACTTTTGTGCTGAATATCTCAGTTGAGAAGATATAGT
>JAFWQC010000049.1 GCA_017509245.1 Clostridiales bacterium | reverse complement strand
GATGCCAAAGAAAGACGGTTTCGCACTAGCACAGGACATTCGTCAGGCAAATGCCGAAATACCTATTATCTTCCTTACAGCAAAGACTTTGAAGGAAGATATCCTTGAGGGCTTCAAGATAGGTGCTGACGACTATATCACAAAACCGTTCTCAATGGAAGAGCTGGTGCTGCGTATCGAGGCAATACTGCGCCGTGTTCGCGGAAAGAAGACAAAGGAGAGCACTCAGTATCAGATTGGACGCTTCGTTTTCGATACACAGAAGCAACTGCTCACAATCGGCGACAAGCAGACAAAGCTGACAACAAAGGAGAACGAACTGCTGGCACTTCTCTGTAGCCATGCTAACGAGATACTGCAGCGCGACTTCGCTCTGAAGACCATCTGGATAGACGATAACTACTTCAACGCACGTTCTATGGATGTTTACATCACAAAACTGCGCAAGCATCTCAAGGACGATGACCAGATAGAAATCATCAATATCCACGGTAAGGGTTATAAACTGATAACCCCAGATGCTGAGGCTTAAATTGCCACTTGGCACCTCTTAAGGTGCTACATATATCTAACGGCTTAACAAAGTTAATAACATAGTCGAACAAAGTTAATAAGATTGTTCAACAAAGTTAATAACATTGTTAAGCCGTTTGGCGTTAGTTGAAAACAAAGAAGTTACGAGTGAGGTTTTTAGTACTTGTGATTTCGCTTCAAAATCACCACATGTGTAATTACTCCTGCTATGATCAGGAAGAGTGAAACGAACAGCACAGCATGGCTTGTTGTCCATCCTAAAAGGAATGAAAGCACAAGCAACAACGTGCCGATATATACAGCTGCCAAGCCGATATGTGGCAAAATGATGTTCAGATATTTCCTCATTACGGGTGCAAATGTATGAAAAGAAATCGGATAAAAGCACTCTGTAGCAAAGAATTATGCTGTTGAAAGGTTAATAATGCTTAAATCTTGGATAACTCTTAACTTCTATCCCCTCACTTCTAACTAAAAAGTTGTACCTTTGCACCCGCTTTGGCGTATGCCCAGGCATAATCATTAATTAATCAATTTATATACAAACAAAATGAATCAATACGAAACCGTTTTCATTTTAACTCCCGTTTTGTCTGATGAGCAGGCAAAGGAAACGGTCGCTAAATTCAAGAAAATTCTCACCGACAATGGTGCAGAGATTCTGAACGAAGAGGCCTGGGGACTGAAAAAGCTGGCTTACCAGATTGAGAAGAAAACATCAGGATTCTACTTCCTGTTGGAGTACAAGGCTGAGCCAAGTGTAATCAAAACATTCGAGACAGGATTGCGTCGCGATGAGAAAGTAATCCGTTTCTTGACAGTTAAGCTCGAGAAGTATGCTGCACAGTATGCTGAAAAGAGAAGAAACAAGAACGCTAAAAAAGAGGAGGCATAATTATGGCAGTACAAGACAGTGAAATCCGTTATTTGACAGCTCCTTCTATTGACACAAAGAAGAAGAAGTATTGCCGTTTCAAGAAGAGCGGTATCAAGTACATCGATTACAAGGATCCCGAGTTCCTTAAGAAATTCCTCAACGAGCAAGGAAAGATTCTTCCTCGCCGCATCACAGGAACATCTCTGAAGTATCAGCGCCGCGTGGCTCAGGCCGTTAAGCGTGCACGCCAGATAGCTCTGCTCCCATACGTTACAGACATGATGAAGTAAGAAAAGAATTATGGAAATTATACTTAAAGAAGACATCATAGGATTAGGTTACAAGAACGACATCGTAACCGTTAAGAACGGCTATGGCCGTAACTATCTTATCCCTACAGGAAAAGGCGTTATCGCAAGCGAGAGCGCAAAGAAGGTGCTCGCAGAGAACCTTAAGCAGCAGGCTCACAAGCTGGCAGCTCAGAAGGCTGCAGCAGAGGAGAAGGCCGCTAAGTTCGAGGGCGTTGCACTCGTAATTCCTGCAAAGGTTTCTGCAACAGGTCAGCTCTACGGTTCTGTAAATGCTGCCAAGGTTGCTGAGGCATTGGCAGAGAAGGGCATCGAGGTTGATCGCAAGATCATCACCATGCGTGATATCAAGCACGTTGGCGACTTCGAGGCTGTTGTACACTTCCACAAGGAGGTTGAGGTTAAGGTTCCTGTAACTGTTGTTGCAGAGAACGAGCCCGTTGCTGCTCCTGCAGAGGCTGCTGAGGAAGCACCTGTTGTTGAAGAGGCTACAGTAGAAGAGCCAGAGGTTGAGGCTCCTGCAGAGGAGGAAGCTCCAGCAGAGGCTTAATCGAAAGACAATTTTCGCGCTGTAAAGCAGTTTTTATAAGCGTCCCGGCT
>JAFWQC010000048.1 GCA_017509245.1 Clostridiales bacterium | reverse complement strand
GGATAATGTTGAAGGATATACCCTTGTAAGGCCGAAATCGACTGAAGTATATTTACAGGATGATAATCAGAACGAACGCTTTAATCAATACGGTGAAATAGCGGGATGTGCTGAAATCACCAAGACACAGTGGGATGAGCTCCGCCAGGATGTGTTTTTTAACGACCATCACTACTATGAGATATGGAAGACCGGTCCATATGTTATTCCGTTTATAGAACTTTATAAAGAAAACATCATTGTCGGAGTCGTAAAGTTCATTTGGATCGCTCTTGTATTTGCATTTATTCCTGCAACGATCAGCTACAATATCAAGCTGAGAAGATATCAGATATTCGAATACAGGCGCAAGATGATCGATGCGATGGCACATGACCTCAAGACCCCGATGGCTGCGATCACTGCATACGCTGAGAATCTTTCCAACCACATTGGTACTGACAAGCAGGAACATTATGCAGAAAAGATCGAGGAAAAAGTTTCCGAGATGAACAGGATGGTCAGCAGCATTCTCGAGTTTTCGAAGTCAGAAGATACGTCTGTAAAGATCAGGAAGGAAGAGACCGATATCGGTCAGCTGATCGCAAAGATCATATCTGACAACGAGACTACTATCAGCGAACGTTCTCTTAAGGTTAATTTCGATCAGAAGAGCATAATGATCAAGACAGATCAGGAGATGTTCAGGCAGGCTCTTGCAAATCTGATCGGCAACGCGGTCATTCATTGCAAAGAGGGAACTGCTGTGGATATCAGTTGTGATAAGAGCAGCGTTATCATCATCAACGTTACTGAAGAGAATATTGAAAACACTGCTAAACTGAAGCAGGCCTTTGTCAAAGGCAGCTCGTCGCGTGGCAATAAAGGCACTGGCTTAGGTCTTGCAATCGCTGATAATAACCTTTCGATGCTCGGATTTAAGCTCGATCTGAAGGCTGAAGAAGATAAGTTTATCGCGACGGTAAAGCTTTGACCCTGTGAACAATTGAATGAAAGAAGCAGCCCGGGATAGTCCGGGCTGTTTTTTAATCTGCAGTTTCGGGAAGCGGTCTCATCTGAGCAGGATCTGCTTTGATCTTCTTGTTGATGAATCTGAAAAGTCTGTGACAGAGCTTCAGGTTAACGTTCATCAGAACTACAGATGCTGCGATGGAGATTATCGTCACTACATTGAATGTCATTAACGGTACGCACTTAACCAGTATCAGGATGCTGACGGGAAGACATATTGCGCTTGTAATGAAACAGGGAATATATTTCCTTATGTATACCGTATGGCCGATGTGAATTACGAAGTGACCGGCCAGCGCCATGAATATTCCGAACCAGAGTCCGTAAAGAATGTCGTTCGGGAAATAATACGCCAGAAGGCTTATGCCGAAGAACGGGATGAATTCCTCATATACTGCAAGCGCAAAGCCCTCATGTGTCAGTCCGCGGTAAGGATTCATTGTCTTGGGAAAGCGCTCAAACAGATACGGATTTCTCTTAAAGAACCAGATGAATCCGGCAATCTCTTCCATGTCGTGGAAAATGAAGATAATGGGTAAAAGCAAAAGGTATTCTCTCATGTTATCCTCCTGAAAGTGATACAAGTGTGTCAGTTGTGCTATAATCAAACAACACGGTGCGTTAAAAGTAAACATAAAACGCCAAAGATACACTAATTGGCGGAAAAGTGTCACTTCAGGAGATTTTATGATCCAATCCAAAAATCCTTCGGCAATCCGTTCGCAAAAAGAGATCACGGAAGCACTGATCGCTCTCATGCATGAATACCCGTATGACGAGATCTCGGTAAAGCAGATCCTTCTTGAGTCTAAGCTTGCAAGAAAGACCTTTTACAGGAATTTTGACTCGAAAGACGATGTGCTGATCTCGCTGATCAGATCCGTTATCCGAGATTACTTCAGCGTCGTAGACAGCGGCAGAGCAGATGTACTTACGACCATATTTGAGTTTGCCGTAAGGAATAAAGAACTGCTGGGACTACTCGATGAAAACGGCATGCTGCACATCGTGCTTCAGTGTATGAACGAGAATCTCACGATACACAAGAGCGGATCTGTGAGCGTAACGAATCCTTTTATATGTCTGTTTGAAGGCCTTGATTCAGAGTATCTGATAGCGCTCAACACCGGTGCTGTCTGGAATGTAATATCCCTGTGGGTTCACCAGGGGATGAAAGAAGACCCTGAACACGTGAAAGAGACTATCAGGCAGTATCTGAAGCGGATGGCAGGTCAAATTCGATAGGAACTGTATCAAAGAACCGAGTTTTTTTGTTTCTTTTCCGTTGGTTTACACTTTCACAACACAATGAAAAAGAGCGTATGATAGGGTAAGATTATATAATAATTTTATGGGTGAAAGACATGATCAGCATGATCCTTAAGATGTCAGCCATAACGGCAGGCAACGTACTGATAACCTATGTCCTTTGGAGATTCCTGAAGGATAAGAAGATGAACTGGGGTTACCGCATGGTAGTCGCAGTGGTTTTCGGCGGCCTTGCCATTCTTGCCACCCATTTCGGTATCGACTATCAGAGAATGATGATCAATGTCAGAGACTTGGCGCCCCTGGCAGCAGGCCTTTTCTTTGATCCTCTGGCGGGTATCATTGCCGGCCTGATCGGCGGCATTGAAAGATATGTTGCCGGTACTTATTGGGGTGTTGGCACTTACACCAAGATAGCCTGCTCCGTTTCCACATGTCTTTCCGGATTCGTCGCGGCTGCTTTAAGATATGTAATCTTCAAAGGTAAGAAACCATCATTTGTTTTTGCTTACTTCATCGGTTCAACGATGGAAGTATTCCATATGTACGTTGTGTTCATATCCCACAGGGAAGACATGGACATGGCTTATTATGTCGTAAAGACATGCGCTCCGCCTATGATCGTGTTTACCGGCATCGGCCTTGCTCTGATCTCGATCATAATCATATATGACTCGGGCGAGAAGATCAGTCTTGAGTGGCTTAAGCATAATGAGGAGATAAAAGTCTCTCAGAGATTTCAGTTCTGGCTCTTCCTGATAACGACACTGGTTCTTGCCCTGAATCTTACACTGACGCAGATTCTGCAGACGCAGGTCGCGCTGCAAAGTGTCAATACCTCGTTGGAACATTCCATCTGGGATATCGGAGGCTCCTATAATCTGACAACGGATAAGCAGAATCAGTTCGGGCCGATGAAGTTCAGTGTCGGCGAAAAAGGTTCTTTCGAGATCTTTGATGATAACGGGCTCATTAACTTCGGAGAGCATTACGGCAGCCGCATCGACGATTCGGTGGCAAAGGCAGCACGTGGAAACGTGGAGAAGGATGCTTTTGACGTGAAACTGTTTGGCAAAGACGGAAGATGCAGGACTGCGAAGATGGGTGACGGAACCATCCTTCTCGTGTTCCTTCCGGATGAGGAGATCTTTAGTGATCGTGACCATAATGTTTATGAGACAATACTTGCGGACATTCTTCTCTTTACCGTTATCTATATACTCATTTCGGTTCTCGTTCAGAAGATCGTTGTCAACAACCTTGAGATGGTCAATAAATCACTGAGGAAGATCACGAACGGCAACCTCAACGAAGTCGTATCCGTATATTCATCCTCTGAATTTGCATCGCTCTCGAACGATATCAACCAGACGGTTGATGTACTGAAGAAGTATATCGATGAGGCTGAAAAGAGGATCGAACAGGAACTTGAATTCGCGAAGAACATACAGGAATCAGCGCTTCCGCATGTTTTCACTTTCCCCAGAAACGATTTCGAGATATATGCTTCAATGGATCCCGCGAAGGAAGTCGGCGGTGACTTCTACGATTTCTTCTTCGTAGACAAGAACAAGCTGTGTCTCGTTATTGCAGACGTTTCCGGCAAGGGCATTCCCGCAGCGCTCTTCATGATGAGGAGCAAGACGGTCATAAGAAGTTATGCCGAATCCGGCAAACAGCCTTGGGAGATCTTCTTCCTGGCAAACAACGGTCTTTGCGAAGGAAACGATGCAAACATGTTCGTTACGGTATGGATAGGCATCTTTGATCTTGAGACAGGTCATATGGTTTGCTCTAATGCCGGTCACGAATTCCCGGTGTTAAAGCGCGCAGATGGCAACTATGAGCTCTATAAGCAAAAGCACAATCTTGCTCTCGGCATATTCGGTGATACGAATTTCAGAGAGTATGAGCTGGATCTTAAGCCCGGAGATTCGCTGTTCGTATATACAGACGGTGCGCCTGAAGCGATCAATGAAAACAAGACCGAGTATGGTACAGACCGTCTCCTTGAGGTCTTAAACAAGCATAAGGATCTTACCCAGAAGGAGATACTCAAGCTCGTAAGACGCGACATACAGTATTTCGTAGGTGATGAGGAGCAGTTCGACGACGTTACCATGATCGGATTTAAGTATATCGGTCCTTCAGAATAATTTTCTGATGATATAAGAGTTCTTCAGCCCGGACAATTCCGGGCTGTTTTTATTTGTCGACACTTTGGCAGGATGTTGTTGCTTAAGCATCAGAAAGGCCCGTAATTACTGATTGTCCGGGGTTTCTCCCATTGTGATAATGAAGCCGTAATCAAAGACCATATCATAAAAGAGAAATACATATGACAAACAACGAATTAAATGAAATGCAGCTTGAAAACGTTAACGGCTGTCTTATCGACAGTATGACAACCGATCACAGACATCTAGGTCCGATGGTAAGGATGGATGCCAGGGGATTCGAGTATGCGGATACGCCTGATCTCGATACTTTCATTGCAGAGATGCATGTCGCAGGACCTCTTGGCAATGATACAGACTGGATTACACCCTATCCTGTCCGCGATGATGTTCGTGTAAAGCTGTGATACGCCATGAAAGTATTTGATTTCGACAATACGATATACCGCGGAGAAAGCCCGGTCGATTTCTGCTTCTACATGATCAGGGAGAACAAGAAGATCATAAGGTACGTTCCTACGATAATCTTCAGTCTCATAGGCTATAAGCTGCACCTGATGAAAAAGGAGAAGCTTGAATCACTGACGAATGAATTCCTCGAAAACGTTATGGACGATCCGGATTCGCTTTCGGATTCTGTCAGAAGGTTCTGGGAGACTCATTACCATAAGCTGGATCTTAACATCTTAAGGCTTATTGAACCGGATGACGTGATCATAACGGCTAGCCCGACATTTCTCATGGACGGCGTATCAGGAAAGCTTAGGACAAACAATATCCTGGGCACGGAGATCGACCTTCAGAAGAAGAAGCTCACCTGGTACAATTTCGGTGAAAACAAGGTCGAGCGCTACAGATCCATATACGGATACCGTCACATAGATGCTGTCTACACGGATTCCTTCTATGATGAATACCTGATGGGTATCTCAAGAGAAGTCTACATCTTAAGACACGGCAATGTTCACAGGCTCAGACATAAAGAACGCCGTCTTTCCCACGCTGTCAGCAACTGGAGCATCTGAACTTAATAGTCTTAATGCAAAAGAGGCACCCGAATTCCGGGTGCCTCTTCAATCCGCATAAAAGATGTTCAGGATTACTTCTTGCTCTTCTTAGAGTTAACCTGATCCTTGAGAGCCTGGCCAGCCTTGAACTTGGGAGCTGTGCAAGCTGCGATCTTTGTCTCAGCGCCTGTGCGGGGATTGCGGCCTGTTCTTGCAGCCTTCTGGACTGTTTCGAATGTGCCGAAACCTACGAGCTGAACCTTACCGCCGTTCTTGAGCTCATCTGTAACTACTTCGATGAAAGCCTTAACAGCGCTCTCGCTTGCAGCCTTAGACATACCTGTCTTATTAGCCATTGCTTCAACTAATTCTGCTTTGTTCATTAATAGAACCTCCAAAAACTATAAGTACTTATGCCGGACGGCTTTTCAGCATCCGACAAGGCGTTATTATAAGTAACTTCCCGTTTGAAAACAAGGCAAAACATCGGCAAAGTTAACATATATTTAAAAGAATAATAGTGTAGTGACTGCCTTCGAGTTGTAAACTAGTAATGTTAGGGTGATCAGACTTCTGATTTTTGGGGGATTGCTTTATGAAACATGGGTTTGTAACTATGTTACGTAAGCTTCGTTCTTTGTTTGCCGCCGTGCTCGTCTGCGCATTTGTCTCAAATGCTGTCGCAGCAGATACGTTCAAGACATTTGACCTGACATATACCGTCGATAATGAAACAGCTAGGACCATGCTCCCCATGATAAACGAGTGGAGACAGAGCGGTGATGCCTGGTACTGGAAATCCGACGGGACCAAGTATTCCTGCGGAACACTCAGCTCATATTCCTACGATTACAATCTCGAACAGATCGCTCTGCAGCGAGCCTATGAGGCAGCGGTCAATTTTGAACATACCAGGCCGGACGGCTCTGATTGTAACAGCTACACATATAATGGCACTAAATCAGGCGGAGAGAATATAGCCATTGGTACCAGCGGCAGCGGCTGTAATACCGCTGCGCACGTTTTTGAGATGTGGCAGGAGAATGATGACGATTACAGCGGACAGGGCCACAGAAGAGCGATGCTCAGTTCCGGTTATAAGGCTATCGGAATTGCATATGTCCAATATAAAGGAGTGCATTGCTGGGTTCAGGAGTTCGGAACCAAAAACAGCGGAGCTGCAGCGACAACTGCCCTTGTCGGAACAACTACCGGTACTGTCAGGTTAAATACTTCAAAGGCGACATTCTCAATTTCTCCCGATTCCAATATCAGCAGCATCACTTACGGCACTTCAAAGTCGTTGCCGAAGCTTACCGGCTGGTACAAGACACCGAAAACATTTGTTACTAAAGGTATTCCGGTACCTGATAGTGATATCAAGAATATTAATTGGACATCCGGTGACACGACCAAACTTGTCGTTCAGAATAACACCACGGTAAAAGCTGTCGGTGCAGGAAGTACAACGCTTTCTTACAGTGCAACATACGACGGCGAGACTTATACCGGCAGCATGAACGTTACGGTATCAAGAGTTTCGATTTCAAGCTCCGACGTAACATATACGATTCCCGCATGTTCATATGAGATCGGCGGAGTAACACCCAAACCGGTACTTAAGTATAACGGCCAGACACTTGCCGAAGGCACAGACTATGAAATAACCAGATACGGCAGTAACACATACATAACAACCAATGCATATGCTTATCTGACCGGATTGGGAAATTTTACCGGTACAAGGTATGCCTATTTCTCGATAACAAAGAGCGATATCAATGACTGCGTTGTTGCTGAGATCCCGGATTCATTTTACACCGGCAGTTCGATCACTCCTCAGATCTCACTGACATATAAAGGTGCCGCTCTTACAAAGGGCACACACTATTCAGTGAGTTATTCCGGCAATGTTAATGCCGGTACTGCGACAGCTACCATCAGCGGTATCAACTACTTCGAGGGCACGCGTGACGTTACATTCAAGATCCAGAAGCAGAAGCCTGAGAACCTTACTTTTGCTGACATTGCTGATCAGACGTATAAGGGAAGCGAGTTTACGCCTTCATTAACTATCAAGAACGGCGCAAGATATCTTACAAAAAATACAGATTATACGGTTAAGTACAAGGACAATGTCAACGCAGGTACGGCATCTGCCGTGATCACGTTTACTGGCAATTACACCGGCACGAAGACCCTTAACTTCAATATTGCAAAGAAGCCGTTGTCAGGTGTTACCGTCAGCGGAAATACCAATAAGACATATACTGGTTCGCCGGTCAAGCAGACATTGACTCTGACCAACGGTTCCGTGCAGCTTGCTGAAGGTACGGACTATACCGTGTCATATAAGGACAATACCGAAGTCGGTACTGCGACTTTAACACTGATAGGAAGCGAAAAGAACTACACCGGAACGCGTGAACTGACATTTAAGATAAACGCGGTCACGGCTTCAATGGCAGAATGTACCGTAACAGTTGACTGTGTTTATACGGGTTCTGCGCTTACACCGGAATTTACCCTGAAGTACGCTGATGCCGTATTTGTCAAGGATACTGATTACACTGTTTCTTATTCGTATAACACGAATGCAGGAACGTCCGCAAGGATCAGCATTACGGGCATAAGTACAAGACTGACCGGCTCGGCAGTTAAATATTTCACGATCACGGGAAGATCCATTACGGAAGCCGAGGTCAGCAAGATCGCCAATCAAACTTATACCGGTTCGGCCATAAAGCCCTCTGTGACAGTCAAATACAATGGTACTACACTCAGATCCGGGACTGATTATACGGTTGCATATACCGATAATGTTGATGCAGGTACAGCAACGGCAACGATTACCGGAAAGGGTAATTTCAACGGATCATATTCAGTGAAGTTCCTGATCGTCAAACCGACATTTGATATTGCGCTGAAAGTCACGGGCAACGGAGAGGCAGGCCTTTCAAAGAATTCCGCAAGTGAAGGCGATAAGATCAAAGTTACCGCAAATCCTGAAACCGGATATGAAGTTGAGTCGATCAAATTTAACGGCACGGCGATAAGCGGCAATGAGTTCACGATGACAGCCGGCAAAGCCACCGTTGAAGTAACGTTTAAGAAGGGCGTTTACAGTATTACGGTCAAGAAGACCGGTGAAGGAACAGTAAAGCCTTCAAAGACTTCCGCTTATTACGGAGACGAGATCTCATTGACACTCGAACCTGAAGAAGGCTATCTGACCGGAACTGTCAAGGCTGACGGAAAGACGGTAAGTGGAAACAAATTTACGATGCCCGCTAAGAACATTACCTTGGAAGTCACGTTCGACGAGATAGTAATGACTCACAAACTGACTAAGGTTGAAGCCAAACCTGCTACATGTACCGGACAGGGCAACATTGCATACTATGTCTGCGAGGATACGGAATGCGGATGCAAGAAACTCTATAAGGACCGCTACGGCCAGCATGAGATCACACTTGCAGATACCGTAGTTCCAGCCAAGGGACACAGTCTCGAAAAGACGTCGGCCAAGGCTGCAACCTGCACGGAGTCAGGTCATACCGAATACTGGAAATGTACCGCGTGCGGAAAACTGTTCGGTGATTCCGAAGGTAAGAATGAGATAACATCAGCAAGCGCCGTTGTTGCGCCTTTGGGCCACGACAAAGATCATGCGGAGCATCACGCGGAAAAGGCTCCGACAT
>JAFWQC010000047.1 GCA_017509245.1 Clostridiales bacterium | reverse complement strand
CAGGAAGCTGCAGAGATGATCTTGTCATCAGCTGTAAGTGTTGTGTGGTTAACGTTGTAAACGATTGTAGGGAGATCGTTTCCTGCAGGAGCAGAGATAACAACCTTCTTAGCACCAGCATTGATATGAGCCTGTGCCTTTTCCTTAGATGTGTAGAAACCGGAGCACTCGAGAACTACGTCAACACCGAGCTCGCCCCAAGGACAATTATTTGCATCGGGTTCCTTGTAGATCTTAAGTAACTTGCCGTCAACTGTGATTGTGTTAGCCTCGTCGTCAGATGTTACTGTGTGCTTATTCTCGCCGAATACACCAGCATATCCGCCCTGAGCTGTGTCATACTTGAGAAGGTGAGCGAGCATGGAAGGCTTTGTAAGATCGTTGATAGCTACAATCTCATAACCCTCAGCGCCGAACATCTGTCTGAAAGCAAGACGACCGATACGACCGAAACCGTTAATCGCAACTTTTACTGCCATATTTGAATTCCTCCTAAATTCCCTTAACCGGGATTATTAAACTTTAACTAGTGCCCATTCATCTGCACCGTAAGAATTCTACTCCACTAATAAGGGGTTTTCCACAAATTTTTTGTCATTAGAATGTAAATTTTAATAAAAAAGGGGCTGTTTGCCCCTATTTTTCCTCAAACGATTTTTGCTTCACTTTCAGGGAGTGATTTTCCCGCCTCCGATAACGCATCCGCGCTCATCGTAGAAGACTGCGGACTGCCCCGGAGACACACCCTTAAAGGGCTCGCTGAGCACGACTTTAACGGTTCCGTCCTCCATTTTTGTGATAAGAGCAGGCCTTTCGGGCTGATGGTAGCGGGCCTTTACAAGACACCTTATCTCAGTGCCGGCAACAGGTTCCGGAATTCCCATGTAATTGACATCATCACAGAAGAACGTATTGCACTTCAGTTCCTCTTCCGTGCCAAGAACAACGGTATTGTCCTCCGCATTGATCCTTGTTACGAATGCGGGATATCCCAGAGCGATTCCGAGTCCTTTGCGCTGTCCTACCGTGTACTGATAGATGCCCTTGTGCCTTCCGAGGACATTGCCATGACTGTCAACAAAGTCTCCTTCTCCCGGAACCGTCTCTGTGGTATGAGAACAGATGAAATCCGTATATCTGCCCTCTGATACGAAGCAGATCTCCTGGGAATCCTCTTTGTGAGCAACGGTAAGGCCTGCCTGCTCTGCCAGCGCGCGGACCTCATCCTTGGTGTATTTGCCTAACGGCATAAGAGTGCGGGAAAGCTGCTCCTGCGTAAGTTTATAGAGCATGTACGTCTGGTCCTTGCCGGCATGGGAGGCTTTGCGGACGGTGTATCTTCCATTTTCGAGCTTCTCGACAAAAGCATAGTGACCTGTCGCGACATATTCAGCGCCGAAAACATCAGCGAGTTCGATCATTTTCGCGAACTTGACGAACCTGTTGCACTCGATGCACGGATTGGGTGTAAGGCCCTTGAGATAATCATTTACAAAGGGGCAGACCACGTTCTTTGAGAACAAAGACGTGCAGTTATGCGGATGGTATTTGATTCCGAGGATCTCGCATGAGCGGCGCGCATCGTCGATCTCGCAGCATCTGCTAACCTCTTCGCCGTTATCGCCTGCCCAGACGCGGAGCGTTACGCCGATGACCTCATAGCCCTGCTGCTTAAGAAGATAAGCCGCAACAGCGCTGTCAACTCCTCCGGACATTCCGACGATTACTTTTGCCACCTGTTAACTCCGATAAAAACCAACGATAAAACTGCCGTATACGATCAGGCAAAAGCCTTATTTCATAACGGCAACGACTCTCTTGATCGGTATACCCTGATCTGCGAATTTCTGCTCGAATTCGGTGCGGATATTCTCTTCGTTGAATTCACTGTTGTGAAGATCCCTTGTCTCGCATGTAAGCTCAAATCCCATTTCCTTGAATTCTCCAAGCGAAAAATCGAAAAGATCGTCGTTGTCAGTCTTGAATTCTATGGCTCCGCCGTCTTTCATCATGACCTTGTACTTGGCAAGGAAATCCCTGTAGGTAAGGCGCCTTTTAGGCTTGTTCTGCCTCGTCCAGGGATCCGAGAAATTAAGGAAGATTCGGTCGACCTCATCTTCTGCAAAATAGTTCTCGATAAGACCCGCATCTCCTCTTATGAAGAAGAGATTCGGGATGTTGAGTTCATGCGCTTTCTCTATAGCCGCAAGGGTTACGGAAGGATCTCTTTCCATCGCGATATAAAGCACTTCGGGATGCCTTAATGCCATCTCCGCACAGAAATTTCCCTTGCCGCAGCCGATCTCGAGCCAGAGCGGGATGTCACTTAAGAATCCGCATGCCTCGCGCCATCTTCCGCGGTTAAGTAAAGGCGCGTCAAACCAGCGCTCATGGCACTTCTCCATGCGCGCGGGAATATTGCGCTTGGTCCTCATTCTAGCCATAGATTATCAGACGATCTTTTCCGTGAACTTAACGCCGCCGAGCACGTGGAAATGGACGTGCATGACTGACTGGCCGCCGTCTTCACCGCAGTTGTTGACTGTTCTGAAGCCCTCAGAGATACCCTTGATCTTAGCAACTTCTGCGATGGCCTTGGTGATCTCCGCAGAATACAGAGCGCCCTCGGGATCTGCTGCCAGAGCGTTGATGTTATCAAAATGCTTCTTGGGAACAACAAGCACATGAACGGGTGTTACGGGATTGATGTCGTTGAAGCAGAGAACATAATCGTTCTCATAGACTTTGTTTGAAGGGATCTTGCCCGCAACTATATCACAAAATAAGCACATGGTTCTTCTCCTTTATCCGTTAACCTGTGAAGCCAGTATTTCCTCTGCCTTTGCGAGAGCATCAGCGAGCTTGCTGACATCCTTACCGCCGGCCTGGGCCATGTCGGGGCGTCCGCCGCCGCCACCGCCTGCAACCTTGGCAGCTTCCTTGATGATGTTTCCGCAGTGAGCACCCTTTTCAACGGCGGACTTGGTTGCCATAGCCGTAAAGAGGAGCTTGTCACCGCCGTTTGCAGCGAGGAATACGACACCGCAGTCGAGCTTGTCACGGATCTTGTCAGCCGTATCTCTCATAGCTGCAGCGTCAGATGCGTCGCATGATGTGATTACTGCCTTAACGCCTCCGATATCCTTAGCGGATGAGACTGCACTGTCTGCGAATGAACCTGCCTTTGCCTTCTCGATCTCGGCGAGCTCCTTTTCGAGAGACTTAACTTCTGCATGAAGAGCATCGATCCTCTCGACGAGCTTATCCTTGGGAGTCTTAAGAGCAGCAGCTGCCTCGTCGATAAGGGTTCTGTCCGCCTTGTTCATCTCGTAGCATCTCTCACCGGTTACCGCTTCGATCCTTCTGATTCCTGCTGCGATACCGGACTCGGAAACGATCCTGAACTGGCCGATCTGTGCGCTGTTTGTAAGGTGTGTACCGCCGCAGAACTCGAGATCGAAAGGAGCTTCAAAACCGCCGACTGCAACGACTCTTACGACCTCTCCGTACTTCTCGCCGAAGATTGCCGTAGCGCCGAGCTTTTTAGCATCCTCAATAGCAAGGACCCTTGTCTCAACAGGAAGAGCCTGAAGGACAACATCGTTTACCATCTCTTCGACTTTAGCGATCTCTTCAGCTGTCATAGCCTGGGAGTTGTTGAAGTCGAATCTTAAACGGTCATTGCCTACATAAGAACCTGCCTGCTCAACGTGATCACCTAAGACCTTCCGGAGAGCGGAAAGCAGGATATGTGTAGCTGTATGGTTTCTTGCGATCGCAAGTCTGTTCTTCTTATCAACTTCGATGCTGACTGTCTCTCCTGCCGTAACAGTACCCTTAGTAACCTTAAGAGTATGGAGATACTTGCCTTGAGCATCCTTATCTACTGAGATGACCTCAGCCTCAAAACCGGATGTGGAGATCTTGCCTTCATCATGGATCTGACCACCCATCGTAGCGTAGAGAACAGTCTTGTCGGTTACGAGGATGATGTCATCGCCTTCAGAAGCGCTGTCAACGGCCTTTATGCCGTCCTCGTCAGACTTCAGGATGTAGATGACATTTGCATCACACTTGAGATTATCGTAACCGTCGTATTCCGTAGCATTGGAGTCCTTTGCAACTTCATCAGGGATCTCGTTTACGGAAAGTGCGAGATCACCCTTAGCCTTTGTAGCGGCTCTTGCTGTTTCCTTCTGCTTTTCCATTGCAGCCTTGAAGCCTTCCTCGTCGACCTTAAGGCCTTCTTCGGAAGCCATCTCGACTGTAAGCTCTATAGGGAATCCGAATGTATCGTAAAGATAGAAAGCGGAATCGCCGTCGATCTCTGAAGAACCTGCTGCCTTCTTGTCATCAAGGATCTTCTTGAATTCCTTGATGCCGTTCTCAAGGGTGCTCTCGAATCTTGCGATCTCCTTGTCGAGTTCATTAAGGATGAACTCACGGTTCTTTGCAAGAAGCGGATAGCTGTCATCGTAAACGCTGTCGATATAGATCTTGGCAAGACCGAGGATGTTCTCTGTCGAAAGTCCGAGTGTTCTTGCATGTCTTACTGCACGTCTGATGAGACGTCTTAATACGTAGCCTGCGCCTGCGTTGGAAGGGACGAGCTTAGCAGCGTCACCTATGAGCATAACGCTTGTACGGATATGGTCAGCGAGGACTCTCATTGACTTTGTGAGCTTCTCGTCTGAATCGTACTTAACGCCTGATGCGTTCTCAATATAAGCAATTGCATCAGTGAAAAGGTCTGTCTTATAAACGTCCTTTGTTCCGTTAAGGAAAGCGAGGATCCTCTCGAGGCCCCAGCCGGTATCAACGTTCTTCTGCTTCAGAGGTGTGAGAGTTCCGTCCTGATGCTTCTCATACTGCATGAAGACGTCGTTGCCGATCTCCGTATACTTGCCGCATGAGCATCCCGGACCGCAGTCAGGGCCGCAGTCGGGAACGTCTGCGATATAGAACATCTCGCTGTCAGGACCGCAGGGACCATACTCTAATCCCCACCAGTTATCGTCTGCACCGAGATAGTAGATATTCTCAGGCTTGAATCCGGAAGCAATCCTGAACTGTGCGCCTTCCTCGTCCCTGGGAGCATTCTCGTCGCCTGCGAAAACCGTTGCGGCGAGGTGATCGTTATCAAATCCGAATACCTGGGTAAGGAGTTCATAACTCCACTTGCATCTTTCTTCCTTGAAATAGTCACCGAGGCTCCAGCTTCCCATCATCTCAAAGAATGTGACGTGGCTTCTGTCACCTACTGAATCGATATCGTTTGTACGGACACAACCCTGAACATTGCAAAGTCTTGTTCCCATGGGATGCTTCTCGCCGAGGAGATAGGGCATCAAGGGCTGCATTCCCGCGACGTTGAATAATACTCCGGTCGAACCGTCGGATACCAGTGATACGGCACCTACATCAACGTGACCTCTCTCAATATAGAATTCCTTCCAGGTCTTTCTTAGTTCTTTTGAAGTAAACTGTCTCATTCGGCAATGCTCCCTATAAAAAAATAAAACTTAGAAATTATAAAACGTTTAATACCTCTTTGCAATCAGAGACTCGCAAGTTTTGCGGCACGTGCCGCCTTCTTTATGTATTCGCCGTATTCGCGGCAGACGTCGTCATTATTGATGGTTATCATGACGTTCTCAAAGGTCGAGAGCTCGAAAAGATCCGTAAAGAGCGTCGGCGCGTGGCCGGTTCTCACCATGATCTTCAATATCCCCTTATCGAGCTTCGTATCGTCTTCTATACGGATGCTGTTGCTGATCCTTGAAGCGAAAGCGCCGTATGCCTTGAGCACGTCCTTGCGCGTTCCGCCCGTTATCGTCAGTTCGACGGATACAGCCTCCTGACTTGAGAATGCAGACACGGAATTATCCAGGAAGCTCTTTAATTCCTGTTCTCTTAACTTATCGTTTTTGTAGTCGATATAAGGATCGCTGTCGTAATAGACGTTTGCGATGCGGTCGAACCTGTAACGCCTTAATGCTTTCGTGAGTTCCCGGTCACGCTCCAGCCCTTCGGCTTTGACGGCCTGGTTATCGACTGCGATAACGTAATAGCAGTTATTTTCCCAGTCGAGAGCCAGAGGCGATATTATCCTGTCGGTCTTCTCGGTAAGTTCCCCTCCGAGCTTATAGCCATATGTGATCTTCCTCGCTTCCCTCTTCTCTATTCCTTCCCTGATAGCGTTGAGTTGGAAAGTCTTTTTCTTGCTGATCTTCTCGTCGTGAGGAATGAGCGCCCTCTTCTGGTAATTTGCATCGAAATATTCGGGGAAAAGATTGATTATCTTGTGGCACAGCTCGGTGTCTACGAATGTAGTGGTACTGATCGCATCGACGATAAGCCTTGCCTCATCAACGGTGATCTCGTCTTCAAGCTGGTTTTTCCTGTATTTCTTGCCTTCGGAGGATATCCAGGAATCGCCGTATTTCAGCTTCTGCGTCATGCTGACATACTCGTTGATCTTGCTGATGTCGGCATAGATGGACTTGCGTTCGAATGTCGTTCCGGTCTTCTGCTCGAGATATCCGATCAGCTCATTTACCGTAACCGAATTGTTCTCATCAAATGCATTGACCCTTGTCCTGAAATAGTCGTACATGAAAAGGATCTTGAGTTTTGATAATTCACTGTTAGCCATAAAAACACTCCTCCTGACAGAATTTTCGATGTGTTAATAGTACCATTAACCGTACTTTAAGTTAAGCGCCTCCCGGCTTTCCTCCTATGAAGGTCCGCTGAAACCGGAGGATATCTTCGAGAACATGTTTTCGGGCGCGAAAAAATCAAAAAAGCCTTGTTTTTATCCCCAAAACAGAGCCTGTCCGTGATAGAATGATAGGCACTTTATTGTTTTAATAGGGGTATTCAGCATTGAGGACAATCAGTGATCTCGGCTTTGCGGTGCCGGACATACTTATTCCGCAGGAAGGTACAGACCTTAAGAAGTGGGCAGTCATTGCCTGTGACCAGTACACATCAGAACCCGAATATTGGGACAATTGCTCCAAGGAAGCAGGAGATGCTCCCTCTGCATTGAATCTCGTACTGCCTGAAGTCTATCTCGGAACAGATGAAGAGACAGCCAAGCTTGCTTCGATCGCAAAGACGGCAAGAACATATCTGGATGAGGGCATCCTTAAGGCTCTCGGAACAGGCTTTATCCTTACGGACAGAGCAACAGAACTCCACCCTTCAAGAAGGGGGCTCATGGCTGCAATAGACCTTGAGGGTTACAGCTTTGAGCCCGGCAACAAGAACATCTGCAGGGCAACGGAAGGCACGGTCCTCTCAAGGATCCCTCCGAGGATCAGGATCAGGGCAAATTCACCCGTTGAACTTCCGCACATCATGATCCTTATAGATGACCCCAGGGGCATCACGATCGAAAAAGCTTTTGAAATGGCAGGATCAGAAGGCCTTAAGCCTTTATATGATACGGACCTCATGCTCGGCTCCGGACATATCACCGGAACATTCATCCCTGACGGTTCTGATATCGCAGAATCGATAATCAGCGGGCTTGCTGCTCTCAAAGCTGCAAATAAGGACGGTCTTTTATTCCTGGTAGGCGACGGCAACCATTCACTTGCTTCAGCCAAGGCTCACTGGGAGAACATAAGAAAGGACCTTCCTGAAGAAGAAAGACTTAATCACCCTGCAAGATATGCGCTTGCAGAGATCGTGAACATACACGACAAGGGACTTGATTTCGAGCCCATCCACAGAGTCGTATTTAACATCTCATCAGATGAATTCATTGCAAAAGCTTTGGAATATTTCAAAGATTCCGGCATTGAATTAAATGGTGATACATCAGGAAAGCAGAGCTTTACCGTTGTATCCGAAGGCAAAGATGATGTCACCGTCACGCTGGCAGAACCTCCTCATTCCCTGGCAGTAGGTTCGGTACAGATGATGATCGATGACCTGGGCCTTGAATGTGACTATATCCACGGTGAGGATTCCGTTAGAAAGCTTGCATCATCAGGCAATACCGGCATCCTCGTTCCCGCTATAAGCAAGGATACCTTCTTCGCCACTGTCGAGAAGGAAGGCGTCTTCCCCCGTAAGACATTCTCCATGGGTGAAGCATTTGAGAAGAGATTCTATCTCGAGGCAAAGAAGATCGAATGATGGATCCTGATAACGAGATTTTGGATGAGAGTAAGACTGTCTGCATAATAGGATCCGGTCTGTCGGGTCTTACCTGCGGCATGAGGCTGGCAAAGGCCGGCTTTAATGTGACTGTCGTTGAAGAGCTTGCGTCTCCCGGCGGTCTTCTTGCTTATACCAGGATCGGAAGGGAATATCTTGAACTTCTTCCCCACCATTTAAGAAAGAGCGACAAGGCTTTGCTCGCGCTCTCCAAGGAGATGGGTGTCGACGATAAGATCGAATGGTACGATTCCGCATGGTCAGGAAAGGCTTCCCACCGTAAGGTAGGATACTACAACGGCGGTTTTGCCTGCCTTATATCAAGCCTCATGCAGGAGATCACCGATAACGGCGGACACATCTACTATTCGACGACGGTAGCGGAGATCGCAAGACTCGGAAGCGGCATGTACCGCACGAACTGCATCCTTTCCAACTCCACGAGAGTCGTGATAGACAGCACCTATGTAATCTTCACCGGCTCATGCAGAACATTTGTAAATGTCAGCCACGGTCTTCCAATCCCGATGGATGACAGGGATATCCTGATGAACGTAACCTACAGTGCAAAGATCACCGCGATGATGGTCGTAAAGCACGAGATATCACAGATGTTCTATCAGGTCCCGCCAAAGGATGCGGGGCTGCCTTTCAAGGCGATAATCAATCACACAAGCGCTTTCGGAGAGCGCAATTACGGCGGTCATGTTGTATATCTCGTAGGTTCCTGCTCAATTACCGATGCACTCTGGATCGACTCGGATTCGGAGATCATGCTCAAGTATTTTGCGGGCCTTCGAAAACTCTATCCGTCACTGCGCAAATCCGACATAAAGTCATGGCGTCTTACCAAGACAAGGTATGCCCTGACTTCCAGTTATCCCGAGATTGACCTTACAAATCCCTGTGAGAATCTTTATGTATGCTCCACGGGACTTACAAAGTATGCAACAACGGAAACGCCCGAGAATCACATGGATTCCGTCGTTGATCTTGCAGGTAAGATCAGTTCGGAGATCATAAGATCCTACGAAGCATCACAGCAGCGCAATGCCGCAGCAGCTCCCGTTACGGAGCTCACAGGCCAGGACACTGCTTCCAAAGATAATCTTGAAGGAGTTCTTTCATGAGCAATACCTCAGGTACGCGTTTTACCACGTCATCACCTTTCCGTTATGCACTTTTACTGATACCTTTTGCAATCGCGGCTGTGATCGCCATATGCACCACCGGTGCCAAAGAAGGAATGCTCGCTCTGTGGTGGGCTTTTGTCCTCTTCATCTTCGGAATTGCGACGCTTCCTCTTGCAGTCAGGTTATGGGGCAAGTTCTCTTCAGGCGGATTCTTCCTGTCACAGGCTATGGGCCTCGTTCTTACGTGTCTTGTCTTATGGACACTGACACACTTAAAGCTCTGCAGGACCAATCTCATCTGCATAGCACTTTCTTTCCTGATCGTTGCTGCATTCTGCTATGTGCCCAAATCTTTAAGAAAAGGTTTTATCGAGAAACTCGGCAGTGATGACTTTATAGAAGCAATAGTTGTTGAAGAAACCGCTTTTCTGGTTGTCTTCTTTCTCATGTGCTATTTCAAGGGCTTCTCCCCTGCTATCAACGGTCAGGAGAAGTACATGGATTACGGATTCATGATGTCAATGCTCAGGAACGACCAGCTTCCCGCAAACGACATGTGGCTTTCAGGCAAATCCATCAATTACTACTATTTCGGCCAGTACATCTGGACAATCGTAACCAAGGTCTCAAACGTTCCTACTGGAATCGCTTATAACCTTGCGATGTGCTCAGCAACTGCCGTGCCTTTTGCAATGAGCTTTTCGATCGGCAAGTTCCTGATCGAAGCTGCTTCCCGCAGAGGATATTTCAATAACAACATCATCAAATATGTTGCAGGTCTCTTAACAGGCTGCGCAGTATCCATCTGGGGCAACTCACACTCATTCTTCTACGACCAGAACAGCATCGGAAACGGCTTTTTGAAGTTCTTCCAGGCACTGGGCATAGACGTAGGCAGAACTGATGATTTCTTCTATCCTGACAGCACGAGATATATCGGATGGAACCCCAAGATCATCAACGATCACGGCGGTGATTTCACGATAGAGGAATTCCCCTTCTATTCTTATCTTGTAGGAGATCTGCATGCGCATGTGATCTCCATGATGGTCGTGCTCCTGATAGCTGCCGTCGTGCTCTCAATGATCAGCAAGGTCAAGCTCCCGACAAGGGATGACATAGAGCTCCGTCATTCGCTCGACAACTTAAGCGGTGAAAGATCACGAGTCCTGTCCGAATTCGAATCCACGGTAACGATGCCTCTTGTATTGTGCGGCATTCTTCTCGGCTGCGCCCAGATGACCAACTACTGGGACTTCCTGATATATTTCATATTCTGTTCGATGGGATTCTTTATCGTTAATACGATAAGGTCTCCCAGATTCATCAACATCCCCGGCGCCATAGTCTTTATCTGCAACGTCGGCGGTATCCTTCTTATCTACCTTGCACAGGGAAGCAATCCTTCAGCGCTCTTTGCACTTGAAGCACTTCTCATGGCAGCAGCATTCCTGTTCTGTGTCGTAAGCCCGACTGCGCTTCCGAGAACTTCTTTCCAGATGAGTTTTATCTTTACTCTGGCAACACTAGTGGCGCTTCCGTTCAACATAAACTTTGACATGATCTCGAACTCTCTCGGAAAATCAAGAGACCATTCAACACCTTATCAGCTCTTCATTCTGTACGGAACACACGTGATAATCTGCCTGGTCTTCCTTGTAGTCACCATCATCTATAAGAACTTCAGATATTCCTCCCCCACGAAGGCAAAGAAGGCTAAGACCAACGGCAGAGTGGCATCCGTCATCGGCAGTGAGTATTCTTATACCAATCCCATCCAGCGTTTCTTCTCTGAGCGCAACCTCATAGACATCTTCGTCTGCGGAATGGTAATAGTCGGTCTCCTTCTCATTGCCGCACCGGAGCTCTTCTATGTAAGAGACATCTACACAAGCGGATATCTGCGTTCCAACACGATGTTCAAGTTTGCCTTTGCGGCATTCATAATACTCTCGATCGCAATGATCTATTCCATTGCAAGGCTCATGTGGCTCGTTAATAAGAAAGGAAGATATTCCACGGCATTCTTTGCGGTCGGACTCGTATTCCTTCTCATGTTATTCGTACCCGCGCACTACACGATAGAAGCGTTAAGGCAGCGCTGCGGTGATCTTAAGCACGAGAATTACAAGACACTGGACGGCACAGCATATCTTGATACGCATTTCAGCAATAAAGTATCTATCCAGGAATACGGAAACCTTATTCCTTACAGGGATACGATCAACTGGTTCAATGAGAACGTCGAAGGCAGTCCGGTCATCTGCGAGGTCTACGGCGACAGTTATACTGACAACTGCATCGTCTCTGCTTACACGGGACTTCCGACAGTATTCGGCTGGCAGACCCACGAGTGGCTCTGGCGTTATCACGGCATTGTCGATGAGGAGACTGATATCCTTGTCGCTGATCCCGAGAAAGACGTATGGAAGCTCTATATCACGCCGCGTCACAACGATGTCGACGTGATCTATACGGATCCCTACATAGAGGATGTACAGTCGATAATCAACAAGTATCAGATCGAATACATTATCCTGGGAGAACTTGAGTTTACCAAGTATAATCTCGATAATTCCGGATGCTTTGAGCAGCTAGGTGAACCGGTCTTCCAGAGCGGCAATCTCAGGGTCTACAAGGTCGAGCCCATAAGCGTTTACTGATATCAGACGTCAGGCAATTCCTGCTTCGGATCAGTCTTTACGGTGACAGGCTTAGTACCCTCACCTTCATCATAAGCGAGTTCAGCCATAACCAGTGCAACGGGGCATTTTATCCTGCTGCCGTATTTGCCGTCTCCCGCAAGCGGATGCTTTCTTGAAGCAAACTGGGTTCTTATCTGATGTGTGCGTCCGGTATCAAGAGTAACGGATACGTAAGAGAGATCCTTTTCACTGTTATAGGCAAGGACATTATAAGAAAGCCTTGCCTCCTTAACGCCCTTTCTCATGCGCTTTACAGGGAATGTGCGGTTGGATCTTGAATCGTGGAAAAGAAGGTCCTCCATGACGCCTTCCGTCTCCTCAAACCTTCCCTGGCAGACAAGAAAATACCTCTTGTCCAGTATCCTTATCCTCTTCCCCGAATCCGCACATGCAATGATGCCCGGTACCGGAACATCGAGTCTGTAGAGCGCAGACAGACCTGAAGGTGCGATCTTCTCGCTGTCTTCGCCTCTTTCCTTATAGAGGATCTTATATCCCTGTCCCTCAGCTAAAACCTTGCTCATATTGATCAGCAGATAAATACCGATATATTCTCTTTGCCGCCGTCAAGGAATACCTCAACGGTTCCGACATCTTCCAAAACCTGCATTCCCGGGCATTCCCTGTATGCCTTGTCAAACAATGTATGTCCTTCGAACTGCACCCTGAGCCTTCCTGAAGCATAACTTACAAAACGGCTCTCCTTAACGAGTCTGTTCCTGAGCTCCTCAACAGGCTGAAGGATCACTTCTCCCCTCCCCGACACATACAGTTCCCTGGGGCATGTGATCGCTCTCGAATTCATCTTCATCGAGAACAGCCATGCCATCAGTATTACTCTCCCGCTGCTTTCCTCAAGCGTCACGGGACTGTAGAAATCGCTTCCTGATTCGACCGGTTTAAAAGGTTCTTCCGCGTCATCGAAAATAAAACTCTCACCGTCGTAATCACCCGTTCCGAAGAGTACTTTTGTGGGGAAATGCTTTTCGCTCTGGATAATAAAGATGAATTTACCGTCCGACTGAATTATCTGAGGTGCCTCAATTACACTTCCGAACCTTCCGTCTGACAGGATCTCGCCCATGTATTCCCAGTTGGTCAGATCGTCTGATCTGTACTGGAGCACTTTAGCAATGCCGTCATTGCCGGAACCCGCGATCAGGCGGAAACTGCCGTTATGCCTGAAGACAAACGGATCTCTCAGTTTGGGATTTCCTTCAAACGGAACGCTTATTACAGGCTCATTCCCGCACCTTTTGAAATCTATCCCGTCATCTGAGCAGCATGCGCGGACGGTCTCTTTATGGTCGTATGACAACGAGGTATAGAACAACCATATTTTGCCATTGCAGACTATTGCCGATCCTGAATTACAGCTTAATTCATCTTCCGGGCTTATAGAAATGCCGCACTCCTCCCAGGAGATAAGATCATCAGATACTATGTGGCCCCAGTGCATCGGTCCGAATCTGGGCTGCTCCGGATTAACCTGGAAGAATAAATGATATCTGTCTTTGAAATAAACAAGACCGCAGGGATTTCCCAGCCAACCTTCTTTTCTTGAATAATGGTATTTCACCGGTATAACCTCTGCGGTCTGAAATTCTTAATTATCTGTACTGTGCTTATTCGCCAAGCTCTAAGAGGGAAACCTTGAGAACGCCCTCTGCCTTGGAAAGCTCATCAATGATCTCCTTGGATACAGGCTGGTCGATGGCAACGAAAGCCTGTGCATGCGGGTTGTCGGAACCGTCCTGGTTCTTTCTTCCCCAGTGCATGGAAGCGATGTTGATATTGTGGCTTCCGAGGATGGTTGCGATCCTTCCGATAACGCCCGGAACATCGTTGTTCTTGAGAGCGAGCACCGTGTTGGAAAGAGGGCAGTTCATCTCGTAACCGAAGAAGGAAACGATAACCTCAGTATCAGGTCCGAATACGGTACCGTTGATCTTAAGATCTCTGCCGTCTTCTGTGCAGAACTTAACGTTGATGAGGTTGTTATATTTCTGGATGGACTCAGTCTTTGTCTCAACTACTTCGATACCGCATTCATCCATGCACTCCTGGGCATTTACGTAGGATACATGGTCGTTGCCCATACCCTTCAAAAGACCCATCATGAGTGAGAGTGTGATGATGCCTGTGCCGTTGCTCTCAGCAAGCTCGCCTCTGTATCTTACTTCGACCTTCTTGATAGGTGTAGCTTCAGCCTGGAAGTACATGCGGCCGATCTTCTCTGCGAGTGAGCAGTAAGGCTTGATCTCTTCTACGCTGCCGGAGAACTGGGGCATGTTGATCGCTGCAACAAGCTCGCCCTTAAGTGCGCCGTCGATGAGCTCTACGATGCCCTGGCCTACCTTGGCTGTAGCCTCAACAGTGGAAGCACCGAGGTGAGGTGTGATATAGCAGTGAGGAGCGTGGAGAAGGACGTTGTCGTACTCCTGCTCGCCGGGTGCCTTGTTGTAAGAAGGCTCCTTGTCGAAAACATCGATTGCGGCTGCTGCAACCTGGCCTTCAGCCAGAGCGTCAGCAAGATCCTGCTCATTTACGAGACCGCCTCTTGCGGCATTAACGATCCTGACGCCTCTCTTGCACTTATAGAGCTGCTCCTTGCAAAGGATGCCGTATGTTTCCTTTGTCTTAGGTGTGTGGAGAGTGATGAGGTCGCAGATGGGAAGGAGCTCATCGAGAGTCTTGCATCTTGTAACGCCGAGCTTATCGAACTTCTCCTGGGGAACATAAGGATCGTAAGCAACAACGTTCATGCCTACACCCTTAAGCTTTCTGGATACGATGGAACCGATACGGCCGAGACCGATAACGCCGGCTGTCTTGCCTTCGAGCTCGATTCCTACCCAGTTTCCGCGTCTGAAGTCACCGTTGTGAACTCCCTCATTTGCAGCGCAAAGATTACGGAAGATGGAGAATGCATGACCTACTGCGAGCTCACCTGCTGCCATGTTGTTAGCCGTAGGTGTATTAAGAGCGATAACGCCGTGCTCTGTACAAGCCTTAACATCGATGTTGTCGATACCTGTTCCGGCTCTTCCTACTGCCTTAAGACAATCAGCATTGTTAAGAAGTGTCTCGTTGATCTTTGTTGCTGATCTTACGATGATCGCATCAAATCCCTTGATGTACTGTTCGATCTCTTCCTGGGAATGGCCTAAGTACTCTTCTACTTCATAGCCTCTGTCTCTCAGGTACTGAACGCTCTCTTCTGCGATGCTTTCTGTGATAAGAATCTTCATTTCATGTTCCCCCGTCAAATATTTTCTGTTGATTATGCCTTTGCTTTAAGTTCTTCGATCGTATCCTTAAGATCACTCAGATACTGATTGAGTTCCTCTTCTGTGAGGTCACCCATGTGAGCGATCCTGAAGGTCTTGTCCTTCAAAGGACCGTAACCGTTGCTCATGAGATATCCCTTCTCACCCATTGCCTTGATAAGGTCTGATGTGGGGATCCCCGTTGTGTTAGTTACGCAGGTAACGGTAACTGAAAGGTTCTCGGGATTGGAATAAAGAGCACAGTTCTCTCTTGCCCAGTCCTGAGCGATCTTTGCGAGTTTGCAGTGCTTCTGATATCTGTTCTCAACACCTTCAGCAAGGATCTTGTCGAGCTGGTAATCAAGTGCAAACATATGAGACTCGGAAGGTGTTGAAGGATACTGATAAGGCTTTTCCTTAACGAACTTAACAAGTTCGAGATAGTCGAAGTAAAGGCCTCTGTTCTCAACAGTCTCAGCCTTCTTGATTGCCTTCTCTGATACGGAAGCGATAGCCATTCCCGGAGGAAGACCTAAACACTTCTGTGTTGATGTGATGCAGACGTCGATGCCGAGCTCATCTACAGGGATATAGTCGCCTGCCATTGAGGATACGGCGTCAACACATACGATAACATCAGGATATTTCTTATAGACCTCAGCGAGCTTATCCATGGGATTGTGGATGCCTGTTGATGTCTCGTTCTGTGTGATCGTAATAAGATCGTACTTGCCTGTTGAAAGAGCAGCTTCGATCATCTCGGGTGTTGTGGGCTGACCGAGTTCTGATTCGAAAAGATCGGCAGCGATGCCGTTGGATGTGCACATCTTGTGCCATCTCTTACCGAATGCACCGATTGAGAATACTGCGGCTCTTGTCTTTGTAAAGCTTCTGACCGCGCCTTCCATGAGACCACTGCCTGATGACGTTGATAAAACGATAGTGTTGTTGGTCATCATTACCTTCTGGAGCTTTTCAGAGATTGACTGCTGAAGAGCGGAAGCGTCCTTGGTTCTGTGTCCGATCATGGGAGTTGACATCTTCTCCAGGACATCCTGCGAAACCTCAATAGGACCAGGTATAAACAGTTTCTTGTGCATGGATAAATACCTCTTTTCGCGCGTATATATAAATAGCAATAGCATTATATACTTGAAAACTCTTTTTTTGTGAAAATCTCATTCGGCTAAATAGCCAAAAAAGAAGCCGCCTGCCAAGAAATATATAGCAGGCGGTCTTATTGGTGTCTAATGATTTTCGCTTCGGATTACGTGAGATGGATCTGACTCACTATCTCTGTTGACTCCGTAGTGCCGGCAGGAGTGGTCTCATCTGATGTTCCGGTTCCTGCGTTGAATGTGATCGGGATCTCGCCTGTGACTACTTCCTTAGGAGGCAGGAGGAGATGGTCTCCGTTGTTCGGTACCTGATAAACTGCAGGATCGAGCTTGTTATAGACGATGATCTTGGTGATCTGAGGATCGCTCATATTCTGGATATCGATTTCGTAAACATAATGGAACAGATCCCACCATGTTCTGAAACCGATGTCTTCAGAGAATATGAAGTAACCGATAGGTGCTGAAGGATCCGGCAGTGTTGCCTGTGTCGACGGCAGAGTAGTCTCTGATGTTGTCTCGGAAGAGGATGCAACAGGTGTCGTCTCCGTAGGCTTTGTCTTCTTGCTGCAGCCCTTTGCGATCAGAGCAACAACGATAACGATGCAGATCAGGAGGATCGCGAGGAAAGCTATGAACATATAGCCGTTGCGGTTAAGCTTCATCTTCTTGCCGCCGTTTCCTCCGTTGCCGCCCTTGCCTGCAGAAGCATTCGTGCGCGGTGCACTGCCTGAAGGTTTGCCGCCGTTATTCGGGCCTGAACCTGAAGGTCTGTAGGATGTCTGGCCCGGATTGGTATATTGTGCCTGCTGCTGTGCGTCAGGCATAGCCGGCTTTGCCTCTTCCATTGCGGGATTATATCCGTAGTTCTGGCCTTCGAATCCCTGGCCGCTCTCATCAACACCTAAGATGTTATTGAACCACTCGTCGTCCAATGAAGCGGAAGACGAAGCGGAAGCCTGAGGCTGAGCGGTATCTCCGCCGTATGCACTCTGTGCACTGTAATCGGTATATCCTTCCTGCTGATAGAACTGGGAACCCTGATTAGGATCCTGATATCCTGCATCTGAATATTCACCGAAGCTTCCGGAAGAAGCCTGATCGTAGCCCGGAGTATATCCGTTGCCACCATTTCCATAGTCAGGATATCCGTTATTATCCATGGGTATACCTCCCTGCATATCTACAGTCTGATTGCCGTATGTGCCGAAACTGCTCTGGTCAGCTGCGGAGAATGCCTCAGAGCCGTAAGGCTGATAAGGCGGAACTGCTGCATCTGCCGGAGCTTCAGTACCCGCGTAATCACCATAGTAGGAGGCGTTATCGTACGGCTGTGAGATATTCTGCTCTGAGCCTACTGCGTTTACCGGGTTATTGTAATTGTCTGAATCATAGAGCGGCATCTGGGGAATGTCATCAGCCTTGGGCTGTACTGCTTCCTGTGCGCCTGAAACATAAGCCGGATCTCCGAACGGAAGAACGATATCGTCCTGGGCAGGCATCACGGGCTGGACTTCGGGGATGACTTCCTCGATGACCGGAGCGGGTGCCTCGGGTGCAGGTGCGGATGCGGGTGCGCTTACGGGCTTCTCCGTCTCAGGGAAGTCAACGTTAAGCTTATCCTCCTCCTTCAGTTCAGGCTTGTCTTCCTGGAGTTCATATTCGGGAACAGGAATGGAGGAAACCTCTTCTGACGGTACGGGCTCTTCCTTGGGAGCAAGTCCGTCATCTCCGAATACGATCGGAGGGGTATTCTTAAGTTCCTGTGCACTGATATTTCCATAAGGATCGAATGTGTCTTCAGCGCTTGCGGCTACTTCGGTCATACCGGTATCTGCCTTGACTTCGCCGGGCGCGAAAACGATCTCTTCAGGCTTATTGACAACAGCAGGTGCGGGAGGTACGGCTGCGGCTATGGGAGCCTCAGTTACAACAGGCGCTGCGGGAACAACAGGAATAACGGGAATAACAGGCTCAGCAGCCGCTACGGGAATGACCGGTTCTTCCTTAAGATCGGAGATCAAAGTCTCCTTAACGGAAGACTGCTCCTTATTCCTGGAATCAGCGATAGCCTGTGCAAGGATTCCGGATCCTGCAGAAGTAAACAGGATGGAATTGATATCCGTAACGGGCTTCGTAGGTGTATCGTCTGTAGCGTCAGGTGTGAATGCTGTTGTTGATATAGTCTCCATTGCGGGAGCTGCGGGTGCAGGTTCCGGCTTGACTTCCGTGATCTTGTCGCCGTCATCAACGTTAAATACAAAAGGTGAATCAACTTCGGCGGCTGCTTCTGCCTGTGCAGCCGCTTCAGAATCGCTCTTGGAGGATTCCTTCATGTCGCCGAAGATCTTCTTCATTGCCTCTTCAGCGGAGAACTCTTCAACAGGCTCTTCCGTGTCGGGGAATTCCGGAGCGTCATCAGGGATCTTCTGTGCGTCAGGCTGGCCTGCCTTGTCACCGAACTGGACGCTTCCGTCTGAAGGAGCAGCAGCACCGACGGGGACAACAACAGGTTCATCGGGCGTAAGGCTTACGAAACCTGCATCGGCAATAGCCTTTGCAGCTGCTCCGACCTCACCGCCTTCGACAGTGGACTCTAAGAGCTCGTGTCCCTCGCTCTCGTAATCATTCTTCTTTTTCTTGCGTCCGAACAGGCCTCTCTTCTCTTCCTTCGTAACACTTTCAACGAATGAGATAGAGATCTGCATAGGTGTGTTCGGCATTCTTGCGGATGCCTGTGTAAGAATAAGACCTGCAGCGTCGCACTGGTCTTCCGCATCCGTAAGGATCCTTAATATTTCTCTCTGACCCAATGCATCGTAGATGGCCTTGTTGCAAAGGATGATGCAGTCGTCAGGTGTAAGCGTGAAGAAATTGGACCAGAGCGCATTGGCTGTCTTGGAAGAGCAGTAATACTGGAAATCACCGACTCTGTTGCCGTATGCATCAATGGGTTCCATGGGGATTCCCGCATCAGTAAGCGGGAACATTGTGTCATCCCTGTAAAGGAATGCGAGACCTCCGCCGATCGTTACGGCAAACGCCTCGGAATCTCTGACAATAACGCCCGTGAAATAGGGATCTCTCGTCTCGTTATCGATAAGCTTCGTCGTTCCTGCAACCTCAACAGCGGTTGATAAGAACTTCTCGATCATTGCATCGATCTCTTTGTGCCCGTTCTTTACCTCATTGCAGAGGCCGCGAAGCTGAGGCTCAAACGGCGGGATAGTGCCGGGTTCAAAACCTTCGATCGCAGGGTGGGTAAACAGCGAGAAGAAGAATCCTCTCTCATCTTTGTCGATAGTGATATCGGCCTGTCTGGTCTCTCTTTTACCGCAAAGTCTGCCGTCAAGATAGAATGCGTCTGTCAGCGTGCTGGAAGGAAAATAGCGCGCCGTGAGCGTGCTAGCAAGCCGTGTTAAGGTAGCCATGAAGCCCGTCCTCCGTATAAATATTCAGGTTAATTATAACACAACGATTATTTTCTCAATCATTTTATATAAAAATTAATATAATGGTAATCTTCGGGAAAATACCGCAAAATAAAGCCCCGCAGGTTGTATCTTTATACAACATTTCCGCGGGGCATTCAGCGCATTTCTGAGGCAATAGATCAGCTTAACAGTTTATCGGTATTCGCTTCTATCTGCTCAAAGGTTCCCGTAAGGGAATTAAGGTATGCTGTGTGTATCTCCAGATCTGTCTTGTCCGGGTGCTTTGCATGCATGTTTTCCATGATATCTTTAGTCAGGACATATCCCATTCCGTACTTGACATAATAACCGGGATCCATAATCAGGATCGTGTAGGCATCGGCGAGATCTTCCTCTTCAATCCCATCAAGACCAAGCATGCCCAAAATGCTGTTATAATAGTCAACACAATCCTGCAATGACCAGTTCTCGGCATTAATTCCGTAGTCCATTCTCGTGCCGAGCAAAGTATCCAGAGAATTCAGGATCCCGACCAGTTTATATGCGGTCTCATTATCCGAGAAGTACTTCATCGAATAATACTCGACATATGTTGCCCATCCTTCTTTATAGCCGATGGAACCCGTCAGGTACATATAAGGATGTGAAGTCTGTGAACGGGTATAGATGGACTGGAACATGTGTCCCGGATATGCCTCATGTGCTACCGTAACGCCGAATTCATTGTTAACGTTTTTGTTGTTTACGATAATGCAGTTGGAATTGAAGTTATCAAGGTGATATCCCATATATGCCGCAGGAGAGAAGTTATCCTCAAACACTTCGGGAACCTCAAGGAGGAAATATTCATGTGAAGGAATCGAAGGGAAATCCTCACCGATCCTGCCGTAGAGATAATCCAGGTTATCTTCAACACTGCCTTTAGTATACTCATGGTCAGACAATTCATCTTCCCATCCCGTACCGGATGTAAGTAACCGGAAGAGTTCGTTAAGAGTCTCATCAATGGTATTATTCAAAAGGTTTATGCTTTCTTCAACAGTCATGTTTTTATTCGAGAGATGTCTGTTGATTACCGCATAATAGGCATCTCCGCCCCTGTATCTGCAAAGACCTGCATCGGTTCCGCCGGAGCCTTTGAGAGCCCTCATACGGGATGCACATTCTTCAAATTCAGGGAACAATACCTCCTTCATCGCCTTCTCATTCTCTGCAATGAGCCTGTCCTTATCAGCACTTGAAAGGCCCTTTATGTTATCAAGTCTCTCTTCAAAAGATGCATAAAGGAAACAGTCATCCTTCTGGGCAACAAGGTTGTCAAATGACTCGGCGGATTTCTCATAGGTGTTGTCTGATGAAGCAAAACCATAGAAAACTCTGTCCTCCTCATATTCACACATAGCGTCAAAATATCTGTCGATATCCTTAACGAGGAGAATGTAATTCTCGGCATCCTCAACAGTCTCAAAATCAAATATCTCAAAATCAAAAAGGATATTACACTGCGGTCCGGTAAGCGAGTTAAAGGCCATCTCGTAATACTCGAACGCGGTATACGAATAACCGTATATGCTCTCTTCGATGCTATAGACTATAGCGTCGTAGCAAAGTCTGTCATCGCTGCTCAATGACTCATAATCGATCGTAAGGAGGGTGTCCAACTGCTGCTGATAGTATGCCTTCTCCTCATCATATTCATCGATCGATGTAAATTCGCCCCATGTTACATCGTTGACCGAGAATCCGAATTTCTCGGGGTTATCGAAAAGAATGTCAATGTCGGCATAGCAGTCGATCTCATGATGAAGGATATCCATCTCAACATCAGAAAGAAGTTTCTGTGCTGCACTGCCGTTAACGGTTCCCGGTGCATGATACGGATGTATCTCATCATATGTTGCGACATGATCGGGATATGTCAGTGCATCAGATGTCGGGATGTAATCACCGTAAACTGAAGGTGTTGGCGAAATGATCACCGGTATTGTCGGATCCACACCCGGAGTCGGTTCGGTCTCGTTCCGCTCGGTTTTCGAGCCGCTGCCGGAACGTCTTCCGCCGGAATGGCCGTGATCCTTGGAGTTGCACGCTGCCAGAGACAGCACGAACGAAGCTGCACAGACAAGTGCGATTATCCTGACTGCTAATTTTCTCATTGAAATAACTCCTTTATCTTATTCCTTAATCCACTAATCCGGAAACGCAAGGTCTTCCGGAAACATAATAGATAATACCACGAAAATGCTTGGAATTCTTACCTCAAGTGGCTTCAGAATCAGGCAAATTATCGTCAGACATATCGTCTTCACGTACAAGTGAGATCCTTTTCTTTATCGCCTCATAGTCGTAAGAACCGCTTGTGTTTTTGGGAAGCGAAACAAAGAATACGATCTCCGACGGCCTCATCGCCTCATGGAGCATAGACTCGCATTCGGCTGTTATCCTGTCTCTTAAGTCCTCCATCATGGAGTTGTCATAGAAATACTGTTCTTCCGGAACTGCAGCCGAGACAAGCACCGGTCCGTCAGTATCCTCAATGATGACCGAGCAGCACTCAACAACGCCTTCAGTCATCTGAACCGCCTCATCGACCATATCAGGATATACGGGATAACTTCCGATCCTGGCTTCGCGCGATTTATTGCCGACCAGGTAGAACATCTTGTTCGCATACTGTTTTCCGATCATTCCGGTAAAATACCATATTCTTCCGTCCGGGAGCCTCTTATAGTTTTTCTTTTTCCCGGAATTGATATCGGCAATGCTGACCTCACTTGAAAGCGGTGAATATACGGATATCTCGCCTTCAGCGCCGTCAGGAACATCAAGGCCCGTCTCGCTGTCAACGACACGCATTATTATTCCGGGCAACGGGAATCCGAGAAGTCTGTCGCTCTCAAGATCGGAAGGTCCGTATGCATATGTAAGGACCTCATCACAGACAGCGATCGAACATACGGAAAGCTTTCTTCCCGATCTTTGGGCGATCTCAAACAGCGTTGCCTTCTGGCTGCTGGTAAGAAGTCCGCCTCCGACGATTATGCGTTCGACCGGACGGAGTATTCCGGAATGGATCCCCGCTTTGTTTATCGACGCTACAGTACTGTTATACCCGATTACGACATCCGGCCTGTACCTGATCAATGCGAAAAAGACCTTTTCGTTGTCATACCATGTAAATATCAGAACCGTCTGTCCGCTGCACAGAACATCATGCGTTCCGAACACGAATCCAAACGCGAAGCAGCTCTCATTAATGCAAAGCGTCCTGGCCGGCCTTCCCGTAACATCTTCATTTGCCTTCAGGACCATCTCAGTATGGTTCGCTGAAAGATTAATGCTTCTTGCGGACAGTTTCACAGGCTTCAATCCGTCGGCAACGCTGCTCGGGAACAGATGGAGCACCGTGCGGCGGTTGTCTTTGTCGTACGGCAGGTTTGACGGACCGCCTTCTTCATCAGGCAGTGCCATGGCATCTTTCCAGTACATCACCCTTATTCCTTCAGGTTCTTCCTTCGGCTTCGGTGAATCATAACCTGAAAGCCCGTAAAAAGGAAAAGAAATCCTGTTTAACCCGGAGATCATATTCCCGTATTTTCCGATGATTACCGTCGTGATCTTCGTCGAGGGAAGTGTTGAAAAGAAATTCTCATACTGTCTGCAGCTCATGACACAGAATCTGGCACCGAGATCATTTGCATATCTTTCAAAATGCTCGGGTGCAAGGATGGGGACAGCAAGAGATGCTGAAGCACCAAGCTTATCCAGGGCATAGACACTGATGATGTTCATCGGATTATTGCCCATCATCATTATTACGATGTCGCCTTTTTTGACTCCAAGCTTTCTCCAGGTTTTTGCCACTTCATCAATCTTGTCTATTAAGGCTGCAAACGTCAGTTTCTTTCCGCCGTACTGAAGCGCGATCCTGGTCGGATACTTCGCGCAGACCTTCTTCATTCTCATATAAAGGGTCTCGTCAGTATCCATTTCAGGATTTGAGTATTTCTCGGGATAGAATACGCTCCAAAAACTTTCCAAAACCAATCTCCGCCAAATGATATAAACGATCAATTCTACTTGATTATCCTTGCGCCCATTATACACCGTTGCACGGATATCAAAAACTTTTAATACCGGAACACGTTACCGAACGTTCTTTTGTGCATGTGTACGACAATTTTCTTTATTCGCTTTTTATTTCGCGTGTTAAAATGTTCGCAGAATTTTTATAGGGACGAGGTATAAAGTCCATGGACATCAAACTCAACAACCATTTCCTTGACGTTAAAGAAACATATCTGTTCTCCGATATCGCAAAGCGCGTCAAGGCTTTCCAGGCAGCAAACCCCGACAGGGAGATCATCAGAATGGGTATAGGAGACGTTACCCTTCCCCTTCCGGCTTCCGTCACTTCCGCTATGGAAGATGCAGTAAGACAAATGGCAGCAAAGGAATCCTTCCACGGTTATCCGCCGGAATACGGCTACGATTTCCTGAGAAACGCGATCGCTGATCACTACAAAACGATCGGTGCTCCTTCGATAACTCCCGATGTTGTTTATGTTTCCGATGGCGCGAAAAGCGATCTTGGCAACCTCCCCGACATCCTTGGAGACAACCCTGTCATCATCCCCGATCCCGTCTATCCCGTTTATGTCGATTCCAACCTCATGAACGGCAGAAAGATCTCATTTGTTGCAGGCACAAGCGAAAACGGTTTCCTTCCCGAACCTCCCGCTGACACAGACATCGAACCCTCCGTAATCTACATCTGCTCGCCCAACAACCCGACGGGTGCTGTATACAGTTACGAGGGGCTCACGGCATGGGTCAACTTTGCGATCAAAACCGGATCGCTCATTATTTTCGATGCCGCATACGAAGCATTCATCACAGAAGACAAGCCCCACACGATATACGAGATCCCCGGTGCGGAAACCTGCGCAATTGAAGTATCCTCATTCTCCAAGTTTGCGGGCTTTACCGGTGTAAGATGCGGCTGGACAGTAGTTCCCGACACTCTTGAAGCAGGCGGAATCAAGCTCTCCAAGTTCTGGGCAAGACGCCAGGCAACAAAATTCAACGGCGTATCCTACGTAACCCAGATGGGCGCAGCGGCTTCACTTTCCGGCAAGGGACTTGAAGACTGCATGGCAAACATCGCTTACTACAAGAGAAACGCTGCTGCGCTCGCAGAAGTATTCACAAACAAGGGCATCTACTTCACGGGCGGCGTCAACTCACCTTACATCTGGCTCAAGTGCCCCGATAACATGGGCGGCTGGGATTTCTTCGACATGATCCTCAATAAGTACGGTGTAGTCGGAACACCCGGCGAAGGCTTCGGCGAGAACGGCACAGGCTACTTCCGCCTTACCGCCTTCGGCTCATACGAGAACACCCTCAAGGCATGCGAATTCTTTAAGACTCTGTAAGGGTATAAAACATTACGCGGATAATGACTGTCCCATTAGCCTCTGTGCTGTGGGACAGTTTTTTGCTTGGGTATGGGTTAACTTTCCTCCAGCCCCCCGAAGACAGCGCCTTGAAGACAGCCTTGCTGTCCGATTTTCGGGCGCACGATGTGGTGACGAAAAACGGCAAATTTCATCACCATCTCGTCACCAAGTGTCAAAGCCTGTCAATTGGGTGAAGCACGGAATACATCCCTTGCATCTGCGATGCCGGTTTTCGCACAGCCGGGAGCCTTTTACCGCCATTACAGCATTACTTCAAGAGTTCTTCGAGTTCTCCTGCCGTCATTCCCTTAAGGAAGACATGTGTCTCATCGTGTTTGGGGCAGTTCGCGATACCGGCCTTCTGAGCGAAATCATCGAATGATAATGTGCCGATCGGCTTCTTCTTATCGTAGTCGAAAAATGCGACCCGGAAATCATCGCACTCAAGGTTCTTGCCTGTGTTCGGATTCTTGAATAACATGGGCACAGAAGCCTTGAGCGGGAAGATGGTATCGGTATCGGTGGTTATGACATAGTTGCCGAAGAAGACATTCTTCTTTTCCCTGCTTTCGTACATCGAAGGAACTGCATAATATGCGTCGATGCTCTGGAGACCGTGAAGATAATCAGCGTAACCGTCTGCGTCCTTTGCAGTTCCGAATGCCTTCAATCTTTCGACCGAGATATCAATATCGAACATCGCGCTCGGGATGGTAATGTATCCTTTGCTGTCGTTTACTATGCTTTCGATCTCTGACATGTGCTTGATCGAAAATTCCTTTTGCTCGTCAACGAGCCTGTCAATGTCATCCGCGGTAAACTTGTTGCCGTCCTGTTCAAAGCTCTTCGTCTTCCATATCTTCATGATATTTCTGATGAACTCATAGAACATGTCGATGTCGCGGAAGGTGGAAAAGGAATTCAGCCTGAGATCCACGCTATCCTTGACCGAATTTGACCAGGAATAGATGATGACTCCTCTTCCAATCCTGTTATTGTCGTAGAAAACCATATCGCCGTTGCCGGGTTTGCAGGTGTTGCGTCCGTATTGATCAACAGTACCGCATTCGTATTTGCCCATTGTCAGCTCCGCTAAAGTCAGCGGCTTCTTGAATAACTGCTTGTTCTTTATCGTTACGTCAACTCCCATATGACACCTCTTTCAGATAACCTGTTATCCCGGTTGATAGATAATGAACCCATTATAGCATTACGTTCCGTTTCTCCCCCGCCCAATAAGTCCACCATTCGCCCGCCTCGCCCCTCCCGCCTTCACGTGCAATTAACGCTGCCGCCTCCCGCCTCCTCCCGCTTCCTCCCACCTTCCTCCCACCTCCCGCCTCCAAAATACTGTCCCATTATCGGACCTTACCTTTTGATATAATTCAGGTAATAAAGTTTGGATGGAAATCATTATGGCTAAGAAGACAACATTTTTCTGCAAGGAATGCGGTTATGAGACCTCAGGCTGGATGGGCAAATGTCCGGGCTGCGGCATGTTCAACACCTTTGTCGAAGCACCTTCGGCCCAGGAGCCGGCAAAGGCCAAGACAGATTCTCCCGCATTTACTGCCAACCGGTATTCGTGGACTGATTCAGCTGTCACAGTAAGGCTCAGCGAAGCCGGCAAAGAGAATTATAAGAGACACTCGACAGGCATCGCACCGCTCGACACATTATTCGGCGGCGGAATAACCGAGGGTTCCGTTACCCTTGTTGCAGGCGAACCCGGTATCGGTAAGTCAACGATCCTGATGCAGCTTGCGGATTCTTATAAGGCTGACGGTGAAGTCCTCTATATCTCCGGTGAGGAGTCACCTGCACAGATCGGCATGCGTGCATCGAGATTGAAGATCAGGAGGGATATTCTCATCTGCGGCGAGACAAGATTTGAAGCAATTGCTGAGCAGCTTAAGGCACATAAGCCATGCCTTGCGATCATTGACTCGATCCAGACTCTTTATTCGGAACAGGTTGCGGGAACACCTGGCGGCGTTGCACAGATCCGTGAGGTTGCAGCAGGTCTGATCCGCATCGCAAAGACCAATAACATAACGATAATAATGGTCGGTCACATTGCAAAGGACGGCTCTATCGCAGGACCCAAGACCATTGAGCACATGGTCGATACCGTATTGAGCTTTGAAGGTGATTCGACTGGCGGATACAGGATCATCCGCTCTGCGAAGAACAGATTCGGCAGGAGCAATGAGATATGCTTTTTCGAGATGGGCGAGACAGGACTGATCCCTGTCGACAGTTCAAAAGCCCTGCTCGTGGCAGGAAGGCCGCTTAACAGTCCGGGCTCTGTCCTTACTTCGACACTTGAAGGCAATGACGCATTAACGATCGAAGTTCAGGCACTCTGCACCGAGAGCGTCTACCCCAATCCGCAGAGGATGACATCAGGGCCTGAAAGAGGGCGTGTGCTTATGCTCCTTGCCGTTTGCGAGAAGATACTTTCATTAGGACTTACGTCCAAGGACTGCTTCGTAAATGTCATAGGAGGCCTTAAGGTAAGCGATCCCGCAACAGATCTGGCCGTATGCATTGCGGCAGTGTCATCCGCAAGAGGCGTAAGCTGCAGACCTGACACGCTGATACTTGGCGAGGTGGGCCTTTCAGGTGAGATAAGACCTGTCAGCAGGATATTAAAAAGATGCGTTGCGGCATCCAAGATAGGCATCACCACGGTAGTGCTCCCCGGCAGTTCAAAGGCTGCTCTGGAGAAGGAATTGAAAGGGATCTCCGCTGACACTTTCGGAGGCAGAAATGTACCCGAATTCATATATGCGGATAATCTGAAGGAAGCTGTTGATATACTGTTTACGTAAAGGGATAAGGAGGAACCGTCATGGAACGCAGATGTTATTTTCTGATACCTGCCGCAGGAAGCGGAACACGAATGGGAGCAGGTCTTCCAAAACTCATGAGGAATGTTGAGGGCAGTCCGGTCATCTTAAGGACTTTAGGCGCAATATCCGATGTGTGCCGGGACGGATATGCAGGATTTACTTACCGGATAGTACTCGTTACGACGCATGATCTCATAGATACTCTTAAGACGATGTGTATGGAGTATTTCCCGGATCTTGATATCGTCTTTGCTTTCGGAGGAGATACCAGGACAGAATCTGTTTCTTTAGGTCTTAAAGCAATAGATGATGCTGCAGATGATGATCTTGTTCTCGTTCACGACGGAGCGCGCTGTCTTATCACTTACGAAGAGATTACCGCATGCATCGACGGGCTGAAGGATCACACCGTTTGTGCATCTGCAGTTCCCGTAAAGAACACGTTGAAGGAAGTAGAGGTAATGCCTTCCGGCGAAGTCAAAGTCACGGACACGCCTGACCGGTCCAGGTTCTATGAGATACTCACTCCGCAGGGCTTTAAGCACAAAGACATAAAGATGTGTTACGAGAGGGCTGTTTCTGACGGTATCGAAGCAACTGATGACACAGCGCTTGCCACCATCTACGGACTTGATGTTTATCTTACAAAGGGACTTTATTCGAATCTCAAGATCACGACACCGGAAGACATCGCGATCGCTTCAGAGATCGTAAGATCACGCGGCGAGAGCGAACCGTTCCACGACTGATCTTTAAATATCTTTTGCAAAGGTAAGGATCGTAAAGACCTGAATTCCCTCACCTTTTCCAAAGCCTGTCAGGCCTTCGCCTGTCGTTGCCGTGATGCCTACGGAAGATACGGGAATGCCCAGGATATCAGCAACTGATGCTTTCATGGCAGGAATATGCGGCATGAGCTTCGGCCTTAAACATTCAATGGTGATGGAGCAGTGAATGATCTTTCCGTCCTTCATGTATTCGAGAGCTTTCTTAAGGTAGACGGAGCTGTCCTTTATTCCCTGCTCAAGGCAGATCTTGTCTGCTTCGCCGCCGAGGATATTTACGCCCGTATAACCTGAGACTGCATTTGTTATCGCGTGATAAACGACATCACCGTCGCTGTTTGCTTCTATGGGTCTGTCGAACGGAATATCGATCCCGCCGAGTCTTATCGTTGTCTCACCCTGAGGCGCACCGAATCTGTGGCTGTCCTGTCCTATTGTGCTTATCGATACGTTATTTCCCATGCTTATCACCTTTATCCTACGCCGTTGCTTTGAAGCCATAATAGCACATCGCCGACTGTCCAGTAACTGTATGTGCCGCTCCCGAAAACCTGGTCGGGCTGACCCGCCTTTATCAGGACGAACTCGGGAACTGATTCGATCTCATATTTGCCGATGAGGTCAGGATATTCCATGGCGTCGAGCATGACAACATTAAGTCTGCCCGCATAACCCTGCGCAACATCCTCCATCGCGGCCGTAACTTCAGCGCCGCTGTTGGACATTGAACTGTAGAGATATATCAGCAATGTGTTTCCTGAAGAAAGAAGACCGTCCAGATCGGTTATCTCACGGTACTGGACGCCGTAGCAGGGATTGCCTGCCTCATCAGTCTCACCTTCGACAGGCTCATAGACCATGCATACCGCAGGTTCGGCATATGAATAATTGCCGAGATAATCCTTTACGGTCCCGGGCTTATTGCCTGAGCATCCGCAGAGAACCGCAAATGCCAGAGCGGAAGCTATGAGCAATGACAGATATCTTTTCTTCACTTATTTATCAATCCTGCAGCCATCTCTGTTGTTCCGGTAAGGAGATCTTCAGAGACCTTCTCGGCATTACCTGAATCGACAAGTTTCGTGACTTCAGGATCAAGCGGGAGTTTGTCTGTGACTTTGGATCCGATCTCGGAAGCGGACTTCTCGATGGAGGATCCGTCACCGTATAATCTGATCTCATCACCGCAGTGAGGACATTTGATGAAGCTCATATTTTCGACCATTCCAAGAACGGGAACCTTCATCATGGAAGCCATGTTGCGGGCCTTGTTGACGATCATGGATACAAGGTCCTGGCTCGTTGCGACGAGAACGATGCCGTCAAGCGGAACGGACTGGAAGACAGTGAGCGGCACGTCGCCTGTTCCCGGCGGCATGTCGATAAGAAGAACATCCAGGGGGCCCCAGTTGACCTGTCCCCAGAACTGCTTAACAAGAGAATTAAGAACCGGACCTCTCCAGATTACGGGAGCCTCCTTGTCCTCAAGGAGAAGATTTACGCTTACTACTTTAATGCCTGTGGATGTTAACGCAGGCTCTATGATCTGATCATCGTTAGCCATGAGATTCTCTTTAAGACCGAATGACTGCGGAATGGAAGGGCCAGTTACGTCCGCATCCATTATGCCGACCTTATAACCTTTCCTGGCGAGCTGAACTGCGAGAACGGAAGTAACAAATGACTTTCCGACTCCGCCCTTGCCGCTTGCGATACCGATTACGGCCTTAACAGAAGATCCGGCAGCAAGAGGATCCTTTACGGGTCCGTTTACTGACGGGCATGTGCTCTGAGATGTACAGCCGTCTTTATGTGCGCACGAATCGCATACTGATGACATATTCATTCCTCCTAACGTATAAGACGCGACTATTATATGTAATGCCTGTGTTTATTTCAAATAATGGAAGATCAGGAGCCGGTCTTATCTCCGGCAGAATCTTCCTCATCCATGCTGAAGAATTCCTCGCTGCCGTTCTCAGTCTTTCTCTTGATAAATCTCATGACAGCGGCACCTGCGTCACTTGACCTGACCATGACGACCCTTACGAGACGCTGCTCGTTCTTCTTAAATGATCTGACAAGAGATCCGACGGCATTCGAAGCAGATTCCTTTGCAAGCCTGATGCTCTCTTTCTCCGCTTCGGTAAACTGGTTGGCAAAAGCCTTTTCCTCTGCCCTGTGCTGGGCTGCGAGCTCCCTCTCCTGCTGACGGTTGTCGGCCAGGAGTTTCCTGTACTGCTCGTAGTGGTTTCTCGTAGGCTCGCTGACCGTAACGAGAGTATCGACCGCACCATAGATGCCCGATCCGATCTTGTCTGAAACCGCTTTTGTACCGGTGACGACTTTTTCCATCGCTTCGAACTTCTTCTTGAATCCGACGATCGTGATGATGGTGGTTACCAGGTCAGCTATAAGGATAACTGTGAAAAATATCAGGATGCCGATCCTTACGGGATAAGTGATATGGGCTATGAGCCACTTGACTGCCGGGTGAAGAACATAGATGCCGAGCGAAGCGGCAATACCCCAGTAAACATAGAATCTGAGACAGATATATCCTCTGAAATTGAACTTGTAATCCGAATAATCCCACCAGCGCATATGGAAGGTATGGTAAAGGATCACTCCGGCGATAAGCTCGACTATCGTGCAGGCCGTTGCCATTCCGAAAAAGATTATAAAGAAGCTTTCATTTAAAGGCTCAAATATCCAGATGGCGGCATAAAAGCCAAGACCGTATACGGGACAGAGCGGACCTGCAAGAAAGCCTCTGTTTATGAACTTTCCTTCAGTGAGACCATAGTAAATTACCTCGATGACCCATCCTACGAAGCTGTAGATAAAGAACATCAGGTATGATTCGATAAAAGGATAAGGAAGACTCATTCTTTCCTCGCTCTCATTACCCTGTAGCCGCCGTCGATGGCAAGAGTCTCGCAGTTGCCGAACAGCTCCTTGAGCTTGTCCATGGTGGAAGGAGCGCCCTGTTTCCGCTGAAGAACGACATAAAGATATCCGCCCGGATTAAGCAGATCGTAAGATTGTTCATAGAACTCGAAAACCGTCTTCTTGCCTGCCCTTACCGGAGGATTCGTGGCAATCACGTCAAAGTGCTCTTCCCTTACCGCAAATAAAACATCGCTCGACATGAATCTGCAGTTGATGCCGTTGAGCCTGCTGTTCTCACGCGCCAGCGCGACTGCTCTGGAATTGATGTCCACGCCTGTTACGTCAAAGGCCATGAAGCATGACTTGATGACGATGCCTACGATGCCTACGCCGCATCCGAGATCAACGAAGCGCTCCATCTTGGGGCCTCTTGCTTTGATGTCCTTAACGAGTGTATCGATCAGAAGATTGGTTCCAAAGTCGACTTCTTTTCGCGAAAACACGGCGGTATCCGTATAGAATTCAAAATTGATGCCGTTCATTCTGTAAGGGATAACCTTACGGTCTGAAGGAGTCATCGGGTTGGGGTCAAAATACTGTGTCATGGTAACTTATTCTTCAATCCTGTCTTTTCCATTACTAAGATGAGCGGTATTCCGAGTACGATAAGGAGCACCGCCTCACTTCCTGCCACGGAGAGCATGCTTATGAGTACTGCCTGAACCGTAACCGTGCTTCCCTGATCCATGAGAAGGAACGGGAGATAACCTCCGACGATGATGCCGTTGACCAGCACCGGAGGTATCAATCCAAGCCAGACGCTCTTCTTGCCAAGCATATATGAGAGGATACCCGCAATGAGAGTCGCAAGTGTTCCTCCGATGATGTCGACAGGTCCGAGATTACCCGGATTGATGAGATTTGCGATGAAGCATCCCAGAGTTACTCCGGGGATCATGCCCCATGAGAATATCGGGAATACTGTCATGACTTCCGCGATCCTCACCTGGATGGGACCGTAAGCGATATTTGCGAACGGCGCCGTGAAGACCACATAAAGAGCTGCAACGATTCCATTGAAAACAATGAACTTTATGCGCTTTCTGTTCTGAGACTGTCTAATACTTCTGTCCGGCATATTACATCATTGAACGGATGGCATCGCCTAACGCCGCGATCCTGACAGTTCTTGCCCACGGCATCTCAGGCGCCTGGATAAGGCCCTTTGAGATCGCTTTGGCACAACTCTCAAACTCGTAAACGTATCCGTGCAAATAATCCTCCTTGGCTTCCGCCTCTTCCAATAGTGTATCGTCCTGGGACAGAAGTGTTATCTTGCGGTAATTATTGATATTGGTGAATTTGATCTTGCCTCTTTCACCAATGACCACGCCGTCCTTATCCGTGTCGGCACACATGGTAACGTAGAAATTGCCCAGAATGCTTCCGTCTTCTGATTCCAGGGAATATGTTGTGTCCTTGTCGATGCCTGAAGATATCTGTCTTGCAAAGACCCTCGACACCTTAATGTCGTCGCCCATGAAAGAAAGCGCGAAATTAGTCGTATATACACCGAGATCGTAATAGCTTCCGCCGCCTAAAGCCTGGCTGTTAAGTCTCGGAACATTGGCAATGTCGTAGCCGAGATTTGCGGAAACATATTTTACTGCTCCGATCCTGCCCTTTGCGATCCACTCGAGAGCCTTCTTGTGAAGCGGCATGTATGAAGTCCACATAGCCTCTGCGACGAATACGCCTCTGTTCTTGGCCTCGAAAAATATGCTGTCGGCTTCCGCCTTGCTCATTGCGAAAGGCTTCTCAACAAGAATGTTCTTATACTCCTTGATGCACATGATCGCGTGCTCGTAATGATATGTGTTCGGAGTAGCGATATAAACGAGATCGATGTCTTTGGAAGCAGCGAGCTTCTCATAGCCGGTGAATATCTTCGCGTCAGGGCAGTAAAGTGAGGCAAACTTCTTTGCCTTGTTCCGCTCTCTTGATGCCACGCCTGCAATAGTGACGTTCTTGTTGCGCTTCAAACTGTCAGCGACTTTAGCGGCGATATTGCCGCATCCCAGGATACCGACTCTGAGCATATATTAACCTCTTATTCCTTCCTGTATATAAAACCCCCTAATTGTATTTAGCAGGGTCAAATGTGTCAATCTACGTTTTGAACAACCCTTATTATATAGACAAAGGCAGCCACTTACTTTATCTTAATTGCAGATTTTGTTAATTTAGAGGCCTTTGTGACAGTCAGGTTTTTGGAAAAGCTATCACCCCGCAAACGGGGCATCATATACCTTCTCTTATCGTCATTTTCTTTCGCGTGCATGGCGCTGTTCATTAACCTTGCAGGAGACATGCCCGTATTCCAGAAGGCCTTTTTCAGAAACCTTGTAGCGATCGTCATGTCCTACGTGATCCTTGCAAGATCTCCGGAGAAATTCAAGATCAAAAAGGGATCTTTGCCCGGGCTTCTGATGCGCGCATCATTCGGTACGATAGGTGTTATTGCCAATTTCTACGCGATATCCCACACCAACATGTCCGATGCCATGATGCTCAACAAGCTCTCGCCGTTCTTCGCTATGCTGACTTCTATAATCGTTCTTAAAGAAGCTGCAGACGGTTTCCAGTGGGCAGCTATCCTTACGGCGATCGCGGGCGCGGTATTCGTTGTAAAGCCCACATTCCTGTTCGGAACGCTGGGAGTCAGCGGTGATGACATCTTCCCGCTGGTTATCGCTCTCATCGGAGGAATTTGCGCCGGCATTGCATATGCGTTCCTGCGCAAGGTCACACTGAAAGGCGAGCGCGGAATAGTCGTGGTCGCGTTCTTTTCGACATTCTCATGCGTGGCGCTGATACCGTTCATCATATTCACATATGAGCCGATCTCCTGGCTTCAGTTCTTCTACTGCTGCATGACCGGCGTTTCCGCATGCTTCGGCCAGATATTCATCACGTCGGCTTACGCTGCATGCCCTGCAAAGGAGATATCAATATACGATTATTCAACCGTAATATTCACGGCGCTTCTGGGGCTTATCTTCCTTGGCGAGATGCCCGACTGGCTCAGCATAGCAGGATACGCGATAATCATCGGCGCATCCGTGCTGAACTATCTCTATAACAACAATCACTTGAGATTCAGGAAATCCTGAACGTCTTTCAAGGACGGCAGGATAATATCCGCAAGACCTTTCATCTCGTCATCGGGCTGAATAATATCCGGCACCATTATCGTAAAAAGACCTGATGCCTTGCATGCTCTTACGCCGTTGAATGAATCCTCAAGTCCTAAGGACTCTTCAGGCTTTACACCCAGCGCATCACATGCGAGAAGGAATATCTCAGGGTCAGGTTTGGATTTTGTAACCTGATCTCCGCAGACTGCCGCGTCGAAGAATTGAAATGCCCCTAGCTTTGTAAGCTGCGTGGTAACCTCTTCTCTGGTTGAAGATGATGCGATCGCTATCTTCATTCCGGCACTCTTCATGGCACTCAAAAGTTCGATCGTATGGGGCTTTAGAGGCACCTCCATGCTGAGATAGACCTTCCTCATCTCTTTCTCATACCGGTCTCCGGGCTCACCGTAGACGCGTTCAAACTCTTCTATTGTAGCCGTTTTGTTTTTTCCTATAACGCTGATCCCGTATGTCTCAATGTCAGGAAAGCCGTACTTCTGACCGACGGCTTCCCAGCATTTGAGGACTGTCCTCTCTGAATCGAGGATAAGTCCGTCCATATCGAAGATTGCAGCCTTGAAAGTTCTGCTGCTCTTTTCCATTAAACCTCCATGGAGCCCTCGAAAACCTTGGCGCAGTTTCCGGTCATCCATACAGTATCGTCAGTATATTTGATTATGAGATCTCCGCCCTTGAGGATGACTCTTATGTCTTCACCCTTCCTGCAGAAGCCGTTCTCGCATGCCGCAACGACTGTTGCGCAGGCGCCCGTACCGCATGCCATTGTCTCGCCGGAGCCTCTCTCCCAGACTCTCATCTTGAGAGTGTGGTCGTCAATGACCTTAACGAACTCGGTATTGACTCTTTCAGGGAAGATATCTGTCGCATATTCGAACTTCGGACCTATGGTATTGAGATCCATGACATCCACAAGATCCGTGAATACGACTGCGTGAGGATTGCCCATAGATACTGCCGTGATCTTATATTCATCACCGTCTATATTTACGGGAACATTGATCGCTGTGTCTCCGGGGAGTGTGCAGGGGATCTTCGGCGGATTGAGTTCTGCCTTGCCCATGTCGACTTTGACTCTGGATGCAACACCGCCTAATGTCATGATCTCAAGTGTCTTGATGCCGCTCTTGGTCTCGATCTTCATATGTCTCTTCTTGTGGCCGCGCTCGTCGTACATGTACTTTGCAACGCATCTGATCGCATTTCCGCACATCATGCCCTCGGAACCGTCAAGATTGAACATGATCATCCTGCAGTCAGCAACCTTCGAAGGAGCGATGAGAACGATGCCGTCACCGCCGACACCGAAGTGTCTGTCACTCATGTAGACAGAGAGTGATTCAGGTGATGATACCATGCTCTCCATGCAGTCGATGTAGATATAATCGTTGCCGCAGCCCTGCATCTTGATGAAGTTGATCTTACGGCGCTTGTCACGCATGTTGTTGATGTCGACAAGCTCAGTGTTGATCTCTGAGAAGTGGCTCATGAGTGAGTCAGCAAGAGCGTCTGCGGTATCGATAGCCGTAAGGCACGGAATACCGAGCATGACTGCTCTTCTTCTTAACTTAACGGAATCTCTTGCAGGGAGTCTTCCCTTAGCAGAGGTCGAGATGATGTAGTTGATCCTGCCGCTCTCTAAGAGTGTCATTGTGTTATTCTCGTCGGACTCGTGGATCTTCGAGACTTCGGATACTTCCATTCCGGCAAGTCTCAATGCCTCGGCGGTACCATGCGTCGCATAGAGCTTGAAGCCCATTATGTCGAACTTCTTTGCAATCTCGACGATTTCCATCTTGTCGGAGTTCCTGACCGTGATGAAGACGCCGCCGCGCTTATACATCTTGTAGCCTGCAGCTACAAGGCCCTTGTACAAAGCTTCTGAGAGGTTTCTGCCTACGCCTAATACCTCACCCGTGGACTTCATCTCAGGTCCTAACTGTGTATCAACATCCGTGAGCTTCTCGAATGAGAATACCGGAACCTTGACTGCGGTATAAGGTGACTGTCTGTAGAATCCCGTGCCGTAGTCCATGTCTGCAAGAGGTGTTCCGAGAGATACTTCGATGGCAACGTCTACCATCGGAATTCCTGTTACCTTGCTCATGTAAGGAACAGTTCTCGATGCTCTCGGGTTGACCTCGATTACATAGATCCTGTTGTCCTTTACGATGTACTGGATATTTACGATACCTGTTGACTTAAGGCCGTCGCAGAGAGCGATCGTGGTATCTGCAAGCTTCTTGTACATATCGTCGTAGATGTGCTTTGCGGGATACATAGCGATGGAGTCACCGGAGTGGATGCCTGCGCGCTCAACGTGTTCCATGAGACCCGGGATAAGGACATCCTTGCCGTCGTAGATCGCATCTACTTCGATCTCCTTGCCCTGGATGTACTTGTCGATGAGGACAGGGTTCTCGATGCCCTGCGCTAAGATGATCCTCATGTACTCGTTAACGTCCTCGTCGTTAAAGGCGATGATCATGTTCTGACCGCCAAGAACGTAGGATGGTCTTAAGAGTACAGGATATTCAAGTGTGTTAGCGGCATGGAGAGCTTCCTCAAGAGTGAGGACTGAGAAGCCCTTAGGTCTTGCAATGCCGAGGCGCTCCAAGAGCTCATCGAATCTCTCACGGTCTTCTGCCATGTCGATCGAATCCGCGGAGGTTCCGATGATGTTAACGTTATTCTCGGAAAGAGTTTTCGTGAGCTTGATGGCAGTCTGGCCTCCGAATGCAACAACGACGCCGAAAGGCTTTTCCTGATCGACGATATTCATTACGTCTTCAGGTGTCAGTGGCTCAAAGTAGAGTCTGTCGCCGGTATCGAAGTCGGTAGATACAGTCTCAGGGTTGTTGTTTACGATGACTACCCTGTAGCCTAAGTTGCGGAGCGCGTTTACGCAGTGAACGGCAGCGTAGTCGAACTCGATTCCCTGACCGATCCTGATCGGACCTGAACCGAATACGATGACTGTCTTCTTGTCCTTATCGCCTGCCTTCTCGAAGTCGGCCTCATTCTCGCCGCCTTCCTCAGGTCTGTTATACGTCGCATAGAAGTAAGGTGTGTGCGCTTCGAATTCGCCTGCGCACGTATCGACCATCTTAAATGTCGGCTTGAGCTTATATTCAGGCTTTTTGCCCGTGATCCTTGCAAGAGCCTTGTCGGTAAAACCGAGCTTTTTGGCCTTTACATATTCATCGAATGTGAGTTCTTTGCCGGAGATAGCCTTCTCGAACTCAACGAGATTCCTGATCTTGGACAGGAACCACGTATCGATCTTTGTTTTCTCATTGATGAGCTTGATATCTACGCCTCTTCTGATCGCTTCCGCGACGTAGAAGAGTCTTTCATCGGTAGCCTTGATGCAGTGCGGCATAAGGTCTTCGTCGGATACGTCCTCCATCTTCTTGAGGTGAAGCGTATCAGCTGAGATCTCCGCACCTCTGATTGCCTTCATGAGCGCGCTCTCAAATGAATCGGAGATGGACATGACTTCGCCCGTCGCCTTCATCTGCGTGCCGAGGTCTCTCTTTGCATATACGAACTTGTCGAAAGGCCACTTCGGATACTTGACCGCAACGTAGTCCAGTGCAGGCTCGAATGCAGCATATGTGTGTCCTGTTACGGCATTAACTATCTCGTGGAGCCTGTAGCCGATCGCGATCTTTGTCGCAACCTTCGCGATGGGATAACCCGTTGCTTTTGATGCAAGTGCCGAGGATCTTGAGACTCTCGGGTTGACCTCGATTACCGCATATTCGAATGAGTTCGGATTAAGTGCAAATTGGCAGTTACATCCGCCTTCAACGCCCAGCGCTTCAATGATGTTAAGTGATGCTGTTCTTAACATCTGATACTCTTTGTCGGAAAGAGTTACTGCAGGAGCTATGACGATAGAGTCACCTGTGTGAACGCCTACGGGGTCTAAGTTCTCCATCGAGCAGACCGTGATTACGTTGCCGTCTTTATCTCTTATTACTTCGAACTCGATCTCTTTCCAGCCTGCGATTCCGCGCTCGATCAGGACCTGTGTGATAGGTGATAATGCAAGTCCTCCTCTCGCGATCTCGAAAAGTTCATCCTTGTCGTTTGCGATTCCGCCGCCTGTTCCGCCCAAAGTGAAAGCAGGTCTTACGATTACCGGGTAACCGATCTCGTCAGCAAATTCCAGTGCATCCTCAACTGTCGTTACGACCTTTGAAGGGATGCAGGGCTGGCCTATTGATTCCATCGTATCCTTGAAGATCTGACGGTCCTCAGCCTTGTCGATACACTCGGGAGATGAGCCAAGGAGCTTAACGCCGTGTGATTCAAGGAAGCCTTCCTTTGCAAGCTGCATGCACAATGTGAGCGCAGTCTGTCCGCCAAGGCCTGAGAGGATCGAGTCAGGTCTTTCTGTCTCGATTATTCTCTTTACTGTAGTAAGTGTTAAGGGTTCGATGTAGATCTTATCTGCCATCGTCTTGTCTGTCATGATGGTGGCCGGATTGGAGTTAAGGAGCACGATCTCGATGCCGTCTTCCCTCAAGGCTCTGCAGGCCTGTGTGCCTGCATAGTCGAACTCGGCTGCCTGGCCGATAACGATAGGACCTGATCCGATAACAAGAACTTTACGTATAGTTTTATCAAGCGGCATATTAACTGTTCCTCCTGTCATCCATCATCTTTATGAACCTGTCAAAAAGGAATTCCGTATCCTTAGGTCCTCCGCATGCTTCCGGGTGGAACTGCACCGAGAAGCAGGGCTTGTTCATGTATTCGATACCTTCATTTGTTCCGTCGTTGACGTTGACGAAATATTCTTTTGCGATCTTAGGATCCACAGAAGAACTTACTACCTGATATCCGTGGTTCTGTGAGGAGATGTAGACTCTTCCCGTATCAAGATCCCTGACAGGATGGTTAGCTCCTCTGTGTCCGTATTTAAGCTTTGAAGTCTTAAAGCCGTGTGCGAGAGCCAGGATCTGGTGGCCCAGGCAGATGCCCATGACGGGTGTTCCCCAATCCTTTATTTCCTTCATGGTCTCAATCGCTTTTACGTTGTCTTCCGGGTCTCCCGGACCGTTGGACAGGAAGATTCCGTCAGGATCTATCTCCTTTACTCTCTGCGCCGTCGTATCTGCGGGGAGAAGATATACTTCGGCTCCTCTTTTCGAGAGCTCGCGGATAATGTTGCGCTTGATGCCGAAATCGAACATAGCGATCCTGTAGACCGTCTCGCCTTCAGCCTTAATGACCTGCTCGGTCTCTGTCGTTACCTCTTCAACGGGGTCCTTGATCCTGTATGCTTTGATCTCATCAATAGAGAACTCGTCAGGGCGTGAGCAGATCGCGCCGTTCATGGTGCCTGACTCTCTTAAGCACTTTGTGAGCGCTCTTGTATCTATTCCCTTGATGCCGGGAATGTTCTGCTGCTTAAGGAAAGTATCAAGGTCGGTCTCGCATCTGAAGTTCGAAGGAAGCTCGCATGCTTCTCTTACGATATAACCTGACACATTGACCTTGGGGCCTTCCATGTCGGGTGTGATTATTCCGTAGTTACCTATCAGGGGGAATGTTTGGACGACTGCCTGACCTTTATAGCTCGGATCGGTAAGGGTCTCAAGGTAAGCTGTCATTGCGGTCGTGAATACGATCTCGGAAATGACGCTGCCTTCTGCGCCCATCGCCTCTCCTTCGTAGATGTTGCCGTTCTCTAATACAAGATAACGTTTCATATGTATAACCCCCTTTTATAAAAAAGGCTTTTTCGTTGAAGAAAAAGCCTTAGAATGCAATCTAACCGAGAAGAATCTCGCGCACTTTGCTTTCCATCTGTTCCTTCTCGATAACGTCCTTATGCCTTACTTCAAGAGACGGCAGTTCGGCAATGGACTGCGGGATAGTAAGCCCGCTTTCCTCAGCAAGTTCGGCAATGATATCCGGTATGGACTTTCCGTCCGAATAGCCGGCTCCCCTTAATGAATCCATTACGGCGGGTGCGAACTTAAATGGAGATGCCGTTGAAGCAAATACCGTCTTGCTCTCATCACCTGATCTTGTGTGATATCTTCCGTAGATATTGAATCCTACGGCAGTGTGAGGATCGATGACGTGATCCGTGCGGTCGTAAACCTCAAGGATCGTCTTCGATACACCGGTCTCATCGGCAAATCCTCCGACGAAAAGCTTCTGCAAAGCCTTTAATGTATCCTTGTCGACACTGTACTTGCCGTTATCGCTAAGCTGCCTCATCCAGTCGGTTACCCTCTGCGGATCTTTTCCTGCGATCTCGAAAAGAAGTCTCTCGAGATTGGAAGAGATAAGGATATCCATTGAAGGCGATGTCGTCTTAAAGAACTCCCTGTTGCGGTCATATGTGCCGCTTGAGAAGAAGTCGCACAATACCTTGTTGCGGTTGGAAGCACAGATGAGCTTATGTACCGGAATACCCATCTGCTTTGCAAACCATGCTGCAAGGATATTTCCGAAGTTACCTGTAGGAACAACTATGTTGAATGATTCCGTAAGATCGATCTTTCCCTTTCTTACGAGTTCAACATAGGAATATACATAATATGCGATCTGCGGAGCAAGTCTTCCCCAGTTGATGGAGTTAGCCGATGAGAGCATGATGTCATTCTCATCAAGAGTAATGGCAAATTCCATGTCTCCGAAGATCCTCTTGACGCCTGTCTGGGCATCGTCAAAGCAGCCGTTGACCGCAATGACATGCGTATTGGATCCGCCTGTCGTCGTCATCTGGAGTTTCTGTGCCTCAGATACGCCGCCGGTGGGATAGAATACGATGATCTCAGTGCCGGGAAGATCCTTGAAGCCTTCAAGTGCGGCTTTGCCCGTATCACCAGATGTTGCAGTAAGGATGCAGATCTTCTTATTGATGCCTGTCTTCTTTGCTGCGGCAGTCATGAGATGGGGCAGGAGCTGGAGTGCGACATCCTTAAATGCACACGTAGGTCCGTGCCAGAGTTCCAAGATATATTCCCTGTCGTTATATTCATTCATCTGAACGAGGGGAACGGGATTCTCACCCCACTTCTCCTCGGAATAAGCCTGTCTTGTGTACTCAAGGAGTTCTTCCTCCGTGAAGTCGGTAAGGAACTTGGACAGGATAAAAGCAGACAGCTGATAGAACTGCATTGTCTGCATGGATTCAAGATCTTCTTTGGTAAGCTGCGGAACTGACTCGGGAACGAAGAGTCCTCCGTCGGGAGCGATGCCTCTTATGATCGCTTCGCTTGAAGAAAACTTTCCTTCATATCCTCTTGTGCTTATATAGTTCATTAATCTTCTCCTTGCGCCGTTTCTCCGGAAGTCGTTGTCTCTTCTGAAGTTGTGGTCTCAGCAAGTATTGCCGAGAGTTCAGTTGCGGCGGTTGTCGTCTCAGAAGTCGTCTCGGACTCTGTCTCCGGTGGAGTCGTAAGATCCGACGGCGATTGTGAGAAGACCGTGCCGTAGCTTGATTCGTAAGCGCTTATGATAGCTGAAACTTCAGGATCGTACTTGTTCTTTTTGAACTCTCCGTACAGATATTCAAGTCTGTCTACGGCGTCAGCTCCGGTCTCGATCTGTTTTACCAGAGGAATAATACCAAATATGATAAGAAGCGTCACTAGTAACAATGACAGAATTACAACGCCTGCAGCGACAAAACTTCTCATTCTCTCTCTAGGAGATTTTATATCCTCAATATCTATTGAATCATCAGGGAGCTCATCGGCAACTCCGCCGGAGCGCATCATGATGTCTCTTCTTTCCTTGGAAGAAGCCATTTGCGGCGGTTCCGAGGTCTTCTGAGCCTTTGTAAGGATAGGCGCCTGGAAGTTTGCTCTTGCCGCAGGAGATGAACCTGATGCCATTTGTGCATTTTTGAGCTTGCCTGCGATATCTGCAGGCGGAATGTCAGCCGGAGGGTTCTTTATGTCTTCCCTGACCATTCTCAGTGCCTCCTGGGCAATGGTCAGATACTGCTCTGTTCCAAGTACTCCCTGGATCGCAAAAACAAGACTCCCCTCTGCTCTCTTGAACTGTCCTTCCCTCGCAAGGCAAAGACCGAATATCAGCGCCGGATCTCCCCACTTCTGATACTGGGAGATCAATGGCTTTAAGAATATCTGCGCAACGTCAGTGCCGTCACCCTGGCTGTTCTGCAACGCCCTGTTGTACTGGCGGACAATACGTGCTTTCTCTTCGTTGCTCACGTCGAAAAGAATGAGACTCGACTCATTTATCGGCTGTATCATCATGCATAAGCTTAAATAGTCGTGCATTCAATCAATCCTTTCAGCGTTGACCTTATCTGGCCTGCAAGATAGAGCGATCCTGTGGCAAGAAGGATCTTGCCGTCACGGGCAGTTTTCGCATACGCGGTCCGGGCACCTTCAACGGCATCGGGGACTGCCTCAAAATCGTCGCTGATATTATACACATAATTGATTTTCCGCGCGAGAACATCAGCGGGCTCACTTCTGGGGTTATCAGGCGTCACCGTAACGGCGCTGACTATGTTAAGACCGCATGTTTTATAGGCTTCGAGGATCCCTTCGACGTCTTTATCCTCCATGACGCCCATGAGAAGTCTTACAGGTTTGCCTCTTAAACTGCCGCCCAGCATGTCGTTAATGGTCGATCCGAGGCTCAATGCACCCTGCGGATTATGACCGCCGTCGATTATCACGGTGGGTGCAACATTAAGGATCTCCGCCCTGCACTTCCATCTGGCAAGAGAGATACCCTCAACGATATAGGAATCTTCTATGCCGCAGACCCTGCACGCTTCAACAGCACAGACCGCATTCCCGATCTGGTGTCTTCCGTTAAGGAAGGTGCTGTATCTGACGCCGTCATATATGAATTCCATTCTTCCGTCTTTGGTAAATACAGCGCTGTCAAACGCGCTCTTGTCACCTGCGAAAGTAATGCTAATGTTCTTTTCAGCAGCCTTTGCAAGAAGAGTTTTTCTTACATCATCTTTCATCTCATCCGGAATTATCATGAGGTCCGGCTCATAGCATACACAAGGCGAACCTTCCTTAAAGATCCCCGCCTTCTCCGCCGTGATCTCTGCTGCAGTGCTGCCGAGAACTCCGCAGTGATCAAGACCTATTGCGGTGATCACCGTGACCAGCGGATCGCTGATGATGTTGGTGGAATCGAGTCTTCCGCCGAGGCCTGTCTCAAGGACTGCCACATCGATATTCTTATCGGCAAAATACAGAAAGCATATGGCCGTAATGAGTTCAAACTCAGTAGGCTCATCGCAAAGGCCTTCTTCAATCATCTTATCCTTTGCCAGCTTTACCATATCTGAATACTTCTTCAGATCCTCATCACTGATCTCACCGTAACTGTCATTTCTGACATATTCATAAAGGCCCTTTGCTCCGTCTATGATCCTGATCCTTTCAGAGAAACGCTCAAGATAAGGCGAAGTAAAAACGCCGACAGTCTTGCCGGATGCAGCCATTACAGAAGAGATATATGTGGCGACGGAGCCTTTGCCGTTGGTGCCGGCAATATGGACTGACTTGAATCTGTCCTGGGGATCGCCCAAAAGTCTCATAAGCTCAGTTATTCTTTCAAGCCCGGGCTTGATACCGAATTTCAGTGCCCCGTTAAGCAGTTCGGGGATATTATTGTCAGGCATTTGTTTCCGCTTCCCCGGAAGAGATCTCTTTCTTTTCCTCTTCCGCCTTATAATCGACCATGTCCTTCTTCCTGAATACCATGATCTTACTCAGTACATAGTTTGCGATTACTACGAATACAGCATTGATGAGCTTGATCATGTATTCATAGGTGAACGGTATGCTCCACTTAAGAACATTTATGTAGGTCATAGGTGTCGTATACGGCACTTTGGTGATCAGTTCGCATATCCACAGCATCAGATATAAAAGTCCGAGTTCAAGGACCAGGAATGATAATATCCTGGCGCCTGTAAATGACAGGAGCTCTCTTATGACATTACCCTTTGACCTGAACACCGTGATCCTGTTAAGGATATATGCGACAAGTACCGCTGCGATCCAGCTTACGACCTGCTTAACGGCGATCTTCAGTGAGAATTCGATTCCGAAGACCGAGACCATCATGTCCGCTTTTACAAGGAGATCGAAAAGTGCGTAACAAACAAAATTCGTTAATGTGGTAAGACCGCCGCTTACGAGATACATGAACAGCTTGCGCTTTTTCTCCTGGCTCTCGGTAAAGCTCGGATCACCGAATACTATCTTCTTGATTAATCCCATATCTTTCCTTTAAACCCTCTTAGGTCTCGGATTCGTTCTCTCGGAGACCATTCTTTTTACTATATATGTGGTAATGGTAATAATGACCGCCTCAATAATAGCAATTACAAGAAAAACGTCAAACAGATATGAATACAATAATTCAGCCTTTTTGTCCGCAAATCTGTATACACTGAGTGTATTGTCATTCTTGTTGACATAATAGAAATCCTTTTCGCCGTACTCATCTTCAAGATAGCAGATGAAATCCCCGTCCTTGTTCGTATAACCGGACAGGATAACCGTGCCGGTGTTGTATTTAGCCGGCCTGAATTCTTCGGGAACGGTAACATCGTTAGGGATCTCAGTCATTTTAAGGATCTTCGATGATTCGATTATCGTATTGCCGGTCTCATATCTGATTACTGTTTTCTCGCTCGTGTTATAGAAATAGAAACCCGGTGACTGTGTACCGTCGAAAAGGTAAAGAAGAACACTCGTTACGCCGTCCTTCACATAAACAGGAACAGTATAACCGTTGATATATCTGGTGGTCTGCGTAAAGCCTTCAGGTATCGTCGCATCCTCGGGAGTATCAAGGAACGTGTATGTATTTCCGTCCTTGTCGACCATGGATGCATCATCAGGGATATTACTTTCCTTACGCAGCACGTGGACCGTGTAATGCATCCTGTTGACGCCGTCCTGTGCGGTAACGTCAATGCTGATGACATTATCACCCATATTAAGAGACTGGTTGCCGTCTATGATTATCGCCGCCCACAGATTGCTCGCGGTAACACTTACCTGGACCTGTGCGACGGAACGCTCAACAGAACATGAATATTCGGTTATGTTGGGATTGAATTCAGGAGTGATCGTCGTGCCTCTGATACTGAGTGAAGCAATGGTCGCATCACTGGAAAGACCGGTCCTGATGACCGGCACTGTGATCCCGCTTCCAATCTTTGTCGGAACCTTTTCCGTGATGGCCGTAAAAGCTCCTGCATCGCTGATCCAGCAATTGATGTCACCTGAACTGTCAGGATACATTCTGAGTGCAATTGTAAAAAGGGTAACAGGATCAGTCGAGGCAAAGGATGCTGCCAGAATGTCATCGCCGCTTCCGTCAGAACCTATGCTTACCATCTGGTCAGTACCGCTGACAGACAATGATCCGAGCATCTGCGTCTCAGTAAACACGAAGTTCGTAAGTGACTTGCCCTGGTTGAAGGAAACATATTCCGCTTTGCTCGAATCGTAGTTAAAGACGATAGGGCCGAATTCCGTTACGCCGGGCATCCTGTCTGCCACGATGTCAATGATCATGATATCGCCGGGGCCTATGCTGGTCTTCTGGGTGACTGCCGAGATGGTTACTTCACCGTCGGCATTGACCTTTGTGCCGTTAAGAAAGATAAGGATGGCAGCGGCAGCAATAACAGCGGCAAAGAGAGCTGAGCTTATCTTTGCTATTGAAGTTGTCACCTTTCTGCTCACCGTTTTTCTCATGAAGGCAGGCTCCCGTATTTTGCCGGCATGTTCTCGTATACAGGGATTATAAATTCAAATTCCGCATCCGTCATGCCTATGGAATCATAACTTCTGTAATATCTCATACCCTCAGAATACGCCATCTGGATGTTCTGCGCATACTGATGGTTATATTTCTCGGTTCCGTCATCAAGGACATCAAACTTCTGGAAATAAAGCGTATTCTGGCCTTTTTCGATATAGCCGGATGCGATCCAAAGTGCGCCGCCCTTGATAGCTTTTTCGACTGAAGTCCACGGCAGCAGGAATGAAGCTTCCGTGTCAGTTATCTCCTGCGCTTCCCAGTCTCTTCCCCACTGAGCATATTTAGCACCGTTGATAACGGCACCGCCGGGCTCCGTCGTCGCATAAGCGCCGATGTTGTAGTAATTGTAATATCCCTCGTAACCCGTGAGGTCACCTCTTGAGAGAGCCGACTCACCGGAATAACCCATCTCCTGGATTATCCTGCTTGCAAGGAAATAAGGTGATACACCCGCATTCTGTCCCGCCTCATAGATTATCTTCGCATAATCGTAATCTGCAGAACCGTCCATGAACGATCCTTTTATGATCTCTCTTACGCCTTCTACGGTATGGACATTGGGATCGAATCCGAGCATCTCGAATGCAAATATCTTCTGAGGCGTGAAGAAATTTCTGGGATCCAGATAATAGCTTACGACATCTGTCTTGCATGCCATCCAGTCAGGCTTATCGTAGACCTTGCTGTTAGGCTTGACCCATTCAGGGTTGGTCGAATTCTGGATAAGGCTCCTTCCCTTGCTGTCCTCTGCCGCAAGCGCAGTGTCAAAAGAAAGATTCGTGTAGTAAGGAGTAAAGATATATCCGGGCTTCAGGCTGTGAACAAGCCACAATCCGCTGTAATAACTCTTCGGAAATTTGGAAAGTGTATTCTCGCAGAAAAGACCCCTGTCATCACCGTTCAAAATATAGAATCTGTATGAATCGGCAAAGCCGTCAAAGCTTCTTACGGTACATGTTATAAGTGTCTCACCCTGCGGCAGCGAAAATATCTCGCCCTGGTCAAGGAAAGCCTCATCGCCGTTTGACTCAGCCTTAATGGAGATCTCCGAAGAATATCCTTCAAGAGAAGTGCATCTTATTGCAATGCTTTTCGGGCCATCGGAATAATAGGCATAATCCCTGCTTAAGAAATCGAAATCAGGATAGAGACTGACAGCTTCAGTTGTGTCTGAATCAGCCATGTAAAGACCTGACAGCGCGCCGTTGACAGGGATGATCCCGGCCTTTTTCTTCTCGACCTCATAAGAGTTGCCGGAACTGTCCGTAAGTTTGACCTTATCTCCGCTGTCGGCAGTGACCGCCATGTACTGGCCGTCAAAATATGCGCATTCCCTGGACTGGATCATTGTGTACTTTATTTCTTTTTCGGTGTCAAATCCTGAACCGGTGCGGCTTACACAAACGTAATAGCAGTTTGAGACTCCCGCTATTCCCGTCTCATCTGATACGGCCTGCGTATCCTGCTTCCTTCCGCGGAGAAGGACATAAGGTATTCCGGGATTCTCATTCGTGCCGATCAGATCGCCCTTGAGGTCATAAAGGGACGCACTGATGTCATCTGACAGGCCTGCGAAATCTATGTAGCAGTTCTCCTGTCCGCAATCGATCATGTACCATGCGGTGCTCTCGCCTGATGGAAGAAGGCTCTGCATAACGCTGTCGGGAGTAATCGTGGTCTTATCAGGTATCATGATCTCTCCGCCTGAAATGACTGTTCCTCTTCCGTCGGAACTTCTTAAGAGCGCATATACTTCATGACGTCCGGGAAGGCAGTCGGCAGTATCCCATGACAATACAAATTCGCGGTAATCGGAACTGCCGTCATCCTTGAAATTCAGATATCCGTAATAGAGCGAACCGTCGACAAAAAAATCGGTCCTGACTTCATCTCCCGATGCAGTATAAGAACCTGTCGCTTCTCTGATACCGACAGTATACTGCTCAGGCGAATCGATCCTTGATTCCAGACTTACATTGGAGATTACAGAACCCTTTCGGGTTATCTTTCCGGAAGCCGACAGATCCTTATCTTCAGAAGAGATCGCCCTGTCTATCGCGGATATTCTCGAGTGTTCATTAAGGTCTGCGAGAATGTAATTTATCTCGTCCTGTTTTGTCTCTCCGTAGATGACCTTGCAGAGGTCTTCCGCGAACTGCTGGTCGGATACACCCTTAAGAAGATACTCGGGTGAAGTCATTATCGAGATAACATAATCACCGCAGGAGACCAGACCGTCTTCAACGCGTGATCTTGCGATCTTCAGCTCATCTTCGGTGCTTCCTGTAAGCGCACCTGCACGAACGACAATATCGTCCGCGGTCTTCATGGACTTTCTGTCAGGTTCTGCAATTCCTGTATCAAGACTTAATGCTGTTATGACAGTTGCGGCAACAGCCAGAACTCCGCCTAAAGCCGCAACGGCAAAATACTCGGGACGCCTCTTGAACATCTGTTAGCCGTCCCTCCCGGTGATCCTGTCCAGTGTATATCCGTACGAAGGGACAAAATGATCCATGAAATACTTTACCTCAGGCATATTCATCTCGTTGATGATCTTGCCCGTTGATTCCTTTGCAGCCGAGAACTCGGCATTGCCCGTGCTCTCTTCCCTTAAGCACTTGATATAAGCCGCGATCTTGTCTGCAGCCTTTACGAGCTTATGGATAAGCTCCTCTTCCTCCGTATTCATTGAAGGAGCAAGGAGTTCTAAGTATTCGGCTCTCATCTGCTCATCAGCGGGAAGGAGCTCGACAAGGCTTGCAGCAGCTTCGGATTCGACTTCCTTATAAGCTTTTGTGATCTCCTTGTTGCGGTACTTGATCGGCGTCGGCAGATCACCTGTAAGTATCTCGGTGCAGTCGTGATACAAAGCATAAGCCTGAACCTTATAGGGATCAGGAAGTATTGCGCCTTCAGTATCCTTCTCGAATTTATTGTGAAGCAAAGTAAGACAGTGCGCGATCACCGCTACGTCAAAACTGTGCTCTTTTATATTCTCTGTTCTGCTGTTGCGCATCAGTGCCCATCTTCCGATGTACTGCATGCGGTCGAGCATCGCGAAAAAACCATATTCTTCCATATCAAACTCTTCCTTTAACTCTTATACATCTCATTAAAGCAGCTTACGGCAAAAGTATCCGTCATGCCCGCAATGTAATCCGATACATAGATCGGGAGCGGTGTGTCAGCACCGGCTTTATATTCAGGATGGTTGCTTACGAATTCCGCAAATTTCCTGATCGATGACGACTTCGATTCTGCTGCCTTATCAATATTCAACACTGCCTGGTAGAACGCGTCGAACAATCCTTCGAGCATTACCTCGCAGTATTTCTCATATGTCTTTACCTTTCCTGCCGTGTAGATCTTCGCGACATTCTCCTTGAGGGTGTGCTCAAGCGCGTCGCCTGCGTGATCGCTCATCATGATGCAGCCCTTGTCCATGCTGTTCTCGATGATATCCTGAACGAGGAAATTAATGATCTCCGAATTGGAGCTTCCTATACCGTCAGCGACAGCCGGAACATCGAATTCGCTTGCGATAACACCGGTCCTCAATGCATCTTCGATATCTCTTCCGACATATGCGATCTTGTCGGCAAATCTGACGACGCAGCCTTCCATCGTCGCAGGGCCTTTGCGGTCCTTCTTCGGAATAAGATATGACAGGTCTTCCTCTGTCTTATCCCTGCATGGTTCAAGTCTTCTCTCGGAATAATATTCACCGCAGTGGCTGATGATGCCGTCTCTTACTTCGAATGTGAGATTAAGGCCGTTGTCGCCGTTATGCTTTTCGAGAATGTTAAGAACGCGAAGACCATTGGATTCATGCTCGAAATAAAGCTTCGGATCGATCTCTTTAAGCTTCTTGTTCAATATCCTCTCACCGCTGTGACCGAACGGCGTATGTCCGACATCGTGCCCCAATGCGATGGCCCTTATGAGATCGACATTGAGATTCAGAGCTCTTCCGATCGTCGAGGAGATATAGTCAACATAGATGACGTGCTCAAGTCTTGAACAGATGTGATCGTTTGCAGGATTGAAGAAGACCTGTGTCTTGTGCTTTAAACGTCTGAAGGCCTGCGAATAAATGATCCTGCCCATGTCGCGCTCGAAGCAGTTCCTGATATCCCCGTCCTTCTCACGCTTGACTCTGCCTCTGGAATCAGAACACTTGGTGGCATTGACGCTTAAGATCTTATCCTTCTCTTTCTGAAGCATCCTGATCTTGGTTCTTGTAGCCTCTGAAATCTTATCCGACTTTCCGATACTTGCTACGCTGTCGGCATACAGATCCTGGAAACTGAGGTTATCTGTCATCAGCAAAAGTCTCCTTCTAAAAACGATAGATTATTATACTACAATTCGTCCTGCCATATCCCGCTGAAACCTGGGGCGTTTACGGTGCCCGCTTAAGTCCTGCCGCGTTCGCGAGCATATTCTTGCGCCTACCGTCAAAGTCGATCGTTATAAGCGCATCTCCTCCGACTGCCTCGACCTTCAGTATCACGCCCTCGCCAAACCTGGGATGTATTACTCTCAAGCCCTCGAAAAGATCATCCGGGCCAAGCTGTCCTTCCCGTGGTCCGGCCTGCTTGTCCTTCTCCTTCGTAAACTGCGACTTGATCGCGGATTCGATCGACTTCCTGGATTTCTCCCTGTTCGTCTCGCCTTGCGGGACATCCTTCGGAGCTTCCCTCCTCGAACCCATCAGATAAAGGAGTTCAGGATCGATCTCCCTGATGAACCTCGACGGCTGGTTGCAGTTGGTCTGACCGAAGAGCATTCTCTGCCTTGCAAGCACGATAAAGAGGTTTCTCTTGGCTCTCGTGATCGCAACATACATAAGTCTTCTTTCCTCTTCGGTATCCTCAATGCTCTGGACCGACCGATAGCTCGGGAACACGCCTTCCTCAAGACCGATGATGAATACCGCACCGAACTCAAGACCCTTTGCGCTGTGGATGGACATGAGCTTTACAAAATCATCGCTCTCGTCAAATTCGTCGCCTTCCGTAAAGAGTGACGCATTCTCAAGGTAAAGGCCCAGGATCCCTTCGGTGGTATCTGCTGTCGCGGTATCGAAAAAGAAATCCTCATTGACTTCAACGGGAAGCCCGTCGCCGTCATAGATCTCCAGCGTATCCATGTCAACGGGCTCAGCGCGGTGCGCCTTGTCATATTCAGCAGCTTCGGACAAAAGTTCTTTTAAGTTCTCGACCCTGTCGATGATCTCGCCCTTCTTCTCACGCTGCTCGGTGATCTCTTCGATGATCCCGGACTCATTCTCGACATAGTCGACGAACTGCGCGAAATCCATCTCATTCTCTTTAAGCTTGTCCCTCATCTCATTGATGAGATCCGTGAACGCACCTATCCTTGCAGCGGACCTCACGAGCTCGGGATAATCCACCGCATGCGAAGCAACTTCGAACATGCTGACATTATCCGCGATCGCGTACTGCCTGATCTTCTCTATCGTCGTGTCGCCTATGCCTCTTCTCGGAACATTAATTATCCTCTCGAAAGCGATGTTGTCCTTCGGGTCATTGATGAGCCTTAAGTAAGCCAGGATATCCTTGATCTCTTTCCTGTCATAGAACCTCATTCCGCCGTAAACCTTAAAAGGAATACCCATGTTGTGGAGCGTGGTCTCTATGTTACGCGACAGCGCATTCATTCTGTAAAGCACTGCGCAGTCCGAATACTTGAACTTGCCTTTGTCCGCCATCATCTTGATGGTCCTTCCGACAAAGTCAGCTTCACCTGCACTCGTGTCGGCATTCATAACTATTATCTTCTCGCCTTCCTCGCCTCCGGTCCTGAGCTTCTTGCTCTTGCGCTTCTTGTTATTCGCAATGACGCAGTTGGCCGCATTAAGGATGGTCTTGGTGGAACGGTAATTCTCTTCGAGCTTGATGACATCCGCGCCCGGAAAATCCTTCTCGAACTTCAGGATAAGCCTTACATCGGCGCCTCTGAATGAATAGATGGACTGGTCGTCATCACCTACGACGCAGATATTGTTGTTGCCCTGTGCGAGCTGCATTACGGCGCGGTACTGCGGCATGTTGGTATCCTGGTACTCATCGACCATGATGTATCTGAACTTCATCCTGTAAAGCTCCCTTATGTCGGGATTCTGCTCTAAGAGCTTTACCATGTTAACGAGGATATCATCGAAGTCCATCGCGTTATTTGCAAGGAGCTTCTCCTGATATCTCTTGTAGATCCTTGCAACAACACCCTGGAAATATTCCTTGCCTGCAAGAAGCGTATATTCCTCCACTCCGATGAACTTGTTCTTTGCATTGGATATCTCGATCTGGACGCTCTTGGGCTTGAACTGGCTGTCGGCGATATCGAGTTCTTTCATGGAATCCTTGACGAGCTTCAGCTGATCGTCCGTGTCGATTATCGAGAAATTCTGAGTATATCCCAAAAGTTCCGCATGTCTTCTTAAGAGCCTCGCGAAAATGCTGTGGAAGGTGCCGCACCATATATACTTCGAGCGGTCGCCGACAAGGCCTTCGATACGCTGGCGCATCTCATTTGCCGCCTTGTTGGTAAAGGTGATCGCAAGTATGGATGAAGGCGCCACATTGTGCTTCTTCATCATGTAAGCAATACGGTATGTGATAACTCTCGTCTTGCCTGAACCTGCACCCGCAAGTATAAGCAGCGGTCCGTCAAGATGGGTCACAGCCTCCCTCTGCTCATTATTAAGCCCTTCGAGAAGCTGATCGGCGTCCTGTCCGTAAGTTACTTCCGGAGCCTGACCGTAAATATTCTCCAGGTCTTTAAAGAATTCATCTGAACTGTTGTAAATGTCGTCTGCCAAAACTATTTCTCCCTAAGAAAAACCGATTCTAAGAGATTATATCAATAATGGAAAACATTAGCCGTCAAATAATGGGACAATTTTTCTTTTAAAAAAATAAATCTTAGTTTTATAATATCAGCATGACAAAAGACGGACACAGACATTTCAGACTGAGCGGATCCCAAAGTATTCTTCTGGGCTTCGTTTTTTTAATGCTCGCTGGAGCAATACTTCTCATGCTTCCCTTCTCCACAAAGACCGGAGAATGGACCAATTTTACGGACGCGCTTTTCACGGCTGTATCAGCAAGCAGCGTTACAGGCCTTGTATTATATGACACGGCTACACGCTGGTCATGGTTCGGACAGCTGGTCATCCTGACGCTTATCCAGATAGGCGGTATGGGAGTCATTACCATGACTACCATCCTTACCAAGCTCATCGGAAGAAAGATCGGCCTTCAGGCCAGGACCACACTCCAGGAGGCGGTCTCTGCACCAAACCTGGGCGAGATCATGAAATACACAAGGTTCATCTGCATCGGAACCGTTATTTTCGAGGCCGCGGGAGCAGTTGCCATGTCTCCCGTGTTCATCTCCGAATACGGAATATTAAAAGGCTTGTGGGTATCTGTATTCACCTCGATATCCGCTTTCTGTAATGCGGGATTTGATCTCAACGGCGCACACGGCCCCTTCTCTTCAATGGTTCCTTATATGGACAATCCCGTTATCGTCCTTACACTTGTATTCCTTATCCTTACCGGAGGTCTGGGCTTCCTTACATGGATGGACATCAGAAAGCACGGATTTAAGTTCCATAAGTACAGCACACAGAGCAAGATCATCATCGTCATGGAGGTTATCCTCGTTCTTGTCCCCATGGTATATCTGTGGTTCGGCGAATATACGGATCTTCCTTCCGGTCAGAGATTCTTTGCTTCCCTGTTCCAGGCAGTAACACCGAGAACAGCAGGATTTAATACGACGGACTATAACTCATTCTCCGGAACAGGTTCTGTCATGACCATCATCCTTATGCTCATAGGCGGCGCGCCGGGTTCAACCGCAGGCGGTATGAAGCTTACGACAATCGCTGTTCTCTTCTTTACCATGGTCTCATATTTCCAGCACGAGAAATCACCTGCAGTCTTCAAGCGCAGGATCACCAACGAGGCAGTGACAGGTTCTGTCGCAGTATTCATGCTCGACATAATCATCACGGTCTTCGGTGCCATGGCCATCTCAAGGATCGAAAATATCTCATTCTTAAAGACTTTATTCGAAAGTGCTTCCGCGGTAGCAACCGTCGGTCTCACCATGGGCATAACGACCGCCTTAGGTACTGTCTCAAAATACATACTGATATTCCTGATGTACACGGGACGTGTCGGCGGCCTCACCCTGGTATTCGCGGCGATCACGCGAAAAGCAACAGGCAACAGACAATTCCCCTCTGATAATATCGCGGTCGGCTAAGCCGGCAGAAAGGACACTTATATGAAGAGCATACTCGTAATCGGAATCGGACGCTTCGGCTATCACCTCATTGATCAGCTGAGCAAGGCAGGTGATGAGATCCTGGCCGTTGATTCTTCCGAAGAGAGGATCGAACCCGTTCTGGGACTGGTAACAAGTTCCCTGATAGGTGACACCACCAAAGAGGAATTCGTAAGGACCTTAGGCGTCGAAAACTTCGATGTCTGCTTCGTTGCGATCGGTGACGATTTCCAGTCATCACTTGAGACGACTTCACTCCTCAAAGAGTGCGGTGCCAAATATGTTGTAGCAAGAGCATCCCGCTCGGTCCATGAGAAGTTCCTTTTAAGGAACGGTGCCGATGCCGTGGTCTTTCCAGAGAAGCAGCTTGCCGAATGGGCTGCGATCCGCTGGTGTTCCGGCCGTGTCGTCGATTATCTCGATTTCCCGGGAGACTACTCGATCTTTGAGATCAAGGTCCCCAAGGAGTGGATCGGCAAGAGCCTCGTTGACCTCGGTGTCCGCAATAAGCTCCACCTGAATGTTCTGTCGATCAAGAGAGACGGCAAGGCAATTTTGGAATTCCCCGCAAATTTTGTTTTCGAGGAAGGCGACACGGTAACGATCTTCGGCGCCGACAAGGACATAAAGAAGAACCTCAATATCAATTACTGATACGTGGTCAAAATTCAAACACATCAATAAACAAGGCGGTGTCTACAAAAGATCAGGAATGATTACTTCACGGGAATCAGTATTTTCCCTCAAGGCAGAATATTTCCAGCATTTCTCAGATCTCCCGCATATCTCCTGCAACCGAAAAAGGCCGCCATTAAGGCAGCCTTTTCCAGTATATGTTTTATTCACCCGAATAATCTCGAATTATCTTACGAGCGCTTCTGTTTCCTGAGCGATCGCGAGCTCTTCATTTGTAGGGATAACGCAAACCGTAACCTTTGATGAAGGCTTGGAGATGATAGCTTCCTTGCCTCTTAAGCCTGCATTAACGTCAGCGTCGAATTCAACGCCCATGAACTCGAGGCCTTCACACATAGCCTTTCTCATGTGGTCTGTGTTCTCGCCGATGCCTGCCGTGAATACGATAACGTCAACACCGCCCATAGCTGCTGCATAAGATCCGATGATCTTCTTGCCCTGATATGCAAACATGTCGAGTGCAAGTCTTGCTCTCTCGTTGCCTTCGTTAGCAGCCTTCTCGAGATCTCTGAAGTCAGAAGAAACGCCGGAAACGCCCTGAACACCGGACTGCTTGTTGAGGAGGTTGTCCATCTCATCAGCTGTGTATCTCTCGTTCTTCATGAGGAAAGGAACGATAGCCGGATCGATGTCACCCGTTCTTGTACCCATGCAGATACCTGCAAGAGGTGTAAGACCCATTGATGTATCCTGGCACTTGCCGTCCTTAACAGCTGCAAAGGAAGAACCGTTGCCCAAGTGGCATGTGATGATCCTCAAGTCCTCATACTTCTTGCCGAGGAAATCAGCAACTCTGTGGCTTACATAACGGTGTGATGTTCCGTGGAAACCATAGCGGCGGATATCATACTTCTCGGAGATCTCATAAGGAAGAGCATATGTGTATGCCTTGGGGGGCATTGTCTGATGGAAAGCAGTATCGAATACTGCAACTTGAGGTGTGCCCTCAGGAAGAACATCCTCGCAGGCCTCGATACCGATGAGGTTTGCAGGATTGTGCAAAGGTCCCAACGGGAAGCACTCTCTGATAACTCTCTTAACGTCGTCGTTAACGATAACTGAAGCACTGTAGTACTTACCGCCGTGGAGCACTCTGTGGCCTACTGCTGCAATCTCGGAAACGTCAGAGATAACGCCGTGCTCAGGATCAACAAGAGCATCGAGAATCATCTTTACAGCAACCTTGTGGTCAGGCATGGGTTCTGTAGAAACGAACTCATCCTTGCCGGCGGGCTTATATGTGAGCTTACCGTCGATTCCGATTCTCTCGGCATTACCCTTTGCAAGAACATCGCCTGTGTCGATGTCGAAAAGCTGGAACTTCGCGGAAGAGCTTCCGCAGTTGATTACTAAGATCTTCATTAGACTTTTCTCCTGTATTTAAACTTGTATTGTCAATTAACTCTTAAGCCTGTGCAGCCTGAGCCTGAACTGCCGTGATGGCAACTGTACCGACGATGTCGTCAGCGTTGCAGCCTCTGGAGAGGTCATTAACGGGGAGTGCAAGCCCCTGGAGGACAGGTCCGTAAGCAGGAGCCTTTGCAAGTCTCTGAACGAGCTTGTAACCGATGTTGCCTGCTTCGAGTGAAGGGAATACCAAAGTGTTTGCGTGGCCTGCAACCGGTGAACCGGGAGCCTTAAGCTGACCAACCTCTTCAACGAGAGCAGCGTCGAGCTGGAGCTCACCGTCAACAACGAGATCAGGATACTTTTCCTTTGCGATCTTAACTGCCTCGGCAACCTTTGTAACGTCATTGTGCTTTGCAGAACCGTAGGAAGAATATGAGAGCATAGCAACCTTAGCGGGAGCGCCGATGAACTGCTCGAAAGACTCAGCGGAGAGCTTTGCGATCTCAGCAAGCTTAGCAGAATCAACGTCTGTATTTACTGCGCAGTCAGCGAAAATGAAGAGGCCATGCTCACCAAGGTCGCAGTTAGGTACGTCGAGAAGGAAGAATCCGGATACGGAAGAAATGCCGGGCTTCATCTTGAGGAGCTGGAGAGCGGGACGGATCGTGTTGCCTGTGGAGTGGCAAGCGCCGGATACGGCACCGTCAGCGTCGCCGCACTTGCACATGAGGCAAGCGTAGTACATATAGTCAGCTTCCATCTGAGCCTGAGCCTTCTCGGGTGTGATGCCCTTCTTCTGTGCGTCAGCGATGAGAGCGTTTGTCTCTTCTTCTGAAAGGCCCTTCTTCTCAGCCTTCTTCTTAGCTGCAGCTACCATGGTGTCAACACCGCGGAGCTCAACAAATTTGTCGATATATTTCTGCTTGTTGGGATCGTTGAAAGGATCTACGATCGTAGCGCCTGTGATATCAAAACCTTCGGAATTCTTAGCGATCTCCTCGGGTGTTCCGATGATGATGAGGTTAGCCATGTCAGCCTTGAGGATCTTCTCGGCAGCCTCAAAAGTTCTCTTGTCCATTGATTCGGGAAGTACGATAGTCTTTTTGTCAGCTTTTGCCCTGGCAATGATGTCATCAATAAATGCCATATATATAAATCTCCTTTTGGAATTTTTAGTCGTCAAAAGTATACTCGTAAACCTATGTTATTTCAAATAATAAAATAAGAAATTATGAGGTCACGAGACGCGTGCCCAGATTCTCCCTTGCATAGAAGACATATCTGTCGTTTTCTTCCCTGAAGATCATGTAAAGAGCAGGGCTCGTGGACTTGGTCGCGACCCTTTTTCCCAGTGTGTCGGAAAGTTTGCCGTAAAGGTCCTTGTCTTCCATGTAGTATGCCATCATCAAGCCGTCCGTGTAAGAGCTCAGAGCTTCCCTTCCGGAATAATTGCCCGTCATGATCACGTATTCCGTATAGATCCTGCCGCTGTTGATCACCATGCCCTTGAACTCGGCAAAAGATGCGTCGTCGAGTTCGCCGACTTCGGCAAGATGCTTCATAGTCTTTATATTCTGCGCTATGTCGATCGCGCCGATATCCTGGCCGCTGTAGATATAATCACCACAGTCCATTTCCCCTGACGTCGAATAAGCATAGAAAGAGTAACCTGAACCTGCAAAGCCGTCCTTCACGGCCTTCAAAGACTTGTCGTAAGCGCCTGAAGCTATGAGTCCGTTTGTCTCGAGATCTCTTATGAGTCTTAGATTGATGTTGGAGAGCAGCACGCCTTCTATCTTTTCGCGGGTCTCCTCACGGACTGCATCGGCACTTTCCTCATCGCCCGTTATCGTTCCGTAAAGCTGCTCCAGAGATCCTTCGCGGCCATCCTCCGAGAACGTGCTCGGGTCTTTAAGGCTCACATACAGGGTTTCTGCGTATTTGGCAACATCGATCTTCTCGGGCTTTAATCTTCCCCCGGCGTCGAAAAGCACCGCCGTAAGGCTCCTGATCTCCTCATAATCTCCGTCGCTTCCGTAGACAACATAATATTCCATGAGTGCATCAAGCCAGTCGATGGATGCTGATACGGATATCAGTTCCTCTCCTTCACCGTCAGCATAGATAAATGACTTATATGTACCGTCAGAGAGCTTGAATCTCTTGATGACTTCCTCTTTAAGCGAGACGGCATTTGCCCTGTCACCTGTCCTGACATAGGTCTTAAGGAGCAGTGCCTGGTCAGACAGTCCGTATACACCGGAACTCTCGGCCTCCTGTGTCACAAGCCTTCCCGCGATCTTATAGGAGGTCGCGGCGAGTATTCCGTCTCCGCCTTTAGCCACTATGAGATTCTTGGTCCTGCCGTACATGTAATCGCTTACGATATTGTTGTTGGCGGCTATGTCGCTCCACTCATGGCCCACATGTGTGGTTGCCGTGATCTTAAGTCTTGTTCCGCCTCCGAAGCGTCCGGTGTAAAACAGATAGAAAACCGTAGCGCCAATACCGAGCGCAACGATAACCGCACCCGTGATGACCTTTTTCGCACTTATCTCTATCATTCCTCTGCGTTGCATAAACTCCGCCTTATGAAATATAATCTTCTAGGAAAAGATTATACCAAAAGCAGAGGATTTACATAAATTGCGGGTCATAGGAATAATTGCGGAATTTAATCCATTTCATAACGGTCACGAATACCTGATCAGGAAAGCACGTGAGGCCGTAAATGACCCCAGGGCAATAGTGATGCCCGTCATGTCAGGCTTCTTTACCCAGCGCGGCCTTCCTGCCATCTGTCCGCCTTCAGTGCGGGCAAGACAGGCACTCTCATGCGGCGCAGATGTCGTGATTGAGCTTCCGTTCAGCTTCTCATGCGCGCCGTCTTCCAGGTTTGCCCGGGGCGCGGTATCTGAGCTCGTATCGTCGGGCGTTGTCACCGACATCGCTTTCGGCGTTGATACGGATGACACGGATCTTCTGAAAGCCCTTGCATCGGAAGACTTCGAAGAAGATGAGATATTCAATACCGGACTTAATGAATATATGTCCAAAGGAATGAGCTTTCCTCAGGCAAGGGCAAATGCCGTAAAGGATTATGCCGCATCCAGAAATATCACGGGCGATCTTGATCAGATCCTGTCCGGCCCCAATTCGATCCTCGCGCTGGACTATCTTATAGCGCTCAGGAAGATCGACACTAAGAACAGGATAAACATCATCATGGTAAGGCGCGAGGGTGACGGATACAGCGATACTGACGTCAGGAGCAGCATGCCGAGCGCCGCATCGATCCGCCGCATCGTAAATGCCAATGCTTCAAGCAGGTCAGCTCTCGCATCGAACCTTACAGGTCTTATGCCTGACCGTTCTCTCGGAGCGATGCTCTCTGCAAATTCAGGCGGCGTGTTCTCCTTCCCTGACTACACAGGTTATGTAAGAGATCTGATGAATGCCGTATCAGCTTCGTCTTCTCTTGACGACATCACTTACATGTCTGATGACCTGTCAGGCTATCTGAAGAATTTCGCAAATGACATAAGACCCGGAACCATACCGGATAATGATCCCGGCCTTACGGTTTTCGAGAACGCGGTATCCACAAAAAGATATGCGCTGACCAGGATCTACAGGGCGCTCGCCTGCCTTATGACCGGCCAGGATAATTCATATCTCGCGGTAAAGCGCCCGCCCTACATCAGGGCCCTGGGCTTCAACAGCGAGGGCAAGTATTGTCTAAAGATCATGGGTAAATGCGCGAAGATCCCCGTTGTCAGCCGGCCGTCGGACTGCCTTGAGCTTCAGTCGGGCAACGATGACTTAAGGAAGATCTTCGAACTCGATATGCGCGCCGCTTCCATCGGCTGGAAACTCTACGGCAGGGATACCGCCACGGAGTGGGAGCAGATTCCTGTAATAGTTAAATAAGCTGAGCCGTTTTCACGGTCTCGAAAATATGCCCCAGGCAAAAAATGCGCAGAACAAAGCCGTCCACCTTGCAATCCCAAGGCAGACGGCTTGAATTAAACCAGGAAATTATCGATTAAGCCTTAGCAGCGTTAGCAGCCTTAGCGAGTCTGGACTTTGTTCTGGAAGCTGCATTCTTGCTCATGTGGCCCTTAGCAGCAGCCTTGTCCAATGCCTTCTGAGTAGACTTGATCGTAGCATCAAGATTCTCACCGGAAGCGATATCAGCCTTAGCCTTCTTGATAGTTGTGCGGATGGCACTCTTCTTACCCTTATTGGCAGCTGCCTTCTTCTCGGAAACGTTTACACGCTTGATAGCTGATTTAATATTAGGCATCTTTCTTCTCCTTTATAGAGTTATATCTTCAAATTACCGAAGAATTGTATCACGATTGTATTTTATTCGCAAGACTTTGTTGCTTCATAAAGTCCTATACTTGCAGCAATTGTAATATTAAGGCTGTCGATGTTGCCCGAATGCTCGATCCTGATGGGCTTTCCAATGTCTTTGAACGCGGGATCAAGGCCTGTTGCCTCGTTGCCCATGATGAGCGAGAAGGGCTTGTCTATCTTCGTTTCCTGCAATATCGTGCTTCCGTCCAGCATGAACGGATAGAGGTTATTTGCAGGAAATCTTGCGCTGTATTCTTCAAAGTCCCCGAAAACTTCTATTCTCACGCTCGCGCATGCACCCATGGACGCCCTTATCGTCTTCGGATCAAAAGGATCGGCCGCGGTCTTTCCGACTACCGCAATATCCTCAACGCCGAATCCCAGGCAGCTCCTTACGATCGTGCCCAGGTTGCCGCAGTTCGACGGATTGACCAGCACCATGTGGTTGCCGCCGCGGATCCGGACCTCCTGCTTTTCGATAACGGCGATGACGAAGCAGTTATCCTTCTTGGAAAGGATGTTGAACGGCTTTTCCTCTGTGGATACCGGGATGCTGCTGCCGCATATTTCGTTTATGCGGGCGATCGTTTCCTCGGACCTGAAGCCCGGATGAAGTATCACGGCCTTGACGGCTTCCCTCTTTTTGAGAAGATATTCCATCGCAACGGTCGCACCGAGCCCGTATGTGTATATATTGTTGCTTTTGTAACTGCTAACTTTAATCAATTTGTATTCTCCCTCACAGACAATTTATATGCTAATATATTTTTATATTAAAAGTAAAGGAGCAATCTCTTATGGCAGAAAATCAAAATGCACAGGTTCAGGAACCTGTATCTGAGCAGCTTCCCTCTAACGCTAAGTTGTTCTCAATTCTTGCTTACATCGGTCTTCTCTGGCTCTTAGGCCTCTTGATCTCACCTGAGAAGACATCACCCTTCGTAAGAAGTCACGTAAACAACGGAATCGTTATCTGCATTACCGGTGCAATCCTGGCTTGCATTCCTTTCGTAGGTTGGATAGCAGAAGCTGTAGTTGTTGTATTCATGGTTATGGGTATCATCGCAGCAGCTAAGACTCAGTACTTCACACTTCCTCTCTTCCTCGGAAAGATCAAGATCGTTAAGTAATCAGAGAATTGTATCTGAAATAACGGCCCCGCATCAGATGGTGCGGGGTCTTCATTTGCAGTAACAGCGCAAAACATATATAATTATCGCCGTGAATATCGAGGTGTAGCGCAGTTGGTAGCGTACGTGCTTTGGGAGCATGGGGTCGCAGGTTCGAATCCTGTCACCTCGACCAGGAATAAAACATATAAAAACTAAGGGGCGGTCTCAAATGTGAGGCAGCCCTTAATTGTTTTTGGTAAGGAAGAGCAGCAGAATTAAAGGTCATGCTAAACGCACGGAGCGAAGGGCAAAATCGTACTTTTTTCGGGTGTGAAAAGGTACGATATGAGGCCTCGCACAATTCTTTTACAAATTAACACCCAATCTGTCACAAGATCTGTCAACGATTTCATCAAATGGGGAACCGGCTGGTTTACATGCATCCCAACAAAACAAGAGCTGTCTCAAAAAGACATCGCCTGTTTTGCT
>JAFWQC010000046.1 GCA_017509245.1 Clostridiales bacterium | reverse complement strand
CATTTCTCGGTCAACCGTATGCTCGCGGCTGAATGCTACAAGTCGCGTATGGAAACGGGACTGACCTTCCTTGAATTCAACTATATGCTCATGCAGGGCTATGACTTCTACTACCTCCACGAGAAGTACGGCTGCGATCTTGAGTTCGGCGGTGACGACCAGTGGTCCAATATCCTCGCAGGCATGGAGCTCGTACGCCGTAAGAAGGGCGAATCCGTTTACGGACTCACATTCACGCTTCTTACAAACAGCGAAGGCAAGAAGATGGGTAAGACGGCTAAGGGTGCTGTCTGGCTCGATCCCGAGAAGACACCTGTCTTTGACTTCTACCAGTACTGGAGAAATGTTGATGACGCTGATGTAATCAAGTGCATGAAGCTTTTGACATTCCTCGAGATGGATGAGATCAACGAGTACGCAAAGCTTACGGATTCTGCTATCAACGAGGCGAAGAAGAGACTCGCTTACGAAGTTACAAAGATAATTCACGGCGAAGAGGCTGCCGATATCGCGAAGAAGACGGCAGAGGATCTTTTCGAGAACGCGGGAAGATCTGAAGACATGAAGACAACTGAGCTTTCGGCTGACGAGATAAAGGGCGGACTTCAGATCGCTGACGCGCTTGTTAAGGCAGGACTCATGAAGTCAAAGGGCGAGGCAAGAAGAATGATCCAGCAGAAGGGCGTATACCTCAATGATGCAGTCGTTGAGGATCAGTTCTACGACCTTAAGGAATCAGACTTCGATGCAAACGGCGAGGCCATCGTTCGTAAGGGTAAGAAGAATTACCACAGATTCAAGGTCGTCTGATCTTAGAGTAAAAATGGAACAGCATGATCCCCGGTTTGAAAGAGCCGGGGATATTTACATATAGTTTTAATATTGTCGGGCTCTATTCATTGAAAAGCTTTTGGGCGTAGCGTAGAATATGATTTATTAAAGCTTTTTTAGCATTTTTCCGGATGTCAGGAGGGACTTGGATTATGAAGAAATCACATGTTTTAACATCACTTCTCCTTGCCGGCGCGGTAGCTTTCTCGGTTTCGGGATGCGCAGGCTTCAAGGTCATTGATGACGAGGATGTTTTCTATGATGCATTAGAGAACGTTTTAGATGTCAGCAAGAAGGAAACAACACACCAGAAGAACTGGACGATCAACGGAGATGACGCTGAATACGTTATCTATTACAGCGACGGCGACAATACTTATGTCTACGTCAGATTTGAAGATGAAGAGGATGCTATGGACTGCTTCGAGGATTTCTATGAGGATTTCGAAGACATCGTTGATGACAATGGCTTTGACGGCAGTAATGTCCGCTCGATTTTGAAGTCACGCGGTTCCGTTGTCTTCAATGGTGAGGTAGAAGAGGGTTCAGAACTCGGCTTTATTGTAGGCAGCGGTTACATGTATGAGGATTCCGACATTTACGGCGGTGTATATGTAAACAAGAACGTTTACATTGAGGTCTATTCCGTAAACGGCAGCAAGCGCGACAACGAGAAGATCTCCAACTTCCTCAAGGAACTCAAGTTCCCCAAGCCTTAATCAACATAAGGATTTGAAGTCAGGAGGCCGGCATTGACCGGCCTCTTTTTATGCCTGTACCAATAATGGGACATGCCCGAAAATCACTATTTACAAACATATGTTCGGGGTGCTAGAATGACGGCACCATTAAAGCATAAGGAGGCGTGAAGCATGTCGGATCAAGGCATACGGTATACATATGACGGTACTTTTGAAGGATATCTTTGTGCAGTGCTCGCAGCCTTAAGGTCGGGAAGGGTGCCTGCGGCGATAGCCGACAGGAGGCGTGCGTCCGGCACGGATGACGCCTTCAATATCATCACAAATCTCAAGGATGCACAGTACCTTTATTCCACGATCTCCGCGAGGAGCAGCGCGGAGGTCCAGCAGATGGCATCGGATTATTTCCTGACGGACAGCAGGGATCTTGAGATCAATCTTTATAAGATGATCTTCTGCGCTCTTAAGTATGGCGCCGGGATCGCCGAAGATTATTCGAGTGTAACGATGAACGGCATACAGATGGCAATAAGGGATCTATACAGGGAGGCACAGTCGGAACTGGCTCAGATCGATTTCTATCTTGGCGAAGAGGCGGCATGCGCAATGATCGACCCAAAGAATTCCATACTGCCCCTCATAAGGCCATCGATACTGAAGAGGCGCGAGCTCGACAGCCTCATCGTCTATGACAAAAAGCACTGTCTGCTCCTTGAGAGATCCTGCGGACAGGATATGCTCCTCGACATATCCGATTTCCCGATATCCGAATTCAGGGATCCGAAGGAAGCATATGATTTCCTGTGGCCTTTTGTCAGGGATAAGCGCTTTGATGTGAGGGTCATACCCGGACAAAAGAAGAGCGGCTCCACGATAGAGCCGCTCTGGTTGAAAGCTTCTTAGGATTTAAGATCACTTCTGCTCTTCAGAAGAGGACCTGATAGCCTTTCTCATGATCTTGCCGTTGAATGTCTTGGGAAGTTCATCAACGAATTCAACTACTCTCGGATATTTGTAAGGAGCTGTCTTCTCCTTAACGTAATTCTGGATCTCCTTCTTGAGTTCCTCTGTTCTCTCGGTGCCTTTAACGAGTGTGATGGTAGCCTTTACGACGATGCCTCTTACGCCCTGAGGGTCAGGTACGCCTGTAACTGCGCACTCAAGAACATAAGGGAGCTCCATGATGACGTTCTCGATCTCGAAGGGTCCGATACGGTAGCCGGAAGACTTGATGACGTCGTCTGTACGTCCGACGTACCAGATATAACCGTCTTCGTCTGCCCATGCCGTATCACCTGTGTGATACCAGCCGTCGTGCCATGCCTCATTAGTGAGGTCAGGTGCGAGATAGTACTGAAGGAAGAGTCCCTTCGGATGGTAGTTCTGTGTATTGATGCAGATCTCGCCTGTCTCACCGGGCTTGCAGACGTTGCCGTCAGGATCGAGGATCTTAACGTCGTAGAGCGGATTGGGTTTACCCATTGAACCGATGCGGAGCTTAGCGCCTACGAGGTTAGCGATAGCGAGAGTTGTCTCTGTCTGGCCGAAGCCTTCCATGAGACGGATACCTGTTGCTGCCATGAAGCGGTTGAATACCTCAGGGTTCAGAGCTTCGCCTGCAGTAACTGCATACTTGAGGGAAGACAGATCGTACTTGGAGAGGTCTTCCTTGATGAAGAATCTGAACATTGTCGGAGGTGCGCAGAATGTAGTGATGTTGTACTTTGCAAACATCGGAAGGATCTCTTCAGCCTTGAAGCGGTCGAAGTCGAATGTGAAGACAGGAGCCTCGCAGAGCCACTGACCGTAGAGCTTGCCCCAGAGTGCCTTACCCCAGCCTGTATCGGAGATGGAGAAGTGGAGTCCGTTAGGATCGACGTTCTGCCAGTACTTGGCTGTCGGGATGTGGCCGATAGCATACATGTATGAATGCAGAGCCATCTTGGGATAGCCTGTTGTGCCGGAAGTAAAGAACATTACCATCGGATCGTATCCGCATGCATAGTCCTCAGGACGCTCGAATACGTCGGAGAAGTTCTTGAACTCCTCATTGAAGTCATGCCAGCCGGGTCTTGATCCGTTGCAGAGGATCAAGGTCTCAACGCCGCACTTCTTTGCAGCCTTTTCAGCCTCATCAGCAGCATCGTCATCTGCTGTTACGAATACGGCCTTAACGCCTGCTGCGTTGAAACGGTATTCGTAGTCGTGGTCACGGAGAAGGTGTGTAGCAGGGATAGCTACGGCGCCTAACTTCTCCAAGCCCATCATCGCATACCAGAACTGGTAGTGGCGCTTGAGGACGAGAACGACCTTGTCGCCCTTGCCGATGCCCAGTGACTTGAAGTAGTTGGCAGTCATGTTGGAATATTTCTTCATGTCACCGAATGTGATCCTCTTCTCTGTTACGCAGTCCTTTGCGACCCAGAGCATAGCGAGCTTGTCGGGATTCTTGTCAGCGATAACGTCTACACAGTCGAATGCGAAGTTGAACTTCTTGCATGCCGGAACGTTTACGTCAACGTCGACCATTGTGCCGTTCTCGTCGAGAACGCCGTTCAGATACTTTGCATATACAGGATCTTCGAGGTTAGCGGCATCAACGTTGGTAACGTTGTCTGTACGCATCTCTTCTGAATTGTAAGGTGTGGTGTAGTTCTCACCCTTGCCCCATGCCTCAGGGTTAAGGATGATCGCATAGAAAACGCAGTCCTCACCGCCAAGAGCGAACTCGCCGTGGGGCTGTGTGGAGTCGAAATAGATGCAGTCGCCTTCGTGGAGTACTTCGGAGGAGTCACCGATGATGACCTTAAGAGTACCCTTAACGACGATGTTCATTTCCTGATAATTATGTGAAACGAGGTGATAAGGAGGATTCAAAGCCTCTTCAGAATAAGGAACTACGACACGGAAGGGCTCGCAGAGCTTGTTCTTGAATCTTGATGCAAGACGCTGGTACTTATAGCCTGTACGTCTTGTGATAGGGCTGCCCTGGCCGTTTCTTGTAACTGCATATTCTGTGAGGGCAGGGGAGGAACCTTCCATGATGTCGGAGATCTCAACGCCTGCGAGGTTTGCGAATTTATAAATGAAAGTAAAGTTGAAGTCCTGGGTACCTTTTTCAAACTTAAGATATTCCTCAGTGGAAATATCAAGCTTGGAGGCTACTTCCTCAGGTGTCAGACCCATGTCGAGTCTCAGGCCGTGAACTCTGTCGGCAACTTCTGCGAGTTTTAGCTCAACGTTGCTGTTGTTTGTTGTTGACATAACGTTTTCTCCTTTTCTGTCAATCTGTCTTGTCTGTTCCTTGCCGGGGCAAAAAAAAAGCCCCAACATCCTACTTGGACATTGAGACGAATATAAATCCGCGGTACCACTCAATTTGCAAACACGTCTGTTTGCCACTTGCGAAGTCTAACAACTCCTTTGCATTAACGCAGCATCACGGGCACTGTCTACTAGGGATGAACCTTTTCGGAATGCCGGCTCGGAAGGGATAGCTTTGTGCAAATATCGTCACGTGCCTCTCAGCAAATAGCACTTCTCTGTATTGACCGAATCTCTGCGGCTTTCTTCGTCACAGCCTTTAGCAGTTATTCAATTGTATGCACTCCCGAGAACGGAAATGTTCCATAAGGATATACTTGCTTAACAGAATTGTCAACAATCATTTTAAATATGTTTTTGCACATGGGTTTTTGAAAGTGTAAAATATAGACAACTATATTTATTATCCGGATCCGGTGTTTTCGGGCCGGACAGATAATAAACAGTCGAACATAAGACCTGGCAACAAACAGCATACGCTTTATCAAGGAGTAATTGTATGTCGGTTAAGTATCTTGTATCAGGCGGCGAAGGCGCATTGGGTAAAACTGTTATCAGTATGCTCCTGGAGAGGGGCGAGAAGGTAAGGATCCTCATGAGTGAGCTCTCCGATACCAGGATTTACCGCAATAATCCCAACATTGAAATATGCTATGGTATTTCCACGGACAAGGATTCCATGAGGGAATTTTTCGAGCTCGAGGATCCCAGATCGGCAATTCTTTTCCACACGGATGAATATGTATCACTTTCCGACTCGACGAATCTCACTATGAGAAGGGTCAACGTCATGGGCGCGGAGAATATTGTCGACATGTGCCTTAAGCGCAAGATCGGCCGCCTTGTTTACTTAAGTTCGGCATATGCCCTGAATCCTGAGGTAAAGGGCGAGGATATCACGATCCATTTCGACCGCAACAAGGTTGAAGGCGAATATGCCAAATCCAAGGCCGAGGCTGCCGCTTATGTTATGGAGAAGGTTGCGCTCAACAGGCTCAATGCGGTAATGGTTCTGCCGACCTTCATTATCGGCCCCGGCTATTCCCAGGACTATGAGATCAACAAGGTCCTGAACAGTTATCTTGAGAACGGCACGACTCCCTTGAAGGGCGGCGGACGAGCATTCGTAGACGTAAGAGACGTCGCAAGTGCAATGATCGCCCTGGCTGAGAAAGGCGATCCGGGCGCAGGTTACATCGTAAGCGGCGACTACAAGACCAGCGGCGAGTTCTTCCAGGACGTTAACGACATCAAGGGCATCGAGGCACCGGTCAAGACCGCTTCTAACCTCATCATGAGCAAGTCTCTTGCAAAACTTATCGATTTCTATTACAAGGTCACGCACAAGGAGGATCCGAGAACCGCTTATACGCTCTTCAGGGAGAATCCGGACGCGAGGTTCGAGAACAACAGCACCGGTATCCTTCCCGAGAGTTCCATCAGCTTCAAGGATTCCCTTAAGGATACGATCCATGGTGCACAGCATGGCGGAGTTCAGGCCGCATCGGCTGCCGTACAGAATACTACAGAGAAGAAGGCATCCACCATTTCTGCGATGGAAGCAAGACTTAAGCAGCAGAGCAGCGTAACGAAGCAGGCAAGCTCAGTTTCTGTAACACCTGCACAGGCTCCCTCTCCCGCAAAGCCCGCGTTCACGAGACCCGCGGCCGCAGCAGCACAGGCGGCTGCCGGATCGAAGGCAGCAGAGGGTGCGGAAGCAAAGCCTGCAGAGAGTGCGGAAGCAAAGCCCGAGAATCCCTTTAAGTCCATAATCCCGCCCAAGACACCGTTGCAGGGCGAAGTTAAGCAATCACCTTTGCCTTCAGAGCCCGTTAAGTCTATAATTCCTCAGATGCCGCCGGCAAAACCCGTTACACCTCCGGATAATCCGTTTGAGTTTAAGCCTCAGACTTCCGGTGAGGACGGAGAAAAGAGCGAATAAGAAATTGGGATCAGATCTGAACAACAAAAGAATCATTCTTGCAAGCGCGTCTCCCCGGAGGCGCGAATTGCTGTCTTTTATTACCAAAGAATTCGATGTGATCACGGCTGACATTGACGAGCGCGCGGCCGAGATCAGGATGGAAGCAGAGGGCGTGCCTTCCGTTAAAGTCAGTGAACACCTGGCGTATCTTAAGGCAAAGGCTGTTTTCGATACCCTGACAGAAGAAGAGAAAAGTGCATGCGTGGTTATCGGTGCCGACACGTCGGTCATTCTGGACGGCGTTATCTACGGCAAGCCTGAGGATAGGGAAGATGCCGTAAGGATGCTGTCCTCGCTTTCGGGAAATGTGCATGTGGTTGCGACCGGCGTATCCCTTCTTTCCGGGTGCTCGAAAAGGAACTTCACCGAAGAGACGCACGTCGAATTCTACGGACTTGATGACTACCAGAAACAGGTAATATCGGACTACTGCGACAGCGGATCGCCCTTTGACAAGGCCGGCGCTTACGGCATTCAGGATATGGGCGTTCTGCTGGTCAAAAAGATCGACGGAGACTACTCAAATGTAGTCGGACTGCCCGTCTCAAGACTAGCGCGTGAACTCGCAAACATGTTAAAATATCCGTTGGAGTAAGAATAGATTTCCAGGAGGAAATGAACATGTTTGGGATAGGTTTGAATAATCTTATTAAGATCGGCTTCAGGGTAAGCGATCATATACTGAAGCAGCAGGAGATCGAGCGTTCAAGGACAGCATCCGAGAAGGCAAGACTTCAGGCTGAGGCTTCAAGAGAGAAGACGATCGAGGAGAATTCCAGATACAGAAGGACACAGCTCGAGGACCAGATCGCGCGTGCCAGCGTTGCGGTCGAGTGCCCTAACTGCGGCTCTACAGGCAACCGTATCAGAAGGAGCTCCACGGGTTTCTGCCAGTTCTGCGGAACGGCCATCCAGATCAGCGAGAGCGGCATCGCTTATATTGCTGACCCTATAGAGAAGGCAAAGGCGCTGGCAGCTGAAGACATAAAACAAAAGAGCGGGGCAGCAGGAAATGACTAAGACCGGCAAAAGCAGCGGGAACGCCAAGAGCATTTTGGCGCTCATTGGAATATATGCACTGATCTACATCGTATGTTCAGTGATGTTCGTCGCATTGTTCCACACGGGGATCTTAAAGAATATGGAGGTCCTCATGTACAGGGGCATGGCATTCATCATCATCACAGGTGTGATCGCTGCGGTAGTAATGGGCGTTATCAGGAAATTCTGGGGCTTCATCACGGTAAGGGACATCATAATGATGTTTGTTATCTTCTGCTGCGTTAACACGGTCATCTTCACGCTTGTTCCGGTCACCGTCGAGCGTTCGGTATCGGTATTCATGCTTAGCTACATGGATGAGAATTCCGATCAGACATTCACGCAGGAATCGGTAGGCGAAGTCTTTACGAGCAAGTATGTTGAAGATTACGGCGCTTTCGAAAAGCGTTTCGATGAGCAGGTCGTAACCGGCACGATCGAGGAGAATCCTGACGGCACATATTCCATAACGGACAGAGGCAGGTTCATCGTTAAGATGTTCAGAACGATAGCTGAATGGTTTGATACTGACAGAAGGCTGGTATATCCGAACGAGAATTAGCACCCGGGGTTAGCGCGCGGGTTGAGGGGCTTTGTTTTCGCGCTTTGACACAAGGAGGGCCGCAATTATGCCAATCGATAAGAAGTGTCCGTCGTGCGGCGGTACGATGATATTCAATCCCGGCTGGGACAGCCTTTTATGCCAGTCCTGCGGTCACAAGGAGATCATTCCCGAATTAGTATCCAAGCTCCCCGTTGAGGAGATGGATTTCCTTACTGCGCAGAATACTGCAAGTCACGACTGGGGCATGGAAGCCAAGATCGTTATCTGCAGGCAGTGCGGAGCCGAGACTGTCCAGAACAGGCTTCAGCTCTCAGGCCGCTGCCCTTTCTGCGGTTCGGCCACGGTCGATGCGGCAGATCCTTCCAAAGACATCATGGCACCAAATGGTGTCATCCCTTTCAAGATCACGGAAAAGCGCGCTCAGTTTATCTTCAAGGACTGGATCAAGGACAGGTTCCTTGCGCCTGATAAGCTTGCTCAGAATGCCGAACTCAATAAGTTCTACGGCATATACGTTCCGCTCTTTACCTTTGATGTCCTGACCGAGAACCGCTATACCGGCCATTATTCCTCCGGCAACAGGACGCTTTTCAAGAGCGGGAAATTCAAGCATCAGGTTGACGATTTCCCGGTCGTTGCAAGTAAGCAGCTGGCATCAGACAAGCTCCTTTTGTCCGTTGTAAAAGATTACTGGACCGGGGAGGCAAAGCCTTATACGCCTGACGCGCTGGCAGGTTTTCCTTGTGAGCACTATTCCATAGGCCTGGCCGAAGCCTGGAACAGCTTGGGCGATGATCTTAAGAGCTATCTTTCGAATGAGGCTTATAAGCAGAACCCGGTTACACACCTGTCGGGTATCGAGATCGCAACTGATTACTATAACCTGAGGTACAAGTATCTGCTGGTGCCTGTCTGGATCAACACATTTGCATACGACGGCAGGAATTACATTATCGTCATTAACGGCCAGACCGGAAAGATCAACGGACAGTGGCCGAAGTCTTTTGGAACATTAATGAAGAAGGCGGTTGAGCTGTTCTTCTGATGCAGGGGATTCACTGACAGATTATATTTTCGGGAAAAGGGCAAAGAAAAAATATGTTGACAATTTATATTTGGCACAATATAATTTTATCAAATAGAAAACAGAAGGGAGAAATCAACTATGTCAATCTACGATTATTCAGTTCCAACACCAAAAGGTGAAGAGATATCTTTAAGAGACTATGAAGGTAAGGTGATCCTGATCGTCAATACCGCTACAGGTTGTGGCTTTACTCCTCACTATAAGCCCATCGAGCAGATGTATGAAGATCTTCATGACAAGGGCTTTGAGGTTATCGACGTGCCCTGTAACCAGTTCGCAGGACAGACTCCCGGTACCGATGAAGAGGTGCATGAATTCTGCCGGCTTAAGTATCACACGCAGTTTCCCCAGATGAAGAAATCTGACGTGAACGGTGAGAATGCGCTGCCTTTGTTCAAGTTCCTTAAGTCTCAGAAGGGTTTTGAGGGATTCGGCAAAGGTCCCAAGGCTCTGGCGATGAATGCAATGCTCAAAAAGATCGACAGTGATTATCAGAATAATCCCGAGATCAAATGGAATTTCACCAAGTTCGTCGTTGACAGACAGGGTAATGTCGTAAAGAGATTTGAGCCCACGGCAGAGATGAAGGAAGTAAGGGCATTTGTTGAAAGTCTTATTTGACAGAAGGTGATCAGAATGAAGATTGATGAATCGATGAAGCTGGATTCCCAGCTGTGTTTTCCCTTATATGCGGCAGCCAGAAAGATAACGGGTCTTTACACGCCGTATCTGAAGCCCCTGGGAATCACATACACCCAGTACATCATGTTTCTTGTGCTCTGGGAGAAAGACGGGATCACGGTAGGAGAGCTCTGCAAAAGACTGAGGCTTGATACCGGAACAGTGACACCGATGCTCAAGAATACCGAGAAGCAGGGCCTTATTAAAAGGACCAGAAGTGCAGATGATGAGCGAGTCGTGGTCATATCTCTTACTGAGGACGGAAAGGCTCTATATAAAAAAGCGAAAAGCATACCTGAAAAGATCGGTTCATGCGTGAAACTCGGGAAAGAAGAAGCAGTGGAACTCTACAAAGTACTGTATAAACTTCTTGAAGAATGATATTACCGGCCAGGGATGACACCGGAGCAAATATATAGCTCCGGTGTTATTATTTATACATAAGAAATACACATCAAACCTCTATACTTCTTAATATGAACATGAAGAAGTCCGAGCGCTCTCAGATACGGGGATAACAGGAATGAGAAAAACATACATCAGGATCACCGCGACAATATGTGCTTTGATACTGATCGTCGTGCTTCTTTGCAGTTTTTTGCTTACCATAGTGCTGGTGAGCAAAGTCCGGGGTGTTTATTCCTCCAACGCTTACAGTACCATCTTTCCGGCAAATGTTTATTATGGTCCGGACGCTTTTCACGATCCGCAAAATGTGAGCATCGTTTTTGATACGGGTTTATTGTATGACGATTTTTACCCTGACATCGGACGTTATAAGACTCTGAAGTACTATAAATCCGGGCTTTACGATGAGCCTGTGGAGGTTGAACCTGTGCCCGGTACTGAAAAGGACAGCAACTACCTCGGCTTCAAAAAATCAGATGACATCACAGATATCCCGGCAGATGTTGTAAGGGATGGAAAAATATACAGGGTCTATGGCGATCTTGATCAGACCTTCGAATTCTCGAGAATCAGCGAAATAGCGACGATATTTATCTATGATAAAGACGGGAATATTTACCGTCAGCCATACAAGGTTTCTAACGCTCCATCCGGTGAGAAAGACAGCAAAAGAGAGAAACTTGATGCTGAAGCTGAGGCGATCTACAACGAACAGATCGACAAACTGAAGCGTGGAGATCCGGACACTCCGGGCTATAAGAACAGCTGGTTCACGGATTACGGGTTCATATTGACTAACGAACCGATCCCCGATACCGAAATAAATGTCGAATCGTGCGGAGTCTATATTTACCATCCGATCAAGATCGTTTTCGCAAATTACGGCTACTTATACATCCTGATCGCTGTTCTTGCAGCAGTTGCTGTCTCAGGCACGGTGATTGTAATGCGCGGGCTTTATTTCAACAGGTTGAGTTATGAAGCGAGGAACAGGAACCTTACCCGCAGTTTCGCCCATGAACTGAAGACGCCTCTTGCTGTCACCAAGGTCTATATCGAGAACTGGGATCTGATAGATGAGAGCGAGCGCCCTGAAGTTGCGGCGAAGATCAATGCCGAAGTCGATCACATGGCGAAGATGGTCAGTACTCTTTTGAATCTCTCGAAAATGGATTCCGGCAATGCGGCGCTCAATCTTGAGGACGTCGAACTTTTCGAGCTCACAAAAGCATGCTACAGACACATGGAGCAGATCGCCAAAGAGCGAGGCATGACCGTCGAATTCAAAAAGGACTCTGAAGACGGCGAATACATCGTCCCCGCCGACCTCGACATGATGAAGATGGTCATCTCGAACTTCCTCTCCAATGCGATCAAATACGGCAAAGAGAAAGTCGAGGTCAACTTCCTCTCGGACGCAAACAACGTCACATTCAAGATCACAAATGACGGCGAGGCGATAAGTGCGAAAGAACAAAAGAAAATCTGGGACCTGTTCTACAAGACCGACAAGTCAGGCACAGACCGGCTCGAAAGCAACGGCGTCGGACTTGCAGTCAACAAGAGCATCCTTGAACTTCACAAAGCAAGATTCGGCGTAACAAGCGGCGAAGACGGAACGACATTCTGGTTTGAGATCAAAAAGGTGAAAGAATGACAGACAGTAATATCAAGATACTGATCGCAGAAGACGACGTGGCATTAAGGACCATCACTTCCGCGTACTTTACCAAAAACGGCTTTGAGGTCGATCAGGCCGGCAACGGCGACGATGCCTGCCGCCTTGTCATGAACAATCACTACGACGCGATCATCCTCGACATCATGATGCCCGGCAAGGACGGCAAGGAAGTCTGCAAATTCATAAGAACACGCTACGACGTCCCCGTCATCTTCCTTACGGCCCTCGGCCAGGAGACTGACATTATCGAAGGCTATGAGATCGGTGCCGACGAATACCTGACCAAGCCCTATTCGACCAAACTCCTCCTCTTAAAGGTCAACGCCCTGATAAAGCGTTACAGGGGCCTGCTCGTAAAAGACGGCCGAATAGAAGTCGGCGAGATCACGATAGAGCCCGCAAGACGTCTTGTCAGCGTGAACGGCAGGCGGACCGAGCTCACCCCCAGAGAATATGAACTGCTTTTGTATTTCGTCGAAAACCGCGACCAGGCCTTAACGCGCAACCAGATCCTCGACGCCGTCTGGGGCAGGGATTTCGAGGGCTACGACAGGGCCGTCGACACTTACATAAAGAAGCTGCGCGCCTCCCTGGGCGAGGCGAGTTATCACATTGAGACCGTGATAAAGCACGGATATATGTGGAAGAATGGCAGATAGGTTAGTGTGCTCTTTTGAGGTGAATCCCAAGGCGGCTTTAATTGACCTGATTGGGATGTTATGTCATTTGACGATGTTTTAAGGGGGACGGGTTGGCCTCATTTTCGAGCGCGCGAAAAGGCAATCAGCCAAAAATATGCTAAATCTCCAAAATCAGCCCAAAAAGCATACAATTCACCCACGGGTGTATGCTAAATCTGCAAATTTAAGGGTTTTAGCATACGTTTCGCCCCTTCCGGCGGCTCTGACAGGGGCGAACAACCCACGCAAACCCATAAAACGTATGCTAAACCGTCAGATTTAAGGGTTTTAGCATATTTCTCAAAGAAAATTGAGCAAACATCAAACACCAAACATCAAACATCAAACACAAACTCCAACAAACAAAAAAGAACCACCCGAAGGTGGTTCAGATCTTTAAAGATACATGGTCATCGGCCTTCCCCCAAAAAATCACTAACCGGGTATGGCCTTATGTCATCTATCAGACTCTTCCGAATCCGACTGCCTTTCTGACGAGCTCGTACTTTTCCTTGGCGATCTCGTTCGTGTAATCGCGGCCGGCGTCAAGGATATCGTTGATGATGCCGCTGCTAATTACTTCGTTGTACTTGTCCTGGAAAGGAACGACCTTCTCGACAACTGCATCTGCGACTGCCTTCTTGAGGTCGCCGTAGCCGCCGCCTTCGAACTTGGCGACTGCATCTTCGATCGCGCAGCCGGTGAAGACTGAATAGATGGTGAGGAGGTTCGATACGCCGGGCTTCTCATCCTCGTCGAACTTGATGATGCCGTCAGAGTCGGTAACTGCGCTCATGATCTTCTTGCGGATCGTCTTCTCGGGATCGGAGAGGAAGACTGATGCCTTCGGGTTATCCGTGGACTTGCTCATCTTCTGTGTAGGAGTCTGAAGGTCACGGATCTTGGCGCCGATCGTAGGGATCAGGGGCTCAGGGATCTTGAAGAGTTCGCCGTAACGGTTGTTGAACCTGATGGCGAGGTTTCTTGCGAGTTCAACGTGCTGCTTCTGGTCGATTCCGGTAGGTACGTACTTGGGATCGTAGAGCAGGATGTCTGCTGCCATGAGGTCAGGATATGTTACGAGGCCTTCGGTGAAAGCTTCGTGGAGGGCTGACTTAGCCTTGAACTGATGCATTCTGGTCAGATCGCCGTGAGGCGTGTGGCATTCGAAGATCCAGGACAGATTGGCGTGATAGAGATTCTCCGACTGAATGTAGATGTGCATGTTGGGAAGGTTGGGATCGACGCCGCATGCGATGTACATTGCGATGGCGTTGATGATGTTCCTGTGCAGCGCTTCGGGATCCTGGGGAACCGTGATGGCATGCATGTCAGGGACAAAGAGAAGTGTCTCATAATCCTTCTGATAGTTAACGACCTGCGAGATGCCGCCCGCATAATTTCCGATCGTAAGTGAACCGCTGGGCTGAAGGCCCGTAAGTAATCTGTCCATAATAATCCTCCATTGTCTTTAAGACGCCTAATCTTATCACGATATTATATAATTTACAAAAAGAATGGGAAGGTCAGTTACTTGCTTTATATCCTTACAGCCCTTAAATGTGAAGCCGCGGCTCTTATCGGGATTACCTGTGAGAGTTATACCACGGGCGAAGAATGCCGTACTCCGGATGCGGCCCCGAAGATCATTACCACGGGTGAAGACCGCCGTACTCCGGACGCGGTCCCGAAGATAATTACCACGGGTGCCGGACGCCGTGCTTCTGATGCGGTCGCGAAAATAGGACTTACGGCAAATGACTTCGTCTTAAATGCCGGCATTTGCGCCGGGGGCGAAAAGGGTAAGGGCTATCTAATAAATCAGGTCATATCCCGTGATACGGGAAGGCGGTTTTATCCGGACATGGTTTTCGAGGCAGGCGCGGAAGAGATGACGCTTACGACTTCGTCTGAGATCGTGACGAGCGTTGAGGACGGAATGCTATATGACATGGAGGCCGCGCTGATATGTGAAGAGGTATTGAAAGTGATACCGCCTTCGAACCTTGCGATCTATAAAGTCGTTTCGGACAGCGGGGATAAGTTCCCGACGGCAAATGAAGTGACCGCCCTTATGAGAGCGCATGCTGATGAGATAAAGAAGATCGCAATTCTTTTATGTAACAGCAAAGGAGAACGGAAGTACGAGTTCCTTCCTGAGGAGATATATCAGGAATTGAGGCTCACGCAGTATATGAGAAATGAGCTTAAAGACATCGAGCATTACTGTGTTGTATCGGGGAGGGAAGATGAGCTGAGAAAGATTTTCGCGCGCATGAAAGAACAGGGAAGGATCCCGGTCAGGGACAAGAAGGCCGGAAGGGAGGTGCTCGATGAGATTTACTCATGTCTACGTTGAGGAAAGAGCAGAAGAGTACCCGCTGACGCAAAAGATCCTTGAAAAGCTTAATGGTGCGGATGTAATAAAGATCAGGCACTATAAGGATGTGTTCGACAGGAAGAGGCAGAATGCGCCTCTGCAAAAGGAGCACCAGGCGCTGATAATCGCGGTAAGGGATGGCAGCAGGATCTTTAAGGGCGCGCCGGTGTGCCAGTCAATGGGGCAGAAGAATTTCTATTATGCGAGCTCCATGATGAACTGCCCGTTCGACTGCGAATACTGTTATCTCAAGGGTATGTATCCGTCATCCAACATGGTCGTCTTTGTAAATCTCGAAGACTACAGGAAAGATGTTGAGGAGAAGCTCAAGGAAGGGCCGGTGTATGTCTGCGCTTCCTATGACACGGATCTTCTCGCGCTGAACGGCCTTACGGGACATGCCGATTTCTGGAGGGATATGGCGAGGACACATGACGATCTTCTGGTGGAATTAAGGACCAAAGCGGCTGTCGATGTTACGGACAACATATCGAACGTCATCTATGCGTTCACGTTGTCGCCTGAAGAAGTCGTGGAAAGATATGAGAGGCACACAGCGTCTGTGGACGCGAGGATTAGTGCCGCTTCAAGGGCGGTTGAGAACGGCGCCAAAGTCCGTCTGTGCTTTGACCCGGTGATCAGGATACCGGAGTGGAAAGATGCATATAAGAAACTCATAGATGATGCGGCATCCGGGATCGGTTTTGACAGGCTCACTGATGTAAGCGTCGGCACGTTCAGGATATCCGCGGATTACCTGACAAAGATGAGAAAGGCGTACCCTGATTCGGAGATTGCGTGGTATCCTTATTTCATAAAGGACGGGATTGCACAGTATGAGCCCGGGCTTGATAAGGATATGCAGGAATATGTTTGCGGATTGATAGGAGAATACACGGGAAGGGAGAAGATATTCACATGGAATTAAAGACTGCAATAGTTACCGGAGCATCTTCCGGAATCGGTCTTGCTATAGCAAGGATGCTTTCTGAAGAAGGATACAGGGTCTACGGCATCGGAAGGATCTTCCCTGAAGGATGCGAGTTCTTTGAGAAGCGGCTGTCGCTCGATATCAGGGATACGGATATTCTGCTTGAGAAGGTCTCTGAGATAAAGAGCGTCGACCTGCTCGTGAACGCTGCGGGAAGCGCCTATTACGGGCTTGCCGAATTCAACACTCCCGACCAGATCAAGGAGATGTGCAGGACAGACCTTGAAGCGCCGATGATACTGACATCAGCTCTCATTCCGAAGCTCAAGGATACGAAGGGCATGGTTATCAACATCGCGTCCGTCACGTCGACCAGGATCAATACTCACGGCGCGGCTTACGGCGCTCTTAAAGCCGGACTCAGGAGCTACGGCAGGAGCCTTTATGAAGAGGTACGAAAGACCGGCATCAGGGTAGTTACCGTCTGTCCTGACCTTTGCGCGGGCACGAAGCTCTACAGAAATGCTGATTTCGCACCTTCTGAAGAGGAGGGATGCTACCTGGTTCCTGAAGATATCGCCGAGTGCGTAAAGGACATAATCACCATGCGCGAGGGCGCCGCCGTTACGGAAGTCGAAGTAAGGCCGCAGTTCAACAGGATCGAGAAGAAAAAGGGCTGACATTATCCCTTTGATCTCAAAATTGAAATAAGCATTTATATATTTTATTATTCATCTATATGAACAGTTCACGGAGTCAAGGCAGGTTATATTTGTTTTACAAGGCTGTGATAACAGTCATTGCTTTTGCCGCCTGCTTTTATCTTCTGCTGGTCAGCTTCACGGGCACATACAGGCTCATATCAGACATCGGAAATGTGCGCGTGATCTTCCTTAATTCAGTTTGGTTCTTATTGCCGGCGCTCGCTTTGGTCATCGCTTTGGGCATTTATGTGTTGAAGACCCGGAAGGCGCTGAATATTTTCGCGCGGCTCGAAAATAAAGACATCTACGGCCGCGTCATGACCATCCTTAAGATAGTGGTCTTCGCCGAATGCGTGATCTTTACTCTGGCAGCAAGCGGAATAAGCCAGCGCGTCGACCAGCTCGAGATAGAGCAGGCAGCGTACAGCTTTGCCTGGGGCCAGACTGACGCATTCACGCCGCCCGGATATCTCGGCATATGCCCTCAGAACACCGGAATGTCTGTTGTCATCTATCTTTTGAGTTCCGTGCTCGGACATTACAACAACACGGTCCTTATGCTGATCAATTCGCTGATGATCCCGTTCATCTATTCTGACCTGGCCGAGATCGGAGGAAAGTTCGGTCTTTCCAAAAAGACAAGGGTGCTGGTCATGATATGCGGAGCCTTATTCCTGCCTTTGCAGGCGAAGGCCATGATCGTATATGGTGAGATCCCCGGCCTGTTCCTGGCTGTCAGGGCAATGAAGCATGCTTCCGGCATCGCGTCTCAAAAGAAGAGCATAAAGAGCACCATCATTGTTGCGGGTTTTATTGCCGCCGCATGCGTATTCAAGAACAATTTCCTGATCTATGCGATCGCGGTAACCATCTATCTTGCAGCAGAGCTTCTGAGGCAGAAGAGATTTAAGGAACTTTATATTCCCGCTGCGGTCATTGCAGCAGCGCTCCTAATTAACCCCTGCTTTAATCTCATCGTCGGAGCCTTCATCGGAAACCCCGTATCATCGGGCGAATCCATGTGGTCCTATGTCGCGATGGGTATGCAGGAGGAAGGCGGCATGTTCAACGGTTATAATGCCCAGACTTATGCCGACGCGGGTTTTGACACTGCCGTTCAGGCACAGACCGCAAAGCGCGATATTGCCGAAAGCCTCAGATCATTTATCTCCGAACCTAACAGCGGATTAGGCTTCTATACGAGGAAGGCCATGATCCAGTGGTCCGATCCGACGCACTGCGGATTTGAATTCATCAGCAGGAACACATATCTTGATGCTAACGATTCGCCCCTTGCTTGGTTCATGGCAAGCCCTGTGGTGATCCGCGTCGCGGCAACTTTCCTCAAGGTCTTCCAGCTCCTGATGTTCATTGGCGGCGCTGCTTATTCGGTCAGGACCGCCCGCAGGAAGGAAGGCACACCCGCTCTGCTCCTGCTCCTCACCTTTGTCGGAGGCTATATCTTCCACCTTATCTGGGAATCCGCACCGTTCTACACCATGGCTTACATGGCGCTGATGATCCCGGCAGGTGTCGCGGGTCTCATTGCCCTTATTAAGAAGCTTTCAAAGCTCGACCTCAAGAAGCTTAACAACACAAGGATCCAGCCGACCGCTTCCGGGATACTGTTCTTCCTGGCGGGCACGCTGGTATTCCTCTTTGCCGCCGCAGGACTCGGAACATTAAAGCTCCAGCTCGCAGACGGTCGGAGGCAATATAAGGCTTACTATAATGAGACATTGTCCCGCTCAAGAAATCCCGTCGGAAGCGGCATCTATGAACTGAGTTCCGCATCAGACAGTTCCGGCGAATCCGGCATAAAGGTCGAACTCACAAGATATGCCGGCAAATACAGGATGAGACTCATAAACGACGTCTATTCCGAGAATATCTACATTACCGGCAGGGACGGCGCGGTCGCACCCGATTATTTCTCTTTTGACGCATCCCAGGAATTTGTCATTCTCGAAAACCGTGACGGCACATATGTGATCTGCCGCGGAGACTCCGGTGCCCTCTACAAGGATCCTGATGACGGCAGCATCCGTATCAGCGACTTTACCGACTACACATTCAGCTTTGACACGCAGGGCTACTATGAGCTGCTCAAAGACAAGCCCGGCCTGACCTGGAATCTCACTCCGGCATCCTGATCTTTCCACAGCCGGGTGACGCACCCCTAAGGGGGAAATTTCCGGGGGGAGAAATATTACATTTTTATCTTCCGGGACACCTCAAAGACCCCTCAAAATGCCTCGAATGCCTAGTGGTTGTCAAGTTTTCATGCTTTTTATTACAATCGCATTACAAGCACAATATGTTGGGTTTTGGTGTTGACACAACCACAACATATAGGTAATCTTTAAGAGCGTTCCGAACAGAAACGGGGCGCATTCGCACCTATTTTCAATCTAGAAGCGAGGTATTGGGGCATGATCATCGGCGGACTTCAGAAGTTGACACTTTTGGACTTCCCCGGATGTGTTGCTTGTACGGTCTTTACCGTCGGATGCAACCTGAGATGCCCTTTCTGCCACAACCCGGACCTGGTGTTCAATCCCCCGGAAGACATGAGGATCAGCGAAGACGAGTTTTTCGTGTTCCTCGGAAAACGCAAGGGACTCCTGGACGGGGTAGCCATCACGGGCGGCGAACCGCTTCTGCATTCTGACATTGGTGAGTTTATCGCAAAGATCAAGTCGATGGGTTTCAAGGTAAAGCTTGACACCAACGGCACGTTTCCTGAAAGGCTGGAGAAGATCCTGGCCGAAGGCAACGTCGATTACGTGGCGATAGACATAAAGAACACCTTTGACAAGTATGCGGAGACAGTCGGCATCAAGGGCTTTGACACTTCACTTATAAAGAGGAGTATCAAGGTGCTTCAGGACAGCGGAGTTGCCCACGAGTTCAGGACGACGGTAGTGTCGCCGCTGCACAGGGCAGAGGATTTCGGAAAGATCGCGAAGCAGGTGGAAGGGTCTGAGAATTACTTCCTCCAGAGCTTTGTGGATTCGGGAAATCTCCTGAACGGCGAAGGCTTGAAGGAGATGCCTCACGAGGAATTGGAAAAAGCATTGGAAAATGCGAAAAAAATAATACCGCATTCAAAGATCCGCGGAGAAGCTTAAGGAGAGGAACATGTATCAAATTGTAAAAAGAGACGGCAAAGTCGTAGAATTTGATCTAAGCAAGATCTCGGGAGCCATAGAGAAGGCTTTCGTAGCACAGAACAGAGAGTTCAACAGCCAGATAATCGACATGCTTGCGCTGAACGCAGTATCAGACTGCGAGAAGAAAGCAGTTGACGGCAAGGTAGACGTCGAGTCTATCCAGGACAGCGTGGAAGTCACGCTCCAGAAGATGGGTTACGATGACGTGGCAAAGGCTTACATCCTTTACCGTGCTCAGCGTGAGAAGATTCGTAACATGAACTCCGCTCTCCTCAACTATAAGAACCTCGTAGACAGCTACGTAAAGGTTGAGGACTGGCGTGTAAAAGAGAATTCCACAGTCACATATTCCGTAGGCGGCCTGATCCTCTCCAACTCCGGCGCCATCACAGCTAACTACTGGCTGTCTGAGATCTACGACAAAGAGATCGCAGACGCTCACAGAAACGCTGATATCCACATCCACGACCTCTCCATGCTCACAGGTTACTGTGCAGGCTGGTCATTAAAGCAGCTCATCCAGGAAGGTTTGGGCGGCATCGTAGGCAAGATCACATCTGCTCCTGCAAAGCACCTCTCCACACTTTGCAACCAGATGGTCAACTTCTTAGGCATCATGCAGAACGAGTGGGCAGGCGCTCAGGCTTTCTCCTCTTTCGATACATACCTCGCGCCTTTTGTTAAGATAGACAACCTCAACTACAAGCAGGTAAAGCAGGACATCCAGTCCTTCATCTACGGTGTTAACACACCTTCAAGATGGGGTACACAGAGCCCGTTCACGAACATCACTCTCGACTGGACAGTTCCGAACGACCTCGCTGAGCAGAACTGTATCGTAGGCGGCAAGGAAGTCGACTTCAAGTACAAGGATTGTAAGGCTGAGATGGACATGGTCAACAAGGCTTTCATCGAGATCATGATCGAAGGTGACGCTAACGGCCGCGGCTTCCAGTATCCTATCCCTACATATTCCATCACAAGAGACTTCGACTGGTCAGAGACTGAGAACAACAAGCTCCTTTTCGAGATGGCTGCTAAATACGGCATCCCTTACTTCTCTAACTACATCAACTCCGACATGGAGCCTTCCGATGTACGTTCAATGTGCTGCAGACTGAGACTCGATCTCCGTGAGCTCCGCAAGAAGTCAGGCGGCTTCTTCGGTTCAGGTGAGTCCACAGGTTCCGTCGGCGTTGTTACGATCAACATTCCGAGGATCGCATATCTTGCAGTTGACGAGGAAGACTTCTACAAGAGACTCGACCACCTAATGGACATTGCAGCAAGATCTCTCAAGATCAAGAGAAATACGATCACAAAGCTCCTCGAAGAAGGCCTCTATCCTTACACAAGACATTACCTCGGAACATTCAATAACCACTTCTCAACGATCGGTCTGGTCGGCATGAACGAGGCTGGCCTCAACGCTAAGTGGCTCAGAAAGGATCTCACACACGAAGAGACCCAGAAGTTCGCAGCTGACGTTCTCAACCACATGAGAGACAAGCTCTCCGAATACCAGGAGAAGTACGGCGACCTTTATAACCTTGAGGCTACACCTGCAGAGTCCACAGCTTACCGTCTTGCAAAGCACGACAAGGCTAAGTTCCCTGACATCATCACGGCAGACGATGCTTCCGGCGTCTTCTACTACACCAACAGCTCACATCTTCCTGTCGGCTACACAGCAGACATCTTCGATGCTCTTGATGTTCAGGATAACCTCCAGACTCTCTACACATCAGGTACGGTATTCCACGCATTCTTAGGCGAGCGTCTCCCTGACTGGAAGGCTGCAGCATCTCTCGTAAGAAAGATCGCCGAGAATTACAGACTGCCTTACTACACAATGTCACCTACATACTCCATCTGCTCCGCTCACGGATATCTCCCCGGCGAAGTCAAGGCATGCCCCGTATGCGGCGGCCCGACAGAGACATACAGCCGTATCACAGGCTACTACCGTCCGGTCAAGAACTGGAACGACGGTAAGCTCCAGGAGTTCAAGGACAGAAAGACATATGACGTCTGCAACTCTTCGATGAAGCCCAGAACAGCTACGGTTACTGTCACAAAGGCTGAAGAGAAGGAACTTCCCGAACTTGCAGATCTGCCTTCTGACGGACAGGTAACAAAGCCGATGCTCTTCACGACACATACATGTGCGAAGTGCAAGGCAGTCAAGGCAATGTTCGACGAGCAGCGCTTCGACTACGAGCTCATCTATGCCGATGACGACTCTGACCTCGCAAGACAGTTCGAGATCGTTAACGTTCCTGTTCTCGTTATTCCTGACGGCGACGGCGTCAAGAAGTACACAGACATCGGACCCATCAGACAGTATGTAAACGATTGCAAGGGTATTAAGTCTTAAGGCTTGGTGTTATAGATTGAAAAAGGGCCGCTCCGTGTTGACGGGGCGGTCTTTTAATTTTGGGTGCTTGGTTTTGTTTGGGAATATGTGGGCAGCGGAATGCTTTTCGCGTACGCTGCAAAATGCTATCCGGCAATGATAAACTTTTCTGCTCGAAAAGTTGATCATTGAGTTGAACAATTAATTCTGGGATGAATTCCGGGTCGCGTATATATTTCCAACTTACAATCCAACATTTTGAGGGTAAAAACTTGGAACAAAAGTTGGATTTTGGCTTTTCCAACATTTGTTCCAACTTATCGGAGCGAAAAACTTGGATTCTAAGTTGGATTTTCCGGCGCGCTCGAAAAATAGTCTCATTCCGTTTTGTAATATTATGTTTGTGTTACTTTTGAAAAATAGGTGGATTGATTTTGAAACATTAGTAGTAGAATACGAGAAACAACATAGAGGTGTCTGTTATGGAAGATATGTCTTATTCTTACGATAATAAAGAAGAAAGCGAACAGAACATCACCTTCGAATCCCTCAGCGAAGAGCTCGAACTGGACCGTATAGACTTCGAGACGATGCTCGAAGAGATCAGGATCTGATCTCCATATTACAAACGATTGACCGGCGGTGCCTTAAGCAGAGGCGCCGCTTTTTAGTTTTATTGTATGTGTCTCCGTGAACCGGGTGACCGCCCATGAGCCAACTGCACAATCGGTCAGCCGGAAAAGTATGCAAATCCCATATTCAAATTTCTTTTACAACTTCTTATAGTAAAGGGGTAAGGATATGGACTCTTAAGATCAAAGGAGGCTCTTATGCTTAAAGATTTTGTTAAGGCTGTTAAGCCTGAGGATGAAGAGTTTGCCAAAAGACTCGAGGAAGAGAGAAGCAAACTTTTTGCCGCCCAGATGAAGATAAAGGATGCGGGGCTCCCCGTAATGGTAATTTTCGAGGGCTGGGGCGCTGCTGGAAAGGGAAGCGTACTCGGCAGGATCATCAAGAATATCGACCCGAGATTTTTCAGGGTCAAGACATTCCCCTCGCCGACCAAGGAGGACCTGAGATATCCGTTCCTCTACAGGTATATGAAGGAGATCCCTGAAAAGGGACGTTTTGCTTTCTACGATACCTTCTGGATGGAGGAGATCACGGATGAGCGGATGGAGGACCTCTTAAGCGACAAGGAGTATGAGGAGAGGATCGAGTCGATCAACAGGACCGAGAGGTCACTCGTCGACAACGGTTACCTTATAATGAAGTTCTTCTTCCAGATCAGTAAGAAGGAGCAGAAGGAAAGACTCGAAAAGCTTTTAGACGACAAGGATACGAAGTGGCGTGTCGACAAGGGCGATCTCTATGAGAACAAGCATTACGACGAATGCATGGAGGTCTACGACCAGTACCTGAAGGATACCAACAATCCGACGGCACCCTGGTACATCATCGACAGCAAGGACAAGAAGTTTGCTGAGCTCCAGGTGCTTGAGTTCCTGAATCAGGGAATAGAGACGGCATTGAAGAACCGCAATACGGCAGCGCCGCTCCTGCAAAATGTCTTCCCGCTCAAGAAGACTCCGCTTCTCAAGGAGATCGATCTCAAGGACAAAGTCCTGACGGATGAGGAGTACGACGAGAAGCTCGACAAGCTCCAGGACGAACTCCGTGACCTGCATAACAAGCTCTACAGGAAGAAGATCCCTGTGATCATATGCTACGAAGGATGGGATGCGGCAGGCAAGGGAGGCAACATCAAGCGTATAACAGGCGCGCTCGATCCGAGAGGATATGAGGTGCTCCCGATCGCAAGCCCGGAGCCGCACGAGAAGAACCGTCACTTCCTCTGGAGATTCTGGACAAGGCTTCCGAGGACCGGCCACATCGCGATCTTCGACCGCACATGGTACGGAAGGGTCATGGTCGAGAGGATCGAAGGATTCTGTTCAGAGAACGACTGGCAGCGTGCCTACAACGAGATCAACGAGTTCGAGAAAGAACTCACTGACTGGGGTGCGGTCGTCATAAAGTTCTGGGTACAGATCGACAAGCGCACGCAGCTCAAGCGCTTCAAGGAGCGCCAGGCTAATCCCGAGAAGCAGTGGAAGATCACTGATGAGGACTGGCGCAACCGCGAGAAGTGGGACAAGTATGAGACTGCGGTAGACGAGATGATCAAGAAGACATCGACCGAGTTTGCACCGTGGTACATTCTTGAGTCCGTCGACAAGAAATATGCGAGGATCAAGGCGCTCGAGATAGTTATCGACCGCATCAAGGAAGCGTGCGAGAAGGGCAGCAAGGACTGACCGGATAACGCCCGGCCGGATGGGGCGGCATCGAAAATGGTGCAATAACAACCTCCGCCCGGACAGTGCTGCATCGGCAAAAATGGTGCAATAACAGGGCACCGGGCTCAAACGAAAATCATAATGAATGCCTGCGGGGAAGTTTTTAATGCCCCGCAGGTGTTTTTATATGCTCAAAAAAGGGCGGTAAATTATGGGCAAAGTCAAATGAAAACTGTGAAATAGAGCGATTTTTGTAGAAATTGTCTACCACACCCTTGACATGCTCGTGATAAAATAAAAACTGTTAGTATATACCATAATTTCAAAATTACAAATAGTTTTTTCGCAAAAAGGGATAATTAGTTAAAAAATATTTTAGAAAGGCAGGTTCGTATGGGCTTTAAGATCGGTGACAACATAGTTTATGCCGGCAGCGGTGTTTGCCAGATAGATGACATTAAAGACATTAGTTTCTTCAAAGAGAAACCTCAGAAATACTATGTGCTCAAGCCGCTTTTCGTAACCAGGTCCCAATATGTATATGTGCCTTTGGATAATGAAGCCCAGGTAAGCAGGATCAGACCCGTTGCTTCGAAGAAGGAAGCTATCGCATTGATCGACAAGCTCCCCATCGATAACTGCAACTGGATCGAAGACCGCAACGAGCGTAAGGCTACTTTCACGGACATCATCGTCAACGGCACGAGGGAAGACATCGTGGGCCTAATTTATCTGATCAACAGACATGCCGAGAAGCTTGCCAAGGAAGGCAAGCACCTGAATGCACAGGATGAGCGTGCGCTGACAGATGCAAGGAACAGGATGAATAACGAGATCGCTGTCGCACTCAACATGGAACCTGACGGGGTGGTCGAACTCATCCATGAGAAGACGGGATTGGAAGATTTTGCATAAAAACCTACTGTTCCGGTATTAGTTATTGCAATATGCAAGAAGGTGTGATTTAATAACCGCAGTTTTGAATTAAGGAGAATCCTTATGAAGACTGCGGTTTTCTTTTATGCGTATAGCTATTACTACTACTTTAGGGAGAAGAACTAAAGCGACTTTTGCTAGCGCCAAAAAGGACCATTAAGATGAGTTAATAACGCTGCAGGGGTACGCAAAATCCCGGCAGCGTTTTTTGTTAGATCATTAATACGATAAAAAAGGGGTAAAGACCCCATTAAGGAGATAAATAACATGATTGCAGTACTTAAGAACACGGCAACAAAGGAACAGATTGCAAGCCTTATCGCATGGTTTGAGGACAAGGGCTTAAAGGTCAATGAATCCAAGGGTGAATTCTGCACCGTCTTAGGCCTCATCGGTGACACATCGACAGTTGATATCGACATGCTTTCGGGTCTTGATATCATCGAGAAGGTCACAAGAGTATCAGAGACTTTCAAGAAGGCGAACAGAAAGTTCCATCCTGAGGACACTGTCGTTGATGTTGCCGGAGTTAAGATCGGCGGAGGCAATTTTGCAGTGATCGCAGGTCCCTGCTCCGTCGAGACCGAAGAACAGATCATGAGCGCGGCAAAAGCAGTTAAGGCAGCAGGCGCAACGATATTAAGAGGCGGCGCTTTCAAGCCCAGAACATCTCCTTACGATTTCCAGGGACTTCACGAAGAAGGCATAAGACTTCTTCTCGAGGCAAAGAAAGAGACTGGTCTTCCGATCTGCTCCGAGATCATGAGCCCAGAGCAGATCCCGGTCTTCGAGGAAGTTGATTTCCTCCAGGTCGGTGCACGCAACATGCAGAACTTTGACCTCCTTAAGGCTCTCGGAAAGACAGGCAAGCCGATCCTCTTAAAGCGCGGTCTTTCAGCTACGATCAAGGAGCTCCTCATGAGTGCCGAGTACATCATGAGCGAGGGCAACCCCAACGTAATCCTCTGTGAGAGAGGCATCAGAACTTACGAGACATACACAAGAAATACTTTCGACGTAAGTGCGATCTCCGTATTAAAGCAGATTACTCACCTGCCTGTCGTAGGTGACCCTTCACATGCAACGGGCAAGGCATCGCTCATAAAGCCCATGTCCATGGCTGCTGTCGTATCAGGCGCGGATGCTCTCGAGATCGAAGTTCATTGCAATCCCGAGAAGGCTCTTTCCGATGCAGCCCAGCAGCTCACTCCTTCACAGTTTGAAGATGTGATGGAAGCGATCGCAAAAGCAAGAAGCATTCTGTAAACAATTGACGCTGATCTATGTCAGCGTCTTTTTTATCTTTTTCGAAAACATGGCTTTGAACAAAGCCAAAGCAAGGAAGTGTAACCTAACATGAAAATGACAGTCGGTGTAGTCGGATTAGGCCTTATCGGAGCCTCATTCGCAAAGGCATACAAAGAGAATGAACCGGAAGCCGTTGTATACGGCTGGAACCGTACGAAGAGCATCACGCAGATGGCTCAGATGCAGGGCATCATTGATGGCGAGCTCACGGATGAGAAGCTGGAGAAGTGCGATCTGGTAATCCTCTCGCTCTACCCGGAAGCAACGATCCGGTGGATGGAGGATCACAGAAAGCATTTCAACAAAGACGGCATGGTAATAGATGCATGCGGCACCAAGAGATATGTCTGCGAGAACGCTTTTAAGATCGCTGAAGAGGAGGGCTTCCTGTTCGTGGGCTGCCATCCGATGGCAGGGACCAAGTTCTCCGGAATGAGCCACTCGAGAGGTGATATGTACTTCGGTGCACCGATGGTAGTAGTTCCTCCGAGATTCGATGACATGTTCCTTCTGGACAGGGTAAAGGATCTTCTGTCGCCCTGCGGATTCGGAAGCTACCATCTGTCACATGCTGATGAGCACGACAAGATGATCGCATTCACTTCGCAGATGGCGCACCTCGTATCCAACGCATATATCAAGAGCCCTTCCGCAAGGAACCACAAGGGCTTCTCTGCCGGCTCATATAAGGACATGACAAGAGTCGCATGGCTCAACCCCACGATGTGGACACAGCTCTTCCTTGAGAACAAGGACAATCTCATCTTTGAGATCGACCATCTGCAGGAGGAACTCTCAAAGTATAAAAAAGCACTTGAAGAAGATGATTTCGACGGACTCCGCGATCTGCTCGATGAAGGCAGGCGCATCAAAGAGGAGGTAGACGGCATATGAGATCCATCCGTATCCGCGCATCAAGAGAATACGATGTTCTGATAGGCAGAGACGCGAGCCTTGCACTGGGCGACGAGATCAGGAGAGTCTGTCCTGACGCTGTAAAGGCATTGATCGTAACAGAGACCAACATTGCACCGCTTTATCTCGACGGGATAAAGGAAGTTATAGATGAAGCAGGACTTGATGTATCAAGTTATGTTTTCGAGGCAGGCGAAAAGTCCAAGAACATAAACGAGATCGCCGGCATGTGGAATCAGATGGCAGAGGCCGGCTTCACAAGGACCGACATCGTCATCGGTTTAGGCGGCGGAGTTACGACCGACATGGCGGGATTTGCAGCAGCGACATTCCTTCGCGGCATCAATGTCATCCAGGTTCCGACTTCGCTCCTTGCAATGGTCGATGCAGCAGTTGGCGGCAAGACCGGAATCGACATCCCCAAGGGCAAGAACCAGGTCGGCGCATTCTGGCAGCCTGCACTTGTCATTGAAGACACAGCATTTCTGAAGACCCTGCCTGAGGAAGTATTTACCGAAGGCATGGGAGAGGTCACCAAGTATGCTTTCATCATGGATGAGAAGCTTTACTCCGTGCTCGAAAAGTCCGGCGGCAGCATAACAGATGAGCTTCTCGAGAAGATCGTAGCGGCATGTGTTGTCGACAAAGCCGGCATCATCGAAGAGGATGAGAACGACAACGGAAGAAGACAGATACTTAATTTCGGACATACCGTCGGGCATGTCATCGAACGCGACAGCGGCTTTACAAAACCACACGGCATCTGTGTCGCGAAGGGCATGGGAATAATCATCGACGCTTCTGTAAGGGAAGGAACGCTTGATAAGGATGAGGCAGAGAAGATGAAGGATCTTCTTAAACTCTACAAGCTCCCCGTAACAGATGAGATAACACCCGCACAGATCGCCGAAGGTGCAATGAACGATAAGAAGAAACGCGGAAGCACTTTATCGGTTATACTTGTAGACAAGATCGGCAACGCCGTGATCAGGAAGATGACAAAAGAGGAGTTCCTTAAGTTTTTGTCCATATGAAGATATCGATAAGAAACATAAACCTTGATATTAAAGCACCGCCTTCAAAGTCGGTCTGCCACAGGGAGCTCATAGTTAACTTCATTCTTGGCGCGCGCGGGGATTACCTTGAAGAACGCGCAGGAGACAACGACGATATCAGAGCAACTAAATCGTGTCTGCGCACGCTCACGGATACGGATTCGGAGACACTGGTACTTAACTGCAATGAGAGCGGATCGACACTCCGCTTCATGATACCCGTTGCTCTTGCAATGAAGGCTCCCAAGGTAAAAACGCTCATATTCAAGACGCGCGGAAGACTTATAGACAGGCCGATAAAAGAGCTCGCTGACTGCCTCGCGCCTTCCGGTGTTGAGATCACAAAGAACACAGAAGCAAACGAGATAACCGTCACGGGAAATATAGAGCCCGGTAGATTTGTCATCGACGGCAGCGTTTCCTCGCAGTACATATCAGGACTCCTGATGGCTCTTTCCGGGTTCAGAGGCCCTTCTTCCGTTGAGGTAACGGGCGGCATTGCATCAGTCCACTACATAGAACTTACCGTGGCTGCTCTTGCAAAATACGGCATCAATGTCATCAGGGAAGGCGATATGTATGCCGTTCCCGGGATCACTTCAGGCATTAAAGTTCCTGACGGAAACTTCGAAGTCGAAGGCGACTGGAGCAACGGCGCGTTCCTTATCTGCCTTGGCAGCCTTATCGAAAACGGCTCTGCTAAAGTATCCGGTCTTAACATGGATTCCGTTCAGGGTGACATCGCAATACTTAAGTTTCTAAAGCTCGCAAACATCTCCCACGTAACCGAAAGCGATACGGTCTTCGTACAGGACAGTCTGAGAAATTCCGTCAGGGAAAAAATCGAGATGGACTGCAGCGACATTCCGGACATCGTTCCTTATATGGCAGTTACCGGAGCTTTCAGAGCACAGAAGACCGTGCTGAACGGAATTAAGAGACTCCGTATCAAGGAGTCTGACAGGGCAGCAGCTATCACACAAATGCTTAAGAAATTGGGTGGAAATGTCAACCTCGAAGAAGATACTATTACGATAGAATATATAGATAAGAATAAGATCCCTGACGTCATATCACTCACTTCGTCAGGCGATCACAGAATGGCTATGGCAGCCTGCCTCTGTGCGGCGGCCACCGGCAGGGATATCGAACTTGACGATATCGACTGCCTCAATAAGTCCTTTCCTGAATTCAGGGAAATATTGCTTAAGGAGATGACCTGATATGAGTACCAGCAGCACTTACCAGGGCGATGCGCTTGACATAATGATCTACGGTGAGTCCCACAGCGAGGCTATCGGTGTTTATATTAACGGACTTCCCGAAGACGTTGTTCCTGATACAAAAAAGACGGCGGCTTTCATGGCAAGACGCGCTCCCGGAAAGAATGCATGGTCAACACCGAGGAAGGAAGCTGACGAGGTGATTTTCGAGCGCAACGGCGCAATGCTCCACGGATACATAATCAACACGAATACAAAGCCCAAGGACTACGCATCTATAATAAACTGCCCGAGGCCTTCACACGCCGACTATGCTGCAAAGCTTTTGTACGGCGAGGACGCTTCGAAGTCAGGCGGTGGAATCTTCTCCGGACGCATGACCGCGCCCCTTTGCATAGCAGGTTCGATCGCTCTGCAGGAGCTTAACAAAAGGGGCATTCAGATAAGTGCGCACCTTAAGAGGGTTGCGGGCATAGATGACGACTCCTATTTTGATCACGGTGTTAACGATGAAGGCTTCAGGAACAGGCTGTCGGTCGTTGAGAACAAGGATTTCCCCGTAGTAGACGATTCTAAGGGCGAACTCATGAAGGCAAAGATCGAAGAGGCTCGCGCTGAAGGCGATTCCGTCGGAGGCGTCATCGAGTGCGTGATCTACGGCTATCCGGAAGGTATCGGAGGTCCGATCTTCGACGGCATCGAAGCAAAGCTTGCGCAGATCCTTTATGCGATCCCTGCTGTAAAAGGCGTCGAGTTCGGCAACGGCTTTGAAGGATCTGACCTCAGGGGCTCAGAGAATAACGATGCATTCACCTTCGATGAGGAAGGCAACCTCACATTAAAGACCAATCACAGCGGCGGTATCCAGGGCGGTATAAGTCTTGGTGATGTCGCTCCGATCGTTTTCGATGTCGCAATGAAGCCGACACCGTCGATCTCCAGAACACAGGAAACTGTCGATCTGGCTGAGCATAAGAACACAACGATCAGTATAGAAGGCAGGCACGACCCGTGTGTTGCACCGCGCGCGGTGCCCGTGGTCGAGGCTGCAACGGCAATAGCACTTTACGATATGCTTTTAGTATCAATGTAAGGGAGGATAAAGGACATGAGCGGGAGATTAGACCTGAACGGACTTAGAGGAAAGCTCGACGAGATCGACAACGGAATCTTGGATCTTCTCGAAGAGAGAATGGCGACATGCCGCGAGATCGGAAATGTCAAAAGGGAGAACGGCTTGGATGTCTATGCTCCCGCCAGAGAGGAAGAGAAGTTCAAGGCTTTGGAAGAGATCGCCGGATTCGAGAGCAGACCTTACGTAAGAGACGTCTTCAAGACTCTTATGGACATTTCAAAGGTTCACCAGAACAAGCCCGCTTTCGGTGTTTTGGGAAGAACTCTCGCACACACCTATTCGCCTGAGATCCACAGTCTCTTTGACGCATCCTACTCATATTCCGTGATTGAGCGCGAGCCCGAAGAACTTGAGACGCTTTTCAAGAGCGGTGTTTTCAAGGGCTTTAACGTTACGATCCCTTATAAGAAGAATGCATGCGCCATGTGTGATGAGCTTGATGATGCATCGAAAACGACGGGCAGCGTCAACACGGTCCTTTTCGAGGACGGCAAGGTAAAGGGCTGGAACACCGACTACTTCGGCTTCATCTACATGCTCACCAGAAAGGGCATCTCCGTCGGCGGCAAGAAGGTCCTCGTGCTCGGAACGGGTGGTGCCGCATCAGCCGTCTTCTATGCTCTCAAGACTTTGGGCGCGGCTGAGACATATGCATGCGACCTTGAGACCGATATCAACTATTCCAATGTCTACGACAGGGCAGGCGACGCACAGGTCATCGTCAACTGCACACCCGTAGGCATGTTCCCCAATGTGAATAATTCACTCCTTGACCTTACAAAGTTCGCTTCGCTCGAAGCTTGCGCTGACGTTGTCTACAATCCTTCAAGAACGAAGTTCCTGCAGGACGCCGAGGATCTCGGCCTTAAGACATGCGGCGGCCTTGCGATGCTCGTTGCACAGGCTTACAAGTCCTCAAGGATCTTCGCAGGCGACATCGCAGGCGTAGAGCTCCTTGGAAATCCTGACTGTGCAGAAGGCGCTGCATATGTTCCTGACGAAGCTTCCACGAAGATCGAGAAGGTAATAAAGATCCTCGAGAACCGCATGCGCAATATCACGATAATCGGCATGCCCGGCTCAGGCAAATCACTTCTTGCCAGAAACATCGCGAAAGTCACGGGCCGAACGCTTGTTGACCTCGACATCGCTTTTGCGGAGAAGTTCGGCCAGACTCCCGCTGAGGTCCTGAACGGTCCCGGCGAAGATGCATTCAGGGAGATGGAATGCGAAGTCGCAGCAGAATTCCTGCCTCAGAGCGGACTCGTCATCTCCTGCGGCGGCGGAATCGTCACCCGCGACGTAAACAAGTTCTATGTCCGCTGCAATTCCAACGTCTTCTATCTCGAGCGCCCTCTGACCGCACTCACTGACAAGAACAGGCCGATCTCACAGCTCCACGGTGTCGAGAAGCTCTATTCCCAGCGCAAGGACAAGTATGAGACCTGGTGCGATTACAGGGTCTTCTTCGACAGATACGATGAGAAACAGGACTTTTACGATGCTGCCATCGCTGCCGTCCTGGGAAAGCTGGACTGATCCATGAAGATACTTGTTCTTAACGGTCCCAACCTCAACATGCTCGGCATCAGAGAGCCCGACATCTACGGCTCTTCCACATACGAGGCGCTTGTGACCATGATCGCTTCTCACTGCGCAGAGAACGGCATCGAGGTCAAGTGCCTCCAGAGTAACCACGAGGGCGACCTGGTCGACTACATCCAGCAGGCGTATTTCGATAAGTATGACGGAATAGTTATCAATCCCGGCGCGTACACCCACACGTCCGTGGCGCTCCTTGACGCGCTCAAGGCAGTTCAGATCCCCGCGGTCGAAGTCCACATCTCCAAGGTCAACGAGCGCGAGCCTTTCCGCCAGATCTCCTATGTTTCTTACTATTGCTCGAAAACGATAACCGGCAAAGGCTTTGACGGTTATATCGAAGCGATAGATTATCTTGTGGGCGAATAAGGACTGACAGGCAAAATCCAACTTTGTGTCCGGAATCCATTTTTTTCGGTTCCGCATATTCCGCGTCCCAACATCAAAAATATGCCCGGAAATACTGTGCCCGTGACATATAGTTTCTTGTCGGTTGTTTGCAGGGTTTTGTCGGTTCTCTTGTTGGTTATCAAATAGAATAGACGACAATTTGCAGGTTTGATGTTGGTTTTGTCGGTTTTGTTGTCGGCTATTAAAGTCAATTTTGCAGGTGCCGTATTTCATATGTTTCCGGAAATATACGGAATTAGCATCTGATGATGGCATCTTTTACATAGACCGCCAATGACCGCAACCGGCCTAAACACCAAACACAGATCAGACGTTGCAGTCAAGGACTTATAGCATTCGCAAGAATGTGCCGAAGGCATCCTTGACGGCTTAAGTCTGATCTGTATAACAAGCATGGCCGGTTGCGGTTGGTGAATTAGAAAAATCCTGAATTGGACACGTTTTGTAACACTTGCGTGTCCGATTTTTGCACTTTTCAGGATTTTGCTGCCAGAGGATACGTTTTGTAACATTGGCGTGTCTAAAAATAGCATCCGGACCGTTTTCGGGGTGGCAAAATAGTGGCACCTTGAAGATAATAGCAGAAAGTGCTGCATACAAATCGAAGAAGCCTTATTTTATTAAGGCAACAGAGCTTTATTTGTGGTATTATCCAATAGTTAAGAAACTTATAGGAGGATAATATATGGCTAAGTTTTGTACTAACTGCGGAAGCCCGGTGAGAGAAGGCGCGGCTTTCTGCGCTAAATGCGGTTCCCAGTTAACTCCTTCTGTCCCTGTAGCACCTGCACCTGTGGAAGCAGCTCCTGTTGCAGCTCCTGTAGCTGAACCCGTTGCACCCGCACCCGTAGCTGAACCTGTAGCAGAGCCCGTGGCTGAACCCGCTCCTGTTGTTGAGGCAGCTCCCGTTGCAGAGCCTGAGGTTCCCGCAGCTGTTGCACCTGCAGCCGAGCCTGTAGCTGAACCTGTTGTAGAGGCAGCTCCTGTTGCAGCTCCTGTTGCTGAACCTGTTGCACCTGCTCCCGTAGCAGAGCCCGTAGCAGAGCCCGCACCTGTAGCTGAGCCTGTTGCAGCTCCCGCACCCGTTGTTGCAGCTCCTGTTGCAGCTCCCGTAGCACCTGCACCTGCGCCTGCAGCCGCACCGGCACCCGCTGTCGCACCTGCTGTTGCACCTATTCCTTTTGAAGCACCTTCCGGTCCTGTTCCTGCAGCTGTTGCAGCTGAACCCCAGGCAGCTCCCAAGAAGAAGGGTAAGGGCGGACTCATCGCACTCTTCATCATTATCGGTGTTGTTGCCATTGGCCTTATTACTGCCGGCGTTATCGTTATCATGAACGGCGGATTCAGTATCGGCGGTACAATCATCGAGAAGATCGAGAGGAAGGACGAGGTTGAGTCAGGCAAGAAGTACGCTATCTATGACGAAGACTTCAACGATTATGTTGAAGAGGCAAGATGGTGGGACTACGACAATACAATGGATAAGCCCGGCGTTTATAACCTTGATACTGAGAGGATTGCTTTCTCCATCGAAGTAAACGAGGATGCTGAGGACGAGATCTACTATGCTTTCTACTACAGCAAGGATAAGGAATTCGACAAGGACGATCTTTCCAAGCCGATCTATTCCGACAACATCGTTCCTACTGAGTATCAGGACGGACGTATCTTCTACGATATCGACTGCTCCAAGAAGATCCAGAAGGGTTACTACGTTGTAGTCGTAGCTGCTGACGAGACGCTCAAGAAGCCTTACGTTGTAGCTTACGCAGAGATCAAGTAATCAGATCTTAAAGATGTAAATCAAAGAGGTTGTCCCTTGGCGGGGCAACCTCTTATTTTGCCGTAAGTTATATTTTCGCGAATCAGGGAAGATAATAGCGGAAATCAGGGAAGATAATGGCGGAGATCAGGGAAGATAATGGCGGAGATCAGGGAAGATAACAGCCGGAGATCAGGGAAGATAACAGCCGGAGATCACGGATGGGGATAGCCGATAGCTTCGAGGAATGTGTTTACTTCCTTCTCGATGGCTACATCGTAGTCGCTTGCCATGGCAACTATCACGGTGTCATCCTTGAGATAGATGGCGTCGTGGTAGGGAGTATAGGAGTTGTTCTTCTTATCGTCGAGACGGCCGTCGATAAGGATGTAGCCTGTGTCCGTGCCGGTCTCGTAGCTCTTGATGCCGGAGAAATCAGCGGCGTCGAAAACGTCATCGTAGAGATCGTAGTAGTAATCGAAAAGCTCTTTCGCGGTCTTTGCGTCAACACACTTTGCATATGCGTAGTAGTTATTTGAGGGGGAGCTTGCGTCGATGTTGCAGACGATCTCATATTCCTTGCTGTCGCCCTCAAATGAGAATGATGTGTTATCAAGACTTGATATCTGTGAATCGTCGACGTTGATGCTCTTAAGAGCGGAGGTGAAATCCTCCTGCGTGACGGGTTTAAGCGATGCCATATCGACCTTGGGCTCGTGTGTTATTCCTTCGCAGCCGGCGAAAAGCATTGCCGCAAGTAAAATTATTGAGCCTGTTGTCAAAAGCTTGAAAGTTTTCATATAGACACCTTTCTTTTCGAGGTATAAACACAAAAAGAACTATAACATAAAAAGATTTTGTTTCAAACTTCTGAGGATGGCTTCTCTTTCGGGAAACAAAATCAGCCTTGTGCTATAATCTAGCGGCAAAGAGTAATGAATAAGGCTTTTAAAAGGAGCAATGACATGAAGAGCACGGGATTAAGGAAAAGATTGGTGATTTTAACACTCGGGCTGGCAATTGCCGTTACATGCGCAGGCTGCAGTGAGAAGATATATTCTGATCCGAACATGACTTCAAGCCAGGGTGTCCAGACGACGGCGGATCCTTTCTCGTTCCCGGTGCTGGATTCGAAGATCCGTGAATATACTTTCGCCCTTAACGAATTCATGAAGGACCACTCGGATGAGGTCACTCAAAAGGTCGTTTCGGGCACAACGGTCAACGGTGTGGCAGCAAACTGCAAGTACACCATATCGAACGACGGCAAATATGAGGCTCTCCAGATGGAGAAGAAGATCGAGGGCGCCATGCAGATGGACGAATATTTCAACATGGGTGATGATTTCTTTATCGCACGCACGACGATCTACGATAATGGCGAGTATGACCCGGTTTATAAGTACTACATTTGCGGCGGAGAGATCTACAGGATCAGCACCGAAAGCGACACGGCTGAGAAGGTCGGCGAATTCAGTGACAGCTCACGTGAGATCGCTAATGAACTCGATATCTATCTTTCATTCGACGAGATAAAAGCTATTTATGGCTAAGGACTCATCCGTAAAGGATTTTGGCGGATACACAACGGGAGAGGGAATAAAAGACGGTCTGCCAATCGGACTGGGCTATCTTTCTGTCTCGTTCTCGTTCGGCATCCTGGCGGTCTCCAAGGGGCTTTCGTGGCTTCAGGCTGCCCTGATCTCGCTTACGTGCATTACCTCGGCGGGGCAGGTTGCAGGCCTGGGCATCATGACGGCAGCAGGCGGCATAATAGCCATGATCTTATCCCAGATAGTAATTAATCTCCGATATTCGCTGATGGGTATTGCGCTGTCCCAGAAGGCGGACAAGTCGATGACGCCTCTTTTGAGGATCCTTCTCTCGTACGGCATCACCGATGAGATATTCGGCGTTGCAGTGAGCAAAAAGCACGAATTCGGAGCAAGATATTTCTTCGGCCTTACGGTACTTCCGGTCATCGGCTGGGTAGCAGGCACGGTAATAGGTGCGATCCTCGGCCGGGTATTCCCGGAATTCCTGACAAATGCCCTTGCAATCGGCATCTACGGCATGTTCGTGTCGATCGTTCTGCCCAAAGCCAAGCATGATAAGGTCATTCTCACGGGCTCGCTCATGGCATGCATTCTTTCGTGCCTGTTATTTTTCGTGCCCGTCCTGTCACAATACATATCACAGGGCTTTGCGGTAATCATCGCGGCTGTTGCGGCCGCTCTTGCAGCCGTTTTTGCAAGGGGAAAGCTCAAGGGAAGGGCAGGCACGATAGTTGCGATCATCCTGGGGTGCGGTCTTGTGGGCATCTTCATATTCATCGCGCCTTTTTATGAGGTCTCCGAGAATCCTGTCGCTGCGGCTGAACTCTCGGGCGGCAAGCTCGATTATAAGATCTTCATACCGCTCCTCATCGTCATGGCTGTCACGACCTATCTCGTGCGCATGATCCCTTTCACGTTATTCCGCAAAAAGCTCGAAAATCGTTCTGTTAAGGCATTTTTCGATTACATACCATATACGGTCCTGTCAGCTATGACATTCCCTGCAATCCTTTATTCAACGGGCTCATTCACCACCGCATCATTCGGCTTGGCGGTCGCCCTGATACTGGGATACTTTGAAAGATCGCTCCTTACGGTCGCTGTCGGCACCTGTCTTGCGACTTTGGCAGCCGGTATTGTGATGATGTACATCTGACAAAAGAAAAACCCGGGAACGCGATCGCTGCCCGGGTCTTTTATAATGGAGCCCCCATCCGGATTTGAACCGGAGACCTCATCCTTACCATGGATGCGCTCTACCTGCTGAGCTATAGGGGCAAATCAAAGCCTATGAAGTATAACACAGGAACAGGACGTTGACAATAAATCTCACATCAAAGGTGTCTTTAATTGTTGACAAAGGTACACAAAGATTATACAATCATTGAGCATTTTATCCCTTACGCATATTTGTAAGGTTACACGGAGAAGTCGCCTAGCCTGGTCGAGGGCGCACGACTGGAAATCGTGTAAACCCCAAAAGGGTTTCGAGAGTTCGAATCTCTCCTTCTCCGCCAAAAATGCAATGGGCGTCGTAAAAAGTCAATAAAATCAAGGGTTTGTATGGTTCTTGAATACAAAAAAGAACATAACTTACGACAAACTTACGACAAATTGAAAAAGATGCGCTCAAATGAGACAACCGGACAATATGTCCGGTTGTTTTCGTTTGCCTGTTGTTCGGAATGGATTAGCAAGCAACGTATTTGTATATACAAATACAGAGAAGCTTGTCAGGGATGTCCCTGAAACCCAAGTATAGGCTCGAGATATCCCGGGCTTGGTTCGTTATATTCAAGAGATAACGCTCTATCGTTCATCCCGACAAATCCGAAGTTAACGTTCTGATTTTAGCAATCCATAATAGCAAGCATCACAAACTCCCTGATTATTCCAATCTGAACAGCGTAAAGTACCCTCATACTTCATTCCACATTTTTTCATTACCTTACCAGAATTTGGATTCCTCGGGT
>JAFWQC010000005.1 GCA_017509245.1 Clostridiales bacterium | reverse complement strand
GGAATCAGCATATCAGTTGATGCCTTTCATTACATAACCGCCAATGACCGCAACCGGCCTTGAACATCCAACACAGATCAGGCGCTGCAGTCAAGGACGAAGCATTCGTCAGAATGTGCCGAAGGCATCCTTGACGGCATCAGACTGATCTGTAAAACAAGCATGGACGGTGGCGGTAGGTGTTTACATTTATAATCATATGAAATCTTTAGTTGTTGCTCCTGTAAGCCCACTGCTTATTGCTCTTCAGCACCAGAATAATGTGCCTTTGAAAACTATATTTCTTTGTCGGAAAAATCATACAAATTGCAGGTTAATTTGTAACATCTTGTCGGTTTTATGTTCACGCTTGGAGATAAGTTCGACAAATCCTGTAGAGCTTTGGAGGATTGTATGGTAATTGTCGGCTAAGTTGTTTGATTTGTCGCAAAAAACCGACAAGAAAATAGGCTTTTGAGGAGGTATTATTTGGCCGGGTTAGGCGCGATGAAGAGCGGAGGGGGAGTTCTTTGCGGCGGGAATGATTTTCGAGCACGCAAAAAACAGCAAGAGGAATTTTCGCGCATGTGAAAGGAATTATAAAGGAGTAATTTTTCTACCTGTCCACATTCATGCTGAAGCACCAGTTTCCGATCTTGGTTTTCGCTGCAGGGACATCGATGTGATCGAAGCATGTAAATCCGTTTGATTCGTAGAACATGGTGTTTCCGACGGAATTCGTGATCAGGGAGAGGTAACCGCCGCCCTTAGATCTTACATGGGGGATCATGTATTCGTGAATGTCTTTGGTGCCTATGCCTTGCCTTTGCTTGTCAGACCTTACGGCAAGGATTTCGACATAGTAGACGTCGTGGTTGCTGTTGTTGAAGCGCTCGGCGGGCGCAACGCATTTATCGTACATGGAGAACCATGAGAGAGGGGTAAAGCCATAGCGCAGGAGCATGCCTAAACCGCCTGAACTCACGTATTCTGTGAAGCCGGCCTGGGTTCTTCCGGGCTCGTGGAGGGAGAATGCTGTTATGATCTCACCGTTTTCTTCGCCGACGACAGCCTGCTTACGCTTGATCTCGGCGGTGAAGCAATGAACGTGAAGTTCATATATGAATTTCCATCTTTTCGCGGGATCGCTGACAAATGGCCTGTAGAAATCGTATTCCATGAAGGCATCTGCACACAGCTTGCATATTTCATTAAGATCCTTATCTTCCGCAACTCTATATGTCAGCATTTTCTACTCCATCCGCTTTAAAAGCTCATCTGACGTGCGCGTACTTTTCCCCAATACGGCAATTATAGCATGACGGGGGAGTTATGTGTGATGCGTCAGGAACATGGGCAGACTGAACGGATCAACGGCGGGAATCCTAGTCGGCTCTGAAATCGGCCAGGACCTCTTCGTAGTTCTCAGGGATATTTCTTATGTATTCGTCGGTGTAGGTATAGAAAGCTAACGGCGACTTGATGGACTTTCCGTTGCCGATGTATTGATCCACAAGCGGAAGAGTCTTGCCGTTTTTCCAGTTTATCAGATGCATACCTACGCCGAAGTTTACTTCAAGACGTACGGTAACATAGGTGAACGTGTCCAGAAGTGACGGCGTCCAGGGCTTTTTGCGGCCCCGTGAGGTTTTCGGGAGAAGAAGATATCTGTCTTCTGTCTCGGCCACGATATCTCTTTCGGAATAAGTAACGTCAGAGAGTGTGCCGTCGTCTTGGAGATCCTTGCTCTCAAAGATGACCTTCTTTATGCTGTTGCCCTCGAAATAGACTTCGGTCCGCTTGAAAAAGTTGTATAAAACGGAGTATCTGACTTCCTTGTGCCATGTGGGATCGAGCCTGGAGAGTCCGAAATAGTGGCGCCTTCTGTCATCTAATTCAAGGATGTGCTTTCCGTCCGTGAATGCATCTTCCGCACGGCTTACGGGTGCTGAATCCTTCTTGCTCTCTGAATAAACATCAGTCAGGGACACCTCGGCTTTATCCGCTTCCATTGCTTCGGTCACGCAGGCAGGGAAGACCTCTGCAAGAGCTTTCATGTCGACGCCGTCTTTTCCTTTCCAGAAGGACAGAGGATAGAAAAGCTCTGTCTCGTATCCTTCGAAATGCCTGTTATCGCATGAAGTGAACTTATGGGTATATCCCCGGTGCTCATTTGTCTGGAAAATTCCGCAGACCGAAAGAACGCCGAGAATAACAATCGTCTCGTTTCCGGTCGCGTCCAATATCTTGCCTCTCGTGATCAGCTTCTGAAGCGCTGTATACTTGTTGTCTTTTCCAAGCGTTTCCGCAAGTTTTAAGATCTTCACGAGAATGTCCACGTCTTCCTGCTTGTACTTAACCTTCGGAAGCTCCTTGAATTGTTTAAGATCGAAAAGAGCATAATCAGCATTCTGTATCCACTCTATTGTGTATTTTTGAGGACTGTACAGAATGTATCTCAACAGGTTACCGTCGATATGGGTCTTGCCTTCTTCATTAAACGGCATTCCGCAGTAAGCGCATCTTTCAGGGGAGTCATAACCCGGGACGTGCTTTCCTTTGTGAGCCGTCATGCCCTTTGCGAAAAAGTAACTTGCAAGAGCCGTTCTGTACTGGTTGCTGCAGGTCGAAAGACTGTAGAGAAAACCGTTAACAAGATCGGTGAGGTCGATCGTCTTCCAGATCTCCATCAGTTCGGAAATTGCATCATCGTGATCCCTGTCACAGGGAGGGGTCAGGATGCCTTTTTCGAGACCTCTTCGAATATCAAGTGAATGGTCGACTTTCTCGTGGAGCACATATGGCCTATCGTACCAATTACTGTTGTTGATACTTTTGAGCGTCTCCATGTGCAGGTCTTCCCACCACCACTTGTAGTAGTCCCTCAACAGTTTTTTCGCTTCTTTGGAAGTATAGTCCATATGTATCCCCGTCTTATTTGTTTCCAGTTGCTTACCTACTTATAACATATCCAAATGTATGATGAAACCTCATGTTATAATTGACTTGATTTTTGTGACCGGGAAAAGCGTCACGAAGAATGGGGAAAGATAATGAGTGAATTTAGTCTGGAAGAATTCAGAAAATACAACTACAAGGGCGCGAGGGCATCAATACGTTTCTCTACCGTTCTGACGGGCTTTTTTACCGAGCGCGAAAAGCTCTCCTCCGGCTTTACAAGTTTCAGCATATTCTTTTCACGTGCAGCCGGCTGCAAGTTAAGGAAGATCCCGGAATTTAAGGATGAGATCATCGAATCGCTGGAGATAACAGAAGACGGCAAAAGGTATCTGGTCAAGATCTGTCTTGAGTCGGAGGAAATTCCTGAAATACAGTTTTTCGCTGTCATAAATAAATTGTGCCTGTGCCGCTATGACGGATTCTCTTATGAGAATGCATATGAGAGATTTGCGGATGACTTTAAAAATTGCGAGACATTTGCGGCAGGTGCCGATCCTGTTGAAGAAGAGAGGAAAACACTTGCTGATGATCTTGAACTGGTCCGCAAAGAATATATGAAGGACAACGTGCCTTTCTCTGTCTACAGTGTACTTATGAACAATGAGGAGATCTTCAGTCACGTCTGTCTTGATGACCAGGTCGACCTGAAAAATCCGTTGATAGAACACAGCAACGGGCACCGGTATGTTGCAATAAAAGTCCATCTGTACGGGATCAGTTTTTTCGATCCCGACACAAAGGAACGCTATCACTATATGCCGGAAGGTTACGCGCACGACAACAGGTATCCGGTCGGCGAATCGTTCATTATCACGGCGGTGCATTACAACAGGAAAGAAGACCTTGTTGCTTATGAAGGCTGTTACTGGGCCTGCCCGTGCGACGTGCTGATCGGTGATCTGAAAGATCCGCTCAATTACGATCCGCACCTTTTAAGGACTTACGTGAAATATTTCGAACCGCTCGATGATGAGGCTGTCAAGGCCAAATGGCGCGGCAATAAGCTTATCATCAAGGGTGATGACAACACGGTGGAACTTTCAGTTTCCGATATCAGACGGGAGCTGGAAAATGGGGAGCAGGAACAGTGAAAAGGGGGATAAATATGTTGGAAAAGATCTTTTGGAACAAGAAGTACAGCGGATTCATATGGCATCTTTTGCTCGCGGGCGTGTTCATCGGATTATCTTTTCTCGGACGGCATTTCACGGAAGGCGTGACCTGGTTTCTGATCAGCTCATTTCTCCGCCTTGTATTTGGTATAGCGATACTGTTCACCGCATCTAAACTCTATGGCCGCAAACCTTCTGACATTCTGTCTTTCAAAGGTTCCGGCAAGGCTCTTGTCTACGGAGCGGGACTGACATTGTTCTTTTTATATGTTGTTATTCAGGTCATTGCAGGGTCTGGAGTAATAGTTGGACTTACAACGGGCATCTTCATATCGCGCGTGATCCTGCAGCAGGTGACGACAGGTTTTTACGAAGAGATCAATTTCAGGTTCCTGATGCTCGAAGGCTTGAAACATACGAAGAACAACATCTGGTTGAGGCTCGCTTATATCTTTGCCACTTCTGTTCTTTTCGGATTGAGCCACTGCATTCCTTCGTGGGACACGTATACATTCCTTAGGACAAGTGCCATGGGTATCGGTTTTGCGGTTATGTTAGTGCTGTCAGATAACATCGTGATCCCGATGCTGATCCATTTCCTTTACGATTTTGCAGTTCACATATCATCCTTCATGGAATGGAATCTCAATCCGGTATTTGTTTCCATGGGCGGTGCTTTTGAGGTTGCACTGATAATTATGGTTATTATCTCGCTGGTTATGCTTGTTATCGTGAGCAGGAGAGGGCCGGAAAAAGCGAATCAGGAACTGTAATAGAGAGTGGGATAAATATGGCAGATAAGATCTTTTGGAACAAGAAATACAACGGATTCATATGGCATCTTTTGTTTACAAGCGTGTTCATCGGATTATCGCTCCTTGTACCTCATTTCATGGAAGGCGTTTCAGGGGATCTGAAACATTCATTTCTCCGCCTGGTATTTGGCATAGCTATACTGATCGCCGCATCCAAACTCTATGGCCGCAAACCTTCTGACATACTGTCTTTTAAAGGTTCCGGCAGGGCTCTTATCTACGGGGCCGGAATGACATTGTTTTTCTTATATATCGTTGTCCGGGTCATTGCATATGCTGTTGCACAGGTAATCGCAGGTATTGGGGTAATAGTGGGACTGACAAAAGGAATCCTCATATTGTATGAGATAGTGCGTCAGGTGACGACGGTTTTTCACGAAGAGATCAATTACAGGTTCCTTATGCTCGGAGGCTTGAAACATACGAAGAATAACATCTGGCTCAGGCTTATTTATATCTTTGTCAGCTCTGTCCTTTTCGGATTGCTCCACTGCATTTCTGCGTGGAGTGCAATTACATTCCTTAAGTTTAGTGCCATGGGTGTCGGTCTTGCAGTTATGTTTGTTCTGTCAGATAACATCGTGATCCCGATGGTGATCCACTTGCTTTATAATCTTGTTTTTCACATATCAGTTTTCGTGGATTGGAATATCAATCCGGTATATATTTTCACGGGCAGAGCTTTTGAGGCCGCACTGATAATTATGGTTATTATCTCGCTGGTTATGCTTGTTATCGTGAGCAGGAGAGGGAAGCGTTCTCCGGCAACGGTGTGATTCATTTGTGACAAACAGTGCTTCCGGGATGCTGGTCAAATAACAGTGCATATGGATTCACGGCAAATTCACGGCTATGCCGTGAAAACGCCGTGAATTTTATCGATATTCAATTATAATCACGGCAAAATCCCGGCTATGCCGTGAAAATGCCGTGAATTTTGTCGATATTCAATTATAATCACGGCAAATTCCCGGCTATGCCGTGAAAATGCCGTGAATTGAAGCTGCGAGACACCGCCGATGCGGTCTGTGTTGAATTAACAGATTAGGAAATACAGCAGATTGCTTCATTCGTTTATTCAACCGCAATCTTATCCGGGTGGCATTCGAATAGTAAAATAATATTCATCAAACTTATTAACGCTGAGTCCATAATCATATTCATTTTCATGGATTCTAGCACCCCAGTAAGCGTCATCCCTGTGATCATATTCGTATGGATCATACGGGCAATTATCACGCAGGTAGTCAAGGATCAGCTCATATAAAGCAATAGACGTGTCATAGTCCGTTATATATAAAGTGATGTAAACCTGATTGCATTCCGTACCCAAGTATGATGTATCAATTGATACCCCGTCAATATAATCTCTGATATCACTTGGTCCGTCTTTATAAGAGTAGAAACGATAGGCATCCAAATCGATATAGCCACTATACGGTTCAACTCTGAAAACGCTTGCAAAATCATCAGGTGATTCAATGTAGGAAATTCCTGATGAGATTTTTAGAATTTCGTCAAAGATCTCTTCGGCAGACATGCCTTCAAGCGAGTACACCTGAGGATTATCTGAGACAAATTCATTGAGGTCATCGTAATCCGTATCTTCTGTATCTTCCATAGAGGAAAGATTGGCGGTATAATCCGTGTCCTCAGAATATTCCTCAGACTGTTCAGTAATGGAACTGACCGGCAGTTCCGGTTCTGCGGGAGTGTGATTAACAGTTGTTAATACGACCGCTGTCGTTGCCGCTGCAGCAACCACTGTTGCAGAAGCACCAATGAGTATTTTTGTCTTCATGATATCTGTCCCTTTTTTAATGACTTTCGCTGAAGTCTTGATTCCTTGTCCATAACTTGGACTCTCTGCTGATGCGGACAGATTTACCAATTTGACCGGCATGGGCTTGAAAGGCACCTGCTCGGCTTCCTTTATGAAAAGCTTGCCTAAGAATGGTATTGCCATACCGAACAACTTCGTCTTGTGTTCTTCTTCATATTTCCCGACCTCCTTCTTGATCTTATTTCTGGCAAAGTTAAGACGGCGTGATACTGTTCCCTCGGGAACGTTCAGCGCAGCTGCGATCTCTTTAGTGCTCATCTCATCGAAGTAGAACAGTATAAGTGTTCTTCTGATATCTTCAGACAGGGCATTGTTAATGATTTCCATAACTATCCTTCTGGCGTCTTCAGATTCGATGACCGAGTCAGGAAGAAAATCCTCAGGAACCGCTTCTACGCTGTCAAAGAACTCGTCATCCATATTGTCTGTCTTAGAGAGCTTTATGCGGTCAAGACATTTATTGGCAGCAGTCTTTTTAAGCCATGATGTGACTTTGCTCTTATCCTTTATGGTGTCATATGATTCAATCAGTGCTACGAAAGTATCCTGAACGATATCTTCAGCGTCGGCCTCGTTCTTAAGAAGAGACATCGCCGTCCAATACACCGCGCGGTAAGAATCGTTATAGATCTGCTCGAATTCTTTGCCGGTCAACCTTTGCCTCCTTTCCATCCGCATCTGTCTTATAGACGAATAACTGTTGCGGATTCTTCGCATGGTACGGGAAATATATCCGTTTTTTATATTACCATTCCGTTGTCGAAAATTGGGACGGCAGAATACCTCCTGATCCAGAAGTTTTTCGGTCAGGTGTTGATCGTTACCGGAAAATGCAAAAACAGTGCAGGATTCGCACTTAATCCGCAATCTGTGCCGGGATTGCAAGATTACTTTAGAATCTGCACTGTTTTAAACACTTTTTAAGCAATGCCCGTTACAAGATCATGGGACAAAGCCTTTTGTAACAATGTTACTGTTCTTCCTTTTTCCTGAAACCGCGCAGTGCCACTACAGCCATTCCGCCTGCGACGACCAGGCAGACTGCTGCAAGATAAGTCCTTCTTGCCACTGCTTCGCCGGTGGAGGGGAGAGGCTTGCCGGGATCTGTTGTAGTGGAGAGCAGGAGCGAAGGTGAACGGTTTTCGCGCTCGTGGACATAGATAAGTGTCGTTATCGTTCCTTCAACAGTCTGTGAGAAAGTATATCCGTCAGGTGCTGCGGGAGCAGTCCAGGTGTAATCGACAAGCTGACCTTCTTCGTACTTGTACAGTGTTGCGACTGTGATGCCCCAGTAGTTGGAAGGGTTGATGGTAACTGATGAACCGTCAGAAAGAGCAACTTCGAGCTTTCCGGGTCGGATGCCGTCAGCGTTGTCATCGTCGAGCCATACTGCGACTACTGTGCGCTCAACTCTCTCCGGAATGTGAATGTTCTCGACGGTGAACTCATAGCCGCCTGCAGCGGAAGTCAGGTTAGCGGTATAGCCGCTCTTAGTGACGTTCTGCGTATAGCCGGTATGACCGGGCACATCGGCGATGGGAGTTACGGATAATGTGTATTCGATCTCATTCTCGCTGTCATCGTAACGCATCATCTTAGTCCACGTGTACGTGTTGCTGCACTCATCGTTCAGAACGACCGGATCACCTTCGGCTACGCCGTTCTTCATGAGCTGGACAGTAACTCCGTCAGGGCGGATGCCGTCACGGTTGTTATCGTCATCCCAGGTGTTTGTGACGATGATGTCCATGTCTGTGCGTTCCTTTACCGTAACTGTAAAAGACGTTGTGACAGAATCTCCGACCTTGTTGGTAAGGACAACATCCACCGTAAACTTTCCGGGAGCAACACCGGTGAAAGAATAAGCGGATTTAATGTTATCGCGGTCTTTCATAACCAGCTTTCCGTTATTTTCAAAAGTGGCAATACTCTCGTCAATGTTATTGAACCGGATCTTGTAAGAGCCGTTTGTCAGGATATTATTATCGTTGCTGCTTGAGCAGGTGACATATTCCCTTGCAATTGCTTCTGCTGATACGGTGTCTCCGACATACATCTCGATATCTTCGGCCTGTATCTGCGGAAGTTTGACAAAACCGATTCTGACGATTGTCATAGCTGCAGATGGCTCCTTGAGAAAAACTTTGTTTTCGTCTCTGTCATAACTTGCAAACGTGCCTGCCGGGAAAACTGTCATCTTAGGGACCGAACCGTCAGTGGTCACCGGCATGCTGACGACAATATACTGTCCCTCATCAAATTTCGGAGCAAACAAACTGGCGTCGCCGCTAATGTTGGTGTATATGCAGGTTGCACCGTCTTTTTGAGGAATTACATTGCCGGAAGCATCATACAGTGTGAGCGATACATTACCTATTCCACGCTCTTCGCTGTAATAACCACGGGTACCGCTCTCATCATATACATCCCAAAATACTTCACAATCATAGTTGTATCCTTCAAAGAACCAGGCTCCGATATTCAAGTGCTGCGGGTCAATGAAATTACCATCCTGGGATTCCCTGTATTCAAATGTTCCCCCGGTGTAACCCTGCTTGCTGAGGTTCTCATATGAGAGTTCATCATCCGTTGCCAGGTCAAGGCGGAATTTTACTGAGGTCACCGGCTCCATAACATTGACAGAAACACGGATTCCGGTTACGGCTGTCCAGTCACTGATCTTGTCAGAAGTCATCCATTCAGCTGAGCTGCCGGTAGGATCCTCTGCAGTAGTATACATCAGGACAGGTGTTGAACTTGTTGTGTTGGAGACCAAATAAGGTGTTCCGCGGAGATACATATCCATGCTGCTCGGATCGGAATATTCAATGTAATCCTGCTGGGCTCCGCCTTCTGTCGTTATATATGTATATTCAATCTTCTTATCCTTTTTTGGAATAACAATGACTGTGGACATGTCATAGATAGGAGAGGCATTAAGGTTGCCGGGTCCTGTAATTGTCAGGAAAGCATTGAGATCATGCTTTTCAGGATCCATAAAATCTATGACCTTGAAAGCGTTCAAGCTGCCATTACCGAAATCGTAGTAAGTCATGTTCTTTCCGGGAGCAAGATTTACGCCGATCTCCTGGTGCATAAGCACTTCAACTGTCCATGCGCTTCCGTCCTGATAGAAGAATTTTCGTGACGTATCGCCGCTGAGGGACATGGTATCGTCCACGATGTTAGTGCCTGACATAACGTAACAGGTGCGGTTCCTGTCAAAGCCGTTTCTCTCGCTTTCAGGCTCATTTACCGAAGCGTGACCATAGGTAATAAAATCATAGAAATCATAATAGATCATTCCTACAGGGTGATGGTCGCCGGGAGTGGTGCCGGGAACAGTATCAAATGCCAGCTTGAACGGTCCGGTGTAATTATCCTCGTGATAGAGCTGGCCGTCGAGGCTGATGACATTCTGACCTTCGTCATTGTAACGCGTTTTTTCCGGAAACATGTTCATTATTCCGTTATCTCTCCACTGCCATGTTCCGTCATTATTCAGATAGATCTTGGTCCTTAAAAAGTCCTTGTCAAACTCAAGCTTGAGGAAGCGGCGGAAGTTACCTTCGTCATCAGTTGATGTAATAATCTCGGATTTTATGTTCCCTCCTGTTAAAGGGTAACCCCAGAGGCTACTGTTTTTTAGATTAGGAATGAATTCCTCATCAGTCAATTCGATGTAGATACATTCATGGATATCGTCAATAGGGAAGAATCTGTGGAAGGTATTATACTTCTGATTGTTGATATATCTGTAAGCACCACTGTAGGTGAGACCGTGTTCTCCTGCTTCGTTAAAGTAATCCGGATCTCCCGAGATTACGGCAAAATTCTTTGTGTCCCAAGTTGTAGCAGCAGTCTCATTTGCAGAATCGCCGACGGATTCGCCCTGATAAATAACGGCTTTCTCGGGTGTGGAACCTTTAACGCTTATGGAAGCTTTTCTGGTGCTGTAAACACGTAAAGGATAGTGGGCGTTATCGTATACCATATCTTTTACATGAACATGAGCGTCATCTTCACATTTGCAGTGCAAAGTGTCTCCCTCTGCGAGTTCCGTGATATCGAATTTGATGTCTCCGTTCAAACGGATCTCTGCATATCCGTAATCCTTCTTTACATATATCTTCTTATCAAGATATGGAATGCTGTCATATCTGCGGAGAGATATGTTCTTCATAAGCCACACTGTAGTCGTTGAATCTGTCTCGCTTCTGTGAGAGAGGTCAAGTTCACCGTCATATGAGAGTACAACGGATGTAAATGCATAGCCTTCGGGGATAGGCAGCCAGTTATCTGCTGTGCCGTAGGAATTAGTAATTTCAGGAATGGTAACGCTGTTGGTATAGACATCATGATTGCTGTTCTCTGCTGTATAAACAAATGTCCATCCTGAGAGTTTTGGCATTGCCGTAAATGAACCCGTAAAGAGACCTAAAAGATCTTCGTCAGTCGCGTTAGCAATCTCATCTCTGAGGTTTATAAGCTTCAACGTGATCACAGGATCGTGAATATAATCATAACGCTCGCCGTACTTTCCGATGATGATGCCGAGATCTCCGACACTGCTGACTTTTCCGCCGTTAATATAGTAGGGGGTATATTCACTTGTTCCTGTACCGGTCAATTCGGGGCAGATCTGTTCAGGCGGTAAAACAAGTCTGAACCAGAGATATTTCTCGACGCTCTGGGATGTGGGTTCGTCCTGTCCGGCAAGCTGCATATCAGCAGTTACGGTATCAGGCTTGAAAGTCTCGCCGTCTCTGAATACTCCGTCATAGCTCTCACGGTATAAAACGGAAACCTGTGTTAAATCAGGGAGCGTCTCTGTCTCTGTCTTGTCGGTCCAGTTATTGACCTTGAAATCAAAGCTTACATTTAATGTGCTGAAATCGCTCTCGGAACCTTCGCCGATCCTCCTCGTGCATCCGAGATGTGACCATTCGATACGGACACTCTTTACATGAACATCCTTAGGGAAAGAATAATCCCCGATGGATCTGTATCTGTTAATAGCAGATCTTACGTACAGTTCCTGGTTGTATTTGTCGATGGTTTCCTGAGCTACGGCAACCCATTCATCACTCTCCCAGGTGTTATAGCAGATGCCTGATATCTGGGAGGTTAAAATGCTGTTGCTGTAAGTGTCTCTCCATTCATCCCCGAGATGAAGCACGGTAGGCCTGATCTGATACGGGAACTCATATAATTGCGTAACTTCTCCGGTGTAAGAAGGCAAAGTCGAGAGCTTAGCCCTGTTGATCATGCTGTTAAATGTTGAACTGAAACGCTGGTTTGTATAAGCGCTGCCGACCTGAACATTCTGATCGGATACAGGGTTCCTGTCTGCCGCACGGATGTCAGGGAAAGTCGTCTTCGGGTCTCTGTATTGAATTTTACCGGTAACGATTTCAGAGCCGCTTACTTCGGTTGTTCTTACATTACTTCCGTCACCCGGTAGTCTGTATGTTATTATCGTGTTTTCTGCAAGATAACTCGTATCAGGTGTGAGAGGGTCTGTTATGCTGTTAAGTCTCCATCTGAGTGTCATTCCCGGATGCTGCTTGGAAATACCAAAAGTGTCCTCGTTAAAGATACGTGAAGGCGGGGTAAGATCGTAATAATATGCATTCTTCTCCGGATCCAATGTCAGTTCCCCGATCGTCCAGTCATTCCAGTATTTATCGAATGAAGTGCGGAGCCATTGGCAGTTCGGATATGTAAGGCCTTCTTTTACTCCGCCGGGAAGATCAAGAGCACGCAAGTATACGAGATCTGTCGGCAGATAAAGGCGAATGCCGACGATCTCCATTAATGAGCCGTTAGCGTCATAAGCGCCCGGCATTTCGAATCTGTATGAACCGTTGTTGTATCCGTCAAAGCAGGTCGTATAGTAACCTGTGTTCTGACCGATCGCATCAAAATGGTAATTAGTCAGTGAACAGGTCTCATCGGAAATTGGAGAAACAGTAAGCTTGAACGGATTCGGAGCAGTTATTGTTGCATCCGGATTAAAGTAGGGAGTACCTTCCCAGAGGATTGCTTCATCACCCTTGATGCCTTCTGTGAGAACTGATGAAAGAGACGCGTAAGAGGGAAGAGTATATTCTGTAACAGCGATCCTTGATGTCGGGACGGTCTCACTGTCGATAAGTTTGATTGCCTGCGCCTGTGTAAGAGTAACAGACGTCATCTGGAAATTAACTGTGCAGTCATTGCCTTCGGGACTGTTGTTAAATCTTAATGCGAGCTTGCCCTGTCCGAGTTTTACCACCTGGTTAAAGAATTCGTTTGTTTGTGGTATTGCCGCGAAATCAGCGCCGTAATCAAGGCACTCAACGACAAGAACGGAATTCTCAAGACTGGAATATCTGTAGTTTACAAAGAATCCCTTTCCGTTCGCTTCCGACATTACATAGCTGTCGCCGGAAGGAAATTCAGTGTTGTTTCTGGAAATGGAAAGACGTCCTAAAAGTGTCTCGTCTTCCGGGGCTGCAGCAACCGCTCCTGCAGCGGGTATTGAAGCTTCTTTTGAACAGTCATCAACGGGAATAGTAATATCATCAGAAACATTTTGATCTTCATCACCGTTGATTACATCATCTTCGCCATCGAAAACAACATCGGCGTTGTTCTCAGCTTCTTCATCAAGAGCCGGACCGTTATCTTCAGAAGAAAAAACGGCTGCCCCTTCAGAAGAGATATCAGATACATCATCCGCATCAGCAGGGATATCAGCATCTTCTTCTGCGGGAACGGCCGGTTCCTGTTCTTCCTGATCAAGTTGTTGATCCCCGGTGTCATCTGCTGTGTCAGAGTATTCAGTTGCTGCCCGGGTATCTCCGCTTCCGAGTTCGTCCGCCAGGACAGTGAGCGGAAGAGTTCCGGTGATCATGACTGTGATGATGATCATGGAGATTAATCTGGTGAAAGCCTTACAAATCTTTTTATTCATTTGTACCCCCATATCTGAACGCTAAGCGTTCACAATTTATTCATAATTCTTCCAAAAAGTACAATGAATTGTGACAAATGTATATCGTAAATCTTGGAAATATTTATGATTTAATAGAATTATGAATATGATGTGTACAAAATATTAATACCTGTACATATAGTTGTTAACATGTCCGGATACAGACCCGTCCGAAGGTCCTGTATGTTGATATGAATCTTTATTAGTAGCGAAAATATGACTTCCGGCTGTGAAGCTGATCACAGGTCAGGCGGGGTTCATACATGGATAAGACCCCGGAATCAGGCATAAGTTGTTTAAATGCAATGTATAAAGTCATTGCGGGAATTTTCGATTGCTTATTGTCCGGGATTTGACAGATAGCAATGTACAATATTTAAAATAATACGCATATACTTTTAAATCATGAAGAAAAAAAGTTCAAAAAACTGAAAAAAAGTCCTTGACAGAATAGGCTCGTCGAATTAGAATAATCGAGCACTTTGACGGAGGCACGATATAAATGTGCTCAAAAATCAAAGGAAAAGCACGGATCTTGAAAATTGAATAGAATGCAAAACTTGAAGTAAAACGGACCTTTTTCAATTCTAAGAATTGAGTTTTTATTAAAGTAAT